>NZ_CP072380.1:2400000-2702006 GCF_018128285.1 Atopobium sp. oral taxon 416
TATCGCCGTCAAGCGTTTGGATGAAGGAGACAAGCTTCTTGTCAAGGCCATAGACGTAGAGGGCACCTCCTATGAAGAGGACATCGGTGCGTCCTGTGAGCTTCGCATCAGGGCTGTCAACAGACACTGCCGGCACACCGAGCTCGTCTGCGATGGCTTCTGCGAGAAGACGGGTATTGCCGGAACGGGAATAGTAGCGGACTGCGCACTTCATGAGATCCTCCTTGCACTGTGACTGCTATATGTTGTGTACATATATTAACTCTCTGTTAGACCACGATTGATCTGAGAAGGGCCCAATGTTGTCCGGGCCTTTGCCTACAATGCATGTCGCCAAACAAAGACATCGAGAAACGGAAGGGCCGGACTCAATGATACTGCAGCGGATCGAGAAGATAGGCATCGCTAAGAAGATAGCAGGATCCGCGCTTGCAGGTGAGCCCAAAAGATATCCGAGGTATAGATCTGCAGACCTCTTCTGTAAGGGGCACTCTGCACAAGGCCATTACAGATGGAAGTGTTGCTCCTGCGACAGGACCTTCTCGGCGAAGATGGGATCGGTCACAGCGATATCGAAGCTTTTCACCACCGCAGGGGCAAAGTATGCAAAAGACACGCTTGCAGGCATGTCGCTTAAACCAGCTTACGAAGAGCTGCCATGCGAGCCTTAAGGACCTTATGGGTTCCATGCGCATGAGGCTCTTTGAGGTAGTGGGATCTGCCCTGAAGTCTCCCAGGCACAGTCTGCTGTCAGGCAGACGGGCTTGCCCTCGACGAGTTGCTTGCGGGCAGCAGGGCAAGGTTGGCTGTACAGATGCGCGATGGCACACAGACCACGGTTATACTGTGCACTCAAGCGATATATCAAGTCTCAAGGTCTGCGCAGAGTGCAAAGCGAGCCGGGGGAGCGAATATGCAACACTTCGCGGGAGGCCTACCGAGTCGAAGCTAAAGGTTGCCCTTTCAGGCATCGCCGACAGCTCTTGGGTCGTAGCCGACAACCATGCAGGGTATGCGCGCATCCTTTCCTTACTCGGCGTTGTTGAGTACACACCAAGCGTGGTAAAGAAGTCCAAGGACAGCGAGAAGCGGCCTTGTCAATGCGATGCAGTAAAGGCTCAGGGAAGTTCTTGCTTTTCTTCTACAGGGTGGCGACAAAGTGGCTCGGCCACTGTCGCTCGTGCTTCCTGTGGACAAAGCAGGCGAGGCATTCGAAGCAGGACAGCAAGGCGATGCTCTCAGGACAGCTGGCAGAAGGCAGCTATGTGCACACGAGGCGCACTTGTCGACATGCCTCAGCCTCTCAGGGACTGCTGGAAGGCAAGGACCGAGGCCAATGGTGGTCTATATTAACCCGGCCAACTGCCAGGGCGAATCCGGACATGAGCCACACGTCCATGGACGAAGCATGAAAATGCTCCTCTGTGTATACCAATTCCTGATTCCGGGAACAAGAAGACCAATAACAGCGAACGAAAGGTGGATTTCATGTCTTCGAATCTCGAGCTTTACATCAAGAATGGCTGCCCCTGGTGCCACAAGGTTCTCTCCTTCATGGAGGCAAACGACATCGAGCTGCCGCTCCACAACATCGACGAGTCCGAAGCTGACCGCGAGCACCTGATCGAGGTCGGCGGCAAGCGCCAGGTGCCCTGCCTCTTCATCGACGGCAAGGCCCTCTACGAGTCTTCTGACATCATCGACTACCTCAAGGAGCACGTCGTGGAAGGCGAGGTTGCAGAGCCAACCCCTGCCGCAGATCCTGCTCCTGCAGCCGGCGCGCACTGCACGCTCGATGGCCACTGCAGTTTCTAATCGATTGCTGAAGCCCTTCCTCATATCGTCCGGAACTCTTCGCGAGGTCCGGACGGTATTCTTTTCCATTCGTTCTGCCGGAAGACGGAAGACGAGCAGCAGCATCTGCTTTCACCCCTCCCGAGGAATGCAGAACTGACCTGTGACAGTACATCCTGCCTCATGCCTGACCGAGAAAGGGTACAGTCCGAGTCCCGAGAGGTAGAACTAGGGAAACGATGATTAATTCCCAATGATGTGCCAGAAAGGACCATCCACGTGGCCTTTCGCGGCCGGCATAGGCATTAATCATCGTTTCCCTGGGAGGAGGTGCTGCCGCATCTTCTGATGTGATCCGCAGGAGTCTAACCAGAAATCGGAGACGCAGCGCAACCACAAGCAGCTGAAGGAAGATATTCCCCAAGGGGCATGTGGACAGGGACGTGGCACTCGCCTGCAGCCGTGTCAACTCGTACCCACTCGCCTCGATAGGTAGCTGCCCGTTCGGCGAGCTGGGATTGCCCCTACCGGAAGGACACTCACGAGACTCGGAATCGTGCGCATTCCCGCATACAGCGTGGTGCTCAAGCCCACACTCGTTCCGCATGCATATCTGAGGTAGCATAGGCCGCATGCACTGCCTGCGGCATGCAGCCGCCGGCAGCAGCAGATCCGTCCGGCCCCCTCCGTTGCGCACAGTTGTGCAGTTGTGCAATCCTGGAGAGGGGGCCGATTCCCACCATGGTCGGAAAGCGCATGATCCGACGTCCTGGATGCTCCGGAGGGCCGAATTGCATGCCTTGTCGCAACGTTTCCGGCGCACTTTGCAGAACTTGGTGCAACCATCGCGCTTCGGCTTAAAGTGTTGCACTTACAAATTCAATCCACCCTTAAGCATCCATCCTGCGCCTTAGGGCCGAAGCCTTCCGTCGGTAAAATCCTGCTGTCCGGGCACCACGTGCTCAAGAGGATGCAAGAGCGTTATCCACCATAAGTAGCGAGAGCCCGGAAAGGGTGAGCTTACTCCATTCTCCTCATGTACCTCAGTAGCATTAGGACTGTAGCGGCACCCATCGCGATGGCGGCACCCGCAAGCACATACCCATGCGTTCCGATACCGCCCGTATCAGGCAGGACATACGATTTCGGCATCGAGTTCGTCACTGTGATGGAGCCAGACTGAATGCCAGCATTATTGAAGTAGGAGACAGCGTACTTGAAGCTTGTACCCGCTTCGTAGTAGGTGCCATCCACCGTGTAACCCAGCTCCTCCACGGTGTAGTAATACTCATGGCCGTTCCCGTCGTCCTGAGCCAGGTTGTCCCAGTTGTGGATCCAGCTGTCCGCCGCAGACACAGTAACGGAGTCTCCCACCACTGTCTTGGAGGAGCCATCCAAAATCTGCTTCGGATCCTGCCAGGACTTGGACGAGAGTGAGAACGCGTTATAATTATCAGACTTGACATCGACCGTCACGTCTGAAGTTAGACCATTGAGTGTAACCGGCACTGGAGTATTGAATGCGTCAATCGTGCCCGTATACTTCGCGACACCGTCAACGTAGACTGTATAGGTCTGCCCGTTATAGCCAGCTATTTGGAACGTATAGTCAGTACCCTTTTTGACGTACTTCACACCATCAGAGGTTCCATCCAGCTTCGTCTTCTCCTGGCCAGTATTCCCTTCGCTTGTGACAGTGACCTTAACGGCATCGCCCTTATCCATCGTCTTCGTCGAGCGATAGAGCTGCAGCCGCACGCTCGCACCAGAAGGAGCAGTCGCAGTAGTTCCATTATCGTTCGCCCAGTTCTTTTTCACTGTAACGCGGGTGTACTTGTCCGTAATATACATGTTGCCGCCGGCATGCGAGAAGAACTCAATGACGGAACGCTGGATTGCGTTGCCGGAATCGTCCTTTGCATTCGCAGCCTTGGACTCGCCATAGGCGGTATCCGCAGAGACACCGGATGCCCTCCAGATGAAATAGCGCACCGCGTCGCAGGCATAGCCATCAGGAGCCTCCGTCTCCTTCAGGCGATACAGCGTATTGGCCTTGAGGCTGTCAGCGTTCTCTTCGAGGTCGTAGGTGATGGCACCGTTAGCATCGGTAGTCAGCGGCATCTGGGTGTTGATCTTGTTCCAAGAGCCGCTAGCGGTATCCCAGTAGTCCAGCTCGAAGGTGGCACCCTTAAGTGTATGGTGGAAGTCATCCTCGTCCGTCTTGTAGACGACAAGACGCGCCTTCTCGGCCGTGGCGGAAGAATCGACTTCCTTGAGCGTCACGGTATGGTCTGCGCTGAACTTGCCGGAGAGCGATGCATTGTTGGAGATCGTCTTGCCGTCTACAAAGCTGTCGTTGAGCTGGTAGACATATACCAGTACGCAGGCTGTCTTGTCAGGCAGCTCGACCGTGATCTTGTGCGTGGTCTCATCGTACTTCACGCGATAGTCGGCAATCTCCTTGCCCTCGTCGTAGTGATGGTCCTTCGTGATGTCATACGCATAGACCTTGATGGAGTTGGGGTCGAGCTTCGGTTGCAACGATTCCGTCGTGCCGGTGTCGAGATTCAACGTATCGGTGAGCTCCAGCTCGTCCGAATTGGGGTCGAGGTCCTCTGCGCCCGTGTTAACTTCCACGTAGTAGCGTACCTCGCCGGAAGGCGTGACGGTAGGCTTGCCATCTGTGCCAATCTTCACCGGATTGCCATCCTTGTCCAGCTGCTCGCCGGACTTGGCAACCTTCATCGCATTGCGCTTGATGGTCGTGTTGGATGTGGCGGAGTGGCTGTCCCACTTCGCCGTATTGCTATAGGTCTTCGACCTGTCCTTCGTCCAGGAAGGATCGTCCTTCACGGAAAGCTGGTAGTAGATGGCGATCTTGGAATACTGATGATTGCCATCATCGTAGTACTTGTAGTTTGGGGTAGTGACAGTCATGACCGTCTTACCATCCACCGTCGAAGTCGTGGCCTGCGGCTTCTGGTCGCCGTTGAAGTCGGTCCCGTTGTAGTTGGTCGTCTGCTGGTTGTTCTCGTCAGCAAAGAAGTTGGCGCGCACCGAGCCATCCACGAGCGTCGCCCCATCAGGCAGCGTATCGGTGACGATGATAGTCTTGCCGGAATCCGCTTCCGTCGTGCTCAGCAGCAGACGGTAGGTCAGCACGCCGTTGGTCTTGTCATAGTTCAGTGTGGTATCGCCGCTCTTGTAGGTATCCGTACCATACTCGCTGCCCGTCTTCACCTGCTTGTCGAGCTTCTTCTGATTGCCGAAGTCGAAGGTGGTCGTAGCTTTCTTGTCGCCCACGGCAGCAGTATTCGAGATCTTCCAAGATGAACCCTCAGCTGCGCTTGCGTGGTCTACATGGGTCGTGTAGCTTTCGAGCTCCATGGTCTGGGCTTTGACCTGTACTTTGTCCTTCAGCGTGACAGTGACCTTGAAGCCCTTCACATGCGTCGTGGTGTCACTGGCTGAGACCTCATTACCATTGGCATCGTAGTAGGTGACCTTGATGTCTACGTCCTGCGTTAGGCCATCCTGGCTATCATAGTAGCTGTCATAGAAGGAACCAGCCTGGTTGTAGCCAGCATAGTAGTACCTGTTGTAGCCATCGACCTTGATGTAGAGGTGGCCCGAATTCGTCTTCTTGCCATCGACTACGGTGCTCGCAAACTCCTTCTCGAGCTCGGACGCGATAGCGTAATGGCTGTCCGCGCCCATATCATTGCCGTTCTCGTCTCTCGCATTCTCGATGGTGTCGGTAAAGGTGAAGGATGTGATGTTACCTTCCGGCAGTGTGACCGAAGAGTTCCAGTGCTCCGTAGCCTTGGTATCGTTGTCGAGTTGCTCGGTCGTATGTTTCTTCGATACATCCCAAGAGCGGTGCTTCACATCCGTGGTACCGGTTCCTGAGGTGGTCTCGCCAAAACCGTTCGTAGAAGTAGCGCTGTTGGTCACCTGTCCGTCACCATCAGGGGCATCCGTATAGACGTAGATGTAGAACTTCCCCTTCTTTTGGGTGTCGCTCAGCTGGGAGGCGATGCTCGAGAAACTGAAATCGACCGAGGTATCACCGGCATTGCCGAAATACTGGCTGAAGGAGCCATCTGCACTCTTCACGCAGTATTTCTGCGTCAGCTTGCGTCCACCGGTCAGGATGTCGACGACCCTCCAATTGGAGATATCCTCACCATTCGGGTTCACTGTGATTGTCCAGACAATCTGGCCGGTGTTCACATCGTAGGTACCGGTTTTCTGGATATCCTTGTCCCAGCCGACGATCTTCGAACTCCACTGGATATTGCCCTCATAGCCGGCGCTCGCGTTGTTCGGGACCTTTACCGTGTCGGTGTTCGTGGCATTGACATTGGCGGTATAGTCGACCACATACTTTTCACCTGCAGAGAGCGCAGGAAGGTTCTCAATCTTGAAGTTGGGACCGCCATTGCTGTCGGTGCTCGTATTGTCGAGCGTCAACTTGTAGTCGGAGGAGTTCAGCGCCGTCGAAGTACCATTGGCATCGATCTTCTTCACCGCGATGGACGATACATCGTAGGTGGGGTTGGCATTCTTAGTGTTGTACTTGTCCAGCTTGTCAGTGATGGTGACGGCACCGTCAGTACCCTTAGTCGTGGAAGCTATCACCTCGTAGTTGATAGTCCTCCTGTCCGGGCTCAGCGTAGCAGTTTTGGCAACAGCGATATCATGCTCGTCTGTCGACGGAGTCTCCTCATGCTTCTTGATCGTGATGCTGGAAGAGCTGCCGCCAAAGTTGATGGTCTTGTCGCTCGACGTGCTGCTGTTTGAGACGGTGCCCGTGAATTTGAGCGTGCCCACAACTGCTCCGCCGTCTGCTGAGAAATCATCGTTGAAGGTCAGCGTCGCCTTGCCGGAAGCGTCGATCGTATAGGTACCGACCGTCGTCTTGCCGCCGCTCTCGATGTTGCCGCTTGTGGCCTTGGCAGGCTTGATGCCATCAGGCAATGTATATGTAACAACTCTGGAGTTCGAGGTGAGAGTGTTCTTCGGAAGCTTGTATGCGATGGAGACCTTTACGGTATCGCCGTCGTTGAACTCTGTTGCATCCTGGTAGTTCCCGTTCACGAGCTTCTGCACCTCTGTGCTCGTGATGTAGTTCGTCAGGTCAATCGTGCTGTTGTCGTTTGCTGCAAGAAGCACTGGTGCTGCCTTGGCTGCGCTCTTTGCGCCTTCGGCAGAGACATCAGAGGCTGCAACATCCTCGCTGGACGTCTCTTCGTCAGAGGTATCGACGGACGCTGCCTCTGCTGCAGTAGGCGTACCGGAAGAAGAGCTCTCTGCTGCAGCGTTTTCTGTCAATGCTGTCTCCACCTTCTTCGTGACTTCGAGCTTCACAAGATCGGAAAGCGCAAGCTTGGCCGTACCATCTGCGTCACACGCAAGATCTTCGAATGTGAGGTCGATGTCAGCATATCCGCCGAGCGCCTCCCCTGCCGTCTTGCCGTCTGCAGAGCCAGCATTCTTCGTGCATACACTCTCGTCGAATGTGAAAGCGACAACGTTGTCCTTGATCGTATAGGTGCCGATAGACGTTGTATCCGTGCGAGCAGGGTCCTTCACAGTTGCATCCGTGTACACATTCCCTTTGACAGGCTCCGTGCTCGTGAGCTTGATACTGTCAGGAAGCCTATACTCGAGGACGCTTCCTGCCTTGAGCGCTCCGGCATCGAGCTTGAAAGCAAGACGCAGGCGGAGCTTTGAGGTGGCGTCTAGAGGCTTCTGTGCATCGACCTTCTGCCAGTCGGTCTCCGTACCGGATGCGGACTCCCAGAAGAGGGCGGAATCCTGTGTCAGGGCGTCCTGCATCGTCGTACCGCCCGTGAGTGCCACCGCCGTACCGACGAGAAGGACTGCGACAGCAGCGGCAAAGACGATGCCCAAGGCCCCTGCTGCCCCGTGCCAGCTGTGCTTGTGGCGGTTGTCCTCCAGCATCTTCTGTGCCTTGTCGAATATCCTGCTCATGATCGCTCCAACTCTGCGTGCATGTTCATGTGTCCGCTTTGCTGCTCAGACATCCTGCCTGGTGTCACGTTCTTATTCTCCGTTTCCTCTCGTTCAAGGGCGTCCGTGCTTCCTGCTTACTGCGACGCCTGCTGCAATAAGAGCGCAGCCACCAACAAGAAGTAAAAGCATCAGCACCAGGCTGTTCGTATCGCTCATGTCGGCGACACCCTCTTTGGGCGTCTCCTTAGGCGACTTCTCTGTGTTCGTAATCTCGAAACCGGTTGTCTTTGAGGCGTCATTCGAATCCTGAATCCTGCTCACGGAACTCACGTAGCCTTCCGGCACATCGACCTCACGCACAGACCAGTCGCCCGCGCCTTCCCAGGAAAAGCTCCAGCTGTTCGAGGCGTCGAGTGTAACTTCCTTGTAGAGCTCTGTGCCATCCATAATCTGGATGCGCACGGACTCGGGCCTTTTCGTCCTCGTATCCTTCCAGAGCTTCGTGACGCGGAAGCGATTGGAGGGTCTCTCCTCCTTCGCCATCTTTGCTGCAACGCTCACATCTGTCTGCCAGCTACCAACAGCCTGGCCAGCCTCTCTGCTCTGTACTGTCTGCGGCACGCTCACGAGAATCGGGCTTGCCGTGTACGTTATCCCCTCAACCGTTATCTGGTCAGCCACGACAAGGTAAAGTCCGCGTGCAAGGCCGGAGAAGCTCGCCTGGGTGCCGGATGCAGTGACGTCCTTCCCAGAGAAGCCGGAAGGGTCCTGCACCACACAGCCGGAGAGCGTCTCTGCTGCCGTGCGGAGCGTATCTGCGCTCGTCGAGGAATCGAACGTCTCAGGGCTCATGGCCGGGTCATCCGCGCTGTAGCCAAGGCTTTCGAGCGCCTTGTCGCAGGCAGGCACATTTGAAAGCGTGCCATCTTCTGCCATCTCGGCCACACGATAGGCATGGAACTGCTGCCCCGCAACAGCACCCATGACGGTAAGCGTGCCAGTCGTAGGCGGCACAGCTGCCAGAGCCACGCCCGGCACGAGCGCAAGCGCTGCAGCCACAGCTACCACCACTGTAATCAGTAACTGCCTGAGCGTGACATAGCGTCCCAACACTTCCAGACCTTCATTTCTCTTCAGAACTTCGCGCTTCATCTGTCCTTGCCCTTCTGCGCTGCCGGAGCAGATATCTTCAAGCCCTGCCGTCTCTGTCTGATGCCGTGAACAAGGAGAGCCACGAGCGCTGCGACTGCCGTGACGACTGCAGCTGCAAGCACAGGGTTCACCTGTGTGGCATCTCCGTCGATCGCTACCCTACCCGGAACGGATACGCGGTGTCCCCTGACAAGGAGTCTGTGCGTATTCACGCCGTATGGCGTACAGGTCACGAGCGTGCAGAGGTCGAGCCCGTCGTCGATTGCCAGGTCATCCAGCTCATCAGGCAGAACGATCCTGATCTGGTCCACCTGATAGGAAAGCGACTTTCCACAGACATTGAGAGTGAAGAGGTCTCCCTCGGTCAGCTGGTCAATGTCCGTGAACAGGCGTGCGGACGGAAGTCCGCGGTGGCCGGAAATGACACAATGGGTCCCCTCTCCTCCGACCGGGAGGGAGGAGCCAGGAATATGTCCCACGCCTATCTGGAGCGTGGCATCATCCGTGCCGTGATAGATCGGAAGCTCCACGTTGATCTTTGGAATAGAGACATATCCCATGATGCCGGTGCCGGTGACATCGAGGAGACTGTCATACTCTGCCCTCTCTTCGTCTGTCATCTCGAACCTGCTGGCATCATGCGGAAGCCGGGCGTTGTATGCGACAGCCGCATCCCACATCCTCTGCATCTTCTGGGCCGATGTGTCGGCGACTGCCTTCTGGTACGTGGCAACCGCTTCTGACTGGTGCATGCCGTTCCACCAGTCAGAGACCGTCGGATAGAGTATCATCGCGATACCGGCCACAAGGACACAGCCAAGCAGGATCTCTGCCATGTGCCTTCCATGATGGGGATGACGGCGCGAGGCATGGGGAGCAGCTTCTGCTACTTCATCAGATCCACTTTCCTCTGCGGCATCTTCTGCCGCATCCGTCTTCTTCTCTGCTATGTCCCGTGCCACCTCCTCGATACACACCAGCGTTTAAGGGATAGCAGGCACGTGCTACCTGCCACCCCGTAAAGACTTGCTAGGCCTTAGGCCTCTTTGTCCTTCTTGTGGAGCTGGTAGATGCCGAAGGCCGCTGCTGCAGCAAGAACTGCGCCGCCGATATAGAGCACAGTCGTGCCCATGCCGCCTGTGGACGGGAGAATGGAGCCCCTCTTGTTCACGACATCGGTTGAGAGGGAGCCAGCATTGGTGTCTGCAGTCCACGTAGCCGTGCCTGTCTTCGTGTCGCCGGAAAGCGAGAGGAGCTTTGGGTCATCTGCGGTCGTGTCATGCTGTGCGGAAATCGTGAACTCGATATCGCTGATAGTGTTGTATCCGGTGGGAGTCTTGGTCTCGGAGAGCTTGTAATCGCCGTCGTCGAGGCCCTTGAACTCGAAGGACGTCTCGTTGCCTGCGGTGTACTGCTTGACCTGGTTCCATTTCCCACTTGCATCCTTCTTGTACAGGGTGAAGCCTGCACCAGCAAGGGACTTCTTGTTCTGGTCAACCTTGTTCACGGTTACCTTGTAGGTGAAGACGATGTTTTTGTCCTCAGGGGTCTTACCAGTCTTGCCGTCTCCGCCCCTGTTCGGGTTATTGGAGTAGGTGAGATCGACTTTGTTGGGATTGCCGGCTGCACCGATCTTGGCATCGGAATTCAGTTTGGCGGTGTAGGTTACGACTATCTTGGACTCGCTGGTGATGCCGTCGATGGCCTTCAGACCCTCTTTGTCATTCTCGGTCCAAGTGAGGACCCGGCCGCCGGTGTAGTTGGTATCAGTACCAGAGTAGTCTACAATTGCCTCGGTGAAGTGAGAGGTGATGTCGATACCCTTGGTGTCCACGGCATCCTTGTACAGCGTGATCTTGGCGTTCTTGGCGGTATACGTCAGGCCCTTGGATATGGTATCCGTGAAGACATACTTGTAGGTCGAATAGTCAGCATAGTTGCTGGGCAGCGTGCCGCTGATCTGGTAGGACACGTCGTCGTTAACATCAGCGTCAGCAGAGTCCTGCCAGTCAGAGGTCACCCCCGTGGAGTCGTTCGTGTCCTTGACCTTCTTGGTCACAGTCGGGACACCAGACTTGATGGCCGACGTGGCGTCGCCCACGACCTGGACAATGAACTTCGTGTAGGCGTCGGAGGTGTCAGTCTGGGTGCCGTCCTTGTCCTTCACGAGGTAGTAACCTGCATCGAGGCCATCGATGACCGTGGAGCCCTCAGCGGACGTGACGGTCTTAGCCGGCGTCGTGAGCGTAAGCTTCTCTTCAAGCTGTTCAATGGTCATCGTCCTGTTCGCAAGCTTCTCAGCAACCTCGGAGGCTGTCTCGGTACCAGTATATGTGACACCGGGGCCCCACTGCACGTTGGAGAGCGTCTTGGTGCCATCAGTTCCTGTCGAGAGGTCACCTGTGAAGATCTGGTATGCCTCATAGGTGTGGCCCGTAGTGGTACCCTTGAGCGTCAGCGTGTAGGTGTCTGCAGCCAGCGCGTTTGCCGGCAGCAGCACGAGCGCCATGGCCACTGCCAAAATGGCAGATAGGGCGCACTTGAGCAGATCCTTAGTCTTTCTCATTGAAGCCTTCCTTCTTCGTGTTTGCCTTGCTGCTATGCAGAGTCCCTCGCAAGGGGCTTCATGCCATGATTGAATCTCCGACCTGACATTACGGGCCTGGATCCTACCTCTGTTTTCTGTGGAAATTGGATATATCCTCTCCTGCCTATCCGACGGGCCGATCTCAGGGGAACGACGTGCTGCGAAAGGCAGCTATTGGAGAAAGCCGAAAGTTGGGAGCGGCCAGATGCGCAGAACGAGCTTACCTACGATCTGCTCTGTGGGTATGCAGCCGACCTGCTGCAGGCGCGAATCGACGGAGACGAGTCTTCTGTCGCCCATAACGAAGTACTTGCTCTCGGGCACCTGATACGGAAGGCTGATGTCGCACTGCCCCAGGCCCTTCGCTCCATCCGAAAGATAGGGCTCCTGGAGTTCCTGACCATTCACGTAGACCGTCCCGTTGTCATCGATATCGACCCAGTCGCCAGGACCTGCGATGATGCGCTTCGTCAGGATCTTGTTGTTGAAGGAGAACGCCACGAGATCGCCTGTGCTGTAGGAGCCAGAGCGCGTGGCAAGCACGATGTCCCCCTCTTCGAGCGTCGGCGCCATCGATTCGCCGTAGATCCGAAAGAGCGGGAACACGAAAAGGGACAGCAGCACTGCCGCTGCGAAAGCAGTGGCAAGCACGATCGTGAGCGTGCGATTGCGGTCATGGTGATGAAGCTGGGACTCGGTGCGCGCAAGCTCTGCTTCGACCTCTCTAAGGGTCGGAAGCTCAGTCTTTGCAGCCCTCTCGCTCTCGGATGGCATCTCGCTCATGCGGTGTTCGCCTCCTTCTTGGAGGCGGCACAGTCCTTTACGGTAGAAGAAGCATCCGTCTCGGACGTCTTTGAGGCTTCGTCGACAGCGCCTTCCTCTTTGTCTTCTGACAATTCGGATTCCGTCTTACCATCAGGGACTTCTGGTTCGTGCTCCTCTTCATGGCTGGAAACGTTACCAGCCCGTTGCATGGAAACATTCCATCCATAGAGATCGATAGCGTGCTGAGCGGCAGTAAAGACGCCGGCAAGGCGAAGCGATGCCTCGGCGAGCGATTCTGAATCATCGATTGCGATGCGCTTGTCTGCGAGCTGATCCTTTGCCTCTGTAAGCTCCTGCTTCAGGCGCTCGTTCTCTGCAACGGCGTCCTCCAGGAGCTCCAGGAGCTGGAGCCTTGTCAGCTTTGAAAGATCATACTCAGCCGAGATGCCAGAGACCGCGCTTGGAGAACCCCCCCCCGAACGGGTTTTGCAGGGTTCACGAGCTTTGTCGTCCTGTCAGTAAACAATCTGCTCATCAGAACGCTCAGGCCTTCCACGACTGATTAGCTAATATTTATATACACCATAGTAAAGTATATCAGGTCTATCTACCATGACGGCAATTATTTAAATCATTTCTTAGATTTCAGGCCCGTGTTTAGCTCTTAGCACCATAATTCTTCAGGACCCGGACATGGTCCGGAACCCGAAAAGCCAGCCTTGAGCTGGCTTTTTTCATGTCCAAAGCTTGATCGGCTGGGAATTTCCTGGCGTCATCTATATACGGTGCTATGGTGCTTTCGTCTGACAGGGAGTGGCAGATGGCCTACTTCCTCAAGAGGACGCGCAACAAAGAAAGGGCTCTATCTCCAGATATACGAGAGCCACTGAGACCCCAAGCGAAGCCATACCGCGAACAGGTCGGTGAAGACGCTTTCCGCCAAGGAGCGCACATGGGCGCTCTCGGGAGATGGCTGGACGGACGTCCCCGACGGGAGGGACGGAACATCGTTTCGCTACAAGGTGGCCGACGGCGACTTTAGGTACACGTTCGTGGACGAAGGCGCAAGGTCGAGCTCCTAGAGAGACGCGTCGTCACGTACAGCCCCTCTCTTGCCAGGAAACAGACCTGCGAGATAAGCCAGCAGGTGGAGAAGGCAAGGGCGCTTAAGGCGGCAGCCGCGAAGAGGTCCGAGTACGGCGACAGCGCCAAGTATGTCACCTTCTCCCCCGTCGACGGCGAGGGCGAGGTCAGGGAGGACATGAAGGTCGCGACCACCTTAAACCACGAGGCGATAAGGAAGGCGAAGACCTTGCCGGCTACAACATGATCGTGACCTCGAAGACCACGATGGAACCCCTGGCCATATATGGCACCTACCACAGGCTCTGGAGGATCGAGGAGAGCTTCAGGGTGATGAAGTCCAAGCTCGATGCGAGGCCCGTCTATCTTCAGAGGCAAAGCACAATCACGGGCTACTTTCTCGTGTGCTACATCGCCGTGCTGCTCATGAGGCTCCTGCAGGTGAAGGTGCTGGGAGATAGCTTCTCCTCCAAGGACATTATGGGGCTCTGTCGCGGCCTCGATGTGTGCCGCACCTCGGAGAGGAGGTATGCCAACATATCCAGGAGAAGCCCCATCATCGAGGAGCTGGCGTCAAGGACAGGGCCTCCGCTGCTTCACTTCAACCTCACCGAGGGCGACGTGAAGGCGATCTCCTCCTGCACGCTCGCCCATGCTACGCGGCGAAGGGAAAGGCCCCTCTGCCGGCAGGAAGCGCGGCTGAAGGGCCCCATAGCACCATATCGGGGATCGAAAAACCAAAGTCTGATATGATATTTATAATCATTAGCACAGAAGCAACTTCTTTAAGCAGGGCGACGTCGGCGAGACTGCAGGCAACGCAACCGACGAGCGGTGGAGCGACTACCAGACACAGCCAGCCGGCAAGCAACCTACTCGCCGCCATGCACCTGCGGGCAAGCGACAAGCAGCCCCTCGTTGCTCGACGCCTCACACGTAGTACACGAACGAGCTGATCTTGTCGTCGATGCTGGCGTCCAGCGCGCCGTCGAAGGTCACGTGCATAACAGGGTTCTCGAGCCCCGCAGCCGCTTCCTCCAACTGCAGGATGATGTCCGTGTTCTCGTACATCGACGCCAGGGCGAGCACGCCTTGGGCGACCTCAGAAGCGAGCTTTGTCTTCGCCGCGCGATAGCGTGCGTTTGCCGCTCGCAGGCTTCCGACCATGGCATCGGCTGCCGGCACAAGCGAGCTCGCATCGGGCTGGTACGCAGACGCCCTGCCCAGCGCCTCGCACACGGCAGCCATCCGCCGTGCCACGCCCCGCAGCAGTTCACTGTCTTCCGCCTGCTTCGGCGCATTGCGGTTGCGTTCCCGAAGCGCATCGCTCCACAAAAACCAGAAGTACTCGGCTGCCGGCATACGCAGCACGCATGTCCCCGACGCCTCTAAGCGGACAAGCGCACCCGCGTTCAGGTTGTCATCCCACACGAGCGGCCATTCCCCCACGGCCAGAACGCGCTTGCGCGCATCGTTCACAGCCGCGTCGCCGACCCGCTGTGCCTCGCGTACGACTGCATCGAACGCACACCCGGCCTCAAGCAGCCGCCCGAGCACCGCCTCGCGCTCACCCGCGTCCGCAGCCTGCGCCACATCGGCCGCAAGCAGCGCGTCGAACAGCGAGTCCGGATCCGGTACCCGGTCGATCAGTGTCTCCAGTCGCGGCGCCACGATCGGCGCCTCGCTTCCGCGCGCATCCAAAATGCTTCTTATCACGCGGTCGTACTGTCCATCGGCATCAGCACCCTGACTCGACGGCAGTAACAGCTGCAGCGCCGTCCGCTGCGCATCGTCCACCGCGTCGAGCGCCATGCCCAGCTCGGCGGAGAATGTCAGGTACTCCTTCGTAGTCGAGTATTTCTTGCCGCGCGCGATCGTCTGCTGTGTCGCAGGGTAGCGGCGCACGTCGAAGCCGCGCCGCTCAAGCACGGAAGCCACCGTGCGCGACACCGTGCCGAATCCCGGCATGGCGACCGGTACGCCCGGATCAAGCATACGCTCGTTCTGGTCGACGGCCTTCACAGCGAGCGGCAGTGCGGACTCGTCTTTGGCCTGGTAGTGGTCAAGGCTGTTCAGAAACGCCTCGATGCGCGTGATGACGCCCACCTTCGAATAGTGCTCGTCCACCTCGATCTGCAGGTAGGGCTTGCCACCCATCTCCTCGGCCACCAGGTGCGAGAGCATCGTGTCCGGCCCGCATCCGTGGTTGGTGAGGTACACGGCGAACAGGCGCGGGTCGCGGCGGATCAGCTTGATCGCAGACAGGATATGCTGCCCAAACGGCCAGTACATATTCGGGTAGTCATCCTTCAGGTCCAGGTCGTGCGCGTGCAGGTGCGATATGGTGATCACCTTCTGCCCACGCTCGATCAGCGCGTCGGGGATGCCCGAGTTCAGCACCGCGTCGGAGATGCCGTAGTTGCGCGTGATCATCACCAGCACGCGCTCGCCGGGCGCAAGCGATGTGAGCAGCTGCTCGCCGGCCTCCTCGGTCTTGCGCGTGAATTCCTTGACGGCGAAGCTGCCGGCCAACATCGCGCGCGCCACCTCGCGCGGCTCGCGCCCCAGCTCGGCACCCAGGTTCAGCATCTCCTTCGCTATGGCCTGCTGCCCGAAATCCAGGTCGAGCAGCGGCGAAAGCAGCTTGATACCGCGCCTCTCCAGCCCGAGCTCGCTGGCAACGAGCCGCGGTGCCGTGTGCATGTAGGGACAGCCGTAGTTGTGCGCGACGCTCGACTTCACGTGCTTGATCGTATGGATCGACGGCATGAAGATGTAGTCGACACCGCGCTCAGCCAGCTGCAGCATGTGCCCGTGAATCAGCTTAACCGGGAAGCACGTCTCGCCCTGCGCGGTGCACTGGGAGAGTCCCACGATCTCCTCGTCGGACATGTCGGAGATGACTACGTTGAACCCGAGCTGCGTGAAGAACGCGTTAACCAACGGGAAGAGCTTGAAGATCATGAGGCACCGCGGCACGCCTACAGTCTTTTTCGCGGGGTCGATCTTGCCGGTGTAGTCTTCAAGCATCAGCTCCTCTCCCTGATGGAAGAAGGCGCGGTTGCGCTCGATTTCGGCGGCGTCGACTCGCTTCTTCTTGGCACACCCGCCCGAAAGGTCGAACCCGCGGAACGCCGTCTGATCGACGCCGGCCTCCCAGGCGAGCAGTGCCGCACCAACGGCGCCCGACACCGCGAACCACGGTGACACCGTGACGCGGTCGCCGTAGATCTGCTTGAACGCAGCCACGATGCCCGCGTTGTAGTTCACGCCGCCCTGCAGCACGATGTGGTCCCCCACCCGCTTTGTGCCCACGACGCGATGCAGGTAGTTGCGCACGATCGATTGGCAGAGCCCAGCAGCCACATCGCACTTCGCGGCGCCGGCCGCAAGGGCGGAGTTGATGGACGTCTCCACGAACACTGTGCAGCGTTCCCCCAGGTCGACAGGCTGTTCGGACGAAAGCGCCAGCTCGCCGTAGTCGTCGATGGCTATCCCGAGACGCGCGGCCTGCTCCTCCACGAACGACCCGGTGCCTGCCGCGCAGATCTTGTTCATCTGGAAGTCGACCACCTGGCCGTTCTTGAGGCTGATGTACTTGGAGTCCTGCCCACCGATTTCGAACACGGTGTCCACGCGCAGGTCGGCCTTCGTGGCAGCGTGGCCCT
This sequence comes from Atopobium sp. oral taxon 416, assembly GCF_018128285.1. NCBI lineage: Bacteria > Bacillati > Actinomycetota > Coriobacteriia > Coriobacteriales > Atopobiaceae > Atopobium > Atopobium sp. oral taxon 416. Next base: position 2,417,029 of record NZ_CP072380.1, read on the forward strand.
GCGCGGTGATCTCGTCGCGCACGATGTCAGCCCCCACATACTCTCCGATCAGCGACCGGCCCGAGCCGGTGGTCGCCACCGCGTCCACGCGGACCTTACTGCCGAGGCGCTCCCCCAAAGATGCCAGGCCCTGCTCCACGGCCGCCTTCGCGTCGCCGCGCGTGCGTAGGTACTGCGCGTCCAGAAGGCGGCCCCGGGCATCCACCAGCACGAGGCTCGTGCTGGTGGAGCCAACGTCGATTCCCAGCGCGCATGGGGTGACGCCCGTCTCATCCACCAGCCACGGCTCGGGCAGGACCGTGTACCCCAACCCCGGATCGTAGTCCAGGGAGGGCAGCGCCTCAAGGCGCGGCAGCAGCTCGACAGGCGGGTGGTTCTCGAGCACCTGGGTCAGCCGCTCAAGCGTGACTGGCTCCTCGCACGACGCCGCATGCAGCGCCGCACCCGCCGCCTGAAAGTACAAGTTCGCTCTCTCGAGCAGGAGCTCGCCTTCTCCCAGCCCGAACACCTCGCGCACGGCGCGCACCACGCCCTCGTTCAAAAGCACGCCGCCCGCAAGCGCTACCGGTGCCTGCACAGGCAGGTTGCGCACGATGAGCGCCTTGTAGCTCCTCACCATCGCGTAGCACAGACCCAGCAGGATGTCCTCGGTCGGCACGCCCTCCTGCTGCCGGTGGATGATGTCGGTCTTGGCGAACACGGCGCAGCGCCCCGAAAGTCGCGGAATGCTCTTGGCCGCACCCACCATGCCCGAGTAGTCCTCGATCTTCATCCCCAGGCGGTGCATCTGATCTTCGAAGAACGCACCCGTGCCCGCTGCGCAGCCGTCATTCGCGGAGAACCGCGGCGTGCGACCCGGCCCGACGCCTGTCACGTACAGGGCCCGCTGACCGCCCACCTCGATGATCGAATGGGCTTCGGGCGCGAGCAGCTCGGCACCCAGTGTAACGGCCGGGACGTCCTCGAGCGCAGCCTCCGGACACCCCAGGGCCTGGCGCCCTTGTCCGGTGACACCCCAGCCCGCGCATTCGTCGGGCCGCAGCGTCTGAGCGGCATCATCCAGCACGTCGCGCAGGCAGGCCACGGGGTCGCCCTCGTGGGAGCGCATATCACTGAACAGCAGGGGGCACACCGATCGCTCGATGGAGTCACACGAGACGGCCGCAACCTTGACCGAGGACACACCTATGTCGATTCCGAACGTGTACACGGCGTTCACCTACAGACCGCAGCCCGTGCAAGTCGGCTCGCTGCCCTCGGGCAGCACACCGCCGTTTGCGCGGTACGCGTCGTATTCGGCCAGAAATGCATCTTTGTCGAGATGCTGCAGCTGCACGACGTCAGTGAACGTGACCAGCTCGGCGATGGGGTTCTCTATCGAGAACGGAAATCCCTTGTCGGCAAGGAACTGCCCGAACATCGGATCTTCGATCACCACGTCGCGCATGCACTTGGTCATATCGATTTCAGCCATGGTTGTCCTTTCGTTGCGCGCCTGGTCGGGCGCATTTGTTAGCCTTAACTAATTTGTTGGCACCATTGTCCGACAGCGAGGTGCGCTGTGCTGTTGCTACAGTCACACTTCGGGAGAATTTCCCAAGACGTTGCTCTCCCGTTGAAGTTGGGTCGCCGGGATGCAACGTCGGGGACGGCATAGGCGGCTTGATCCGGAGAGCGCGAGCCACCACCTACATGCTGCGCCCTATCCCATCAACTCAGCCATCAGCACTCTCTGCACGCCCAGAAGCTCTGCATCTTCCTCCCCATGGGTGGAAACAAGAAGCGTGCCCCATCGATGTAGCGCAGTATGAACTCGATCGTCGTGCGCCGTGTGGCGGTGTCCAGCCCGGTGAACGGCTCGTCCATCACCACCATCTTGCTGGGGAACGCCATCGCACGCACGAGCGACACACGCCGGCGCTGGCCACCGGAAAGCTGTATGACCGACTTGTCTAGGCAGCGTTCGGGCAGGATCTCACTCAGCATGTCGCGCAGACGGCGACGACTGGCACGCCCGGGTATGACCAGTGCCAGGTTCTCCACCGGCGTGAGCACGTTGCAGAGACGGTCTTCCTGGAACACGACGGACACGTCCCCCCGCGACAAGCCCGCGAACACTGCCACCGTCGGCGCGCTCCAGCCCCAGCAGCACGCGCAACAGGGTGGTCTTGCCGGAGCCCAAAGGCCCCATGAGACAGTAGACGCGCCCCTTCTCGAATGTGAAGTTCACGTCGTGCAGAACGCGCTGTTGCCCGAATGATTTCTCGATATGGAGCAGCTCCACGCTCATCGTGCGCCTCTCTCATCGTCCTCGACGCCTAAAAGCCCGCCGAGCGGACGGCCCGCCAGCTTCAGCAGATGCATGAACAGCTTCTCGAAAGCCTAGGGAAACGATGATTAATGCCCATGCCGGCTGTGAAAGGCCACGTGGCTGATCCTCTTTGGCACATTATTGGGAATTAATCATCGCTTCCCTAGCTCATGATCATGACGACCACGGTCCAGGCGAACAGGTCAGGCGTGTTCAGATACGTGCGCGCCTGCGCCATCTCCTTGCCGATGGACGGCTTCGGCGTAGCCAAGGCCTCAGCCATGATGCCGCTCTTCCAGCTCATGCCCAGCGCCAGCTTGCTGCTGCTGGATAAAAATGGCATGAGCGCTGGGCGGTACACGTACAGAAACGTGCGCCACCGCGACAGTTTGTACACGCGCGCCATCTCCAGCATCTGCGGGTCCACGTTCTCAAGACCCGTGAGCATGTTCGTGTAGATGAGCGGCAATACGATCAGAAACGAGAGGTACACAGTCAGCGCCTGGTTACCCACCCAAATCAGCAGCATGATGATGCTGACCACGGGAATGGTGCGCAGAAGCGAGACGATCGGTTCCACGAGATCGTGCACGATGCGCACCCGGTACGCCACGAGCGAGAGCAGGATCCCCACGACAAATGACAGCAAAAATCCCGCCGCGATGCGCAGAAGCGACGCGCCGCACACCGCCCAGAAGTCGGGCTTCACTACCTGCTCGGCCAAAGCTTGCGCCACACGCACGGGTCCTGCCAATACCAGGCGGTTGCTCATGACCATGTCGAGCAGCTGCCATACCAGCACCCAAAACACGATGATGGCGCCCTTCTTCAGGAAGCGCCTCCTACCCGCGCATGCCTCGTTGACCGCGGCTGCCTTCTGCGCGCACCTCTCCTCGTCGAGGATGCGCTGCGCCTCCCGATCGTCCATGAGCCCCTGGGACCGGGCCACACGAGTAGCCTGGGAGCGCGGCACACCGAGCGACGTCAGCATCGCCAGAATCTTGTCGATGCCCACGCCGTTTCCGGTCGCCATCTTCATCATGGAGGCCATATACTCGTCGGCCAGACCGTCCTTGCGGATTATCTGCGCCATCATAGCGAGACGCTCCTCAGGTATCCCCGTCGCCTGTGAGATCTCGGACAGGGGCACGATCGGAGCGGTTCGATCCTGCGCACCGTTCACATCGGAGCAGCCCGACGCCGACCATACCTTGCCGAGCAGGCGTTTGATGCTACTTGAATCCATCTACTGCTGCACCGCCGCTTGCGCCTGCTCTTTGCCGATCGCGTCATCGTCGATTGTGCCGGTGAACGGCAGATAGTAGAAGTCCTCGCCGGGGATGGCTCCGCCCACCAAATCAGGGTTGGCGGCATACAGCTCGTCGATGAACCCGGAAAGCGCAGCGCGCATCTCCGTGCCAGTCAGACACGTCAGGGCGATCTGCGGCATAGCGTCGGCCGCCACGCTGTTGTTCATAAACGTCCCCAGCTCTTCCTGCAGCGCGGCCGCCTTGTCCATGTTCTCGAGTGTCCATTCGACCGACATGCCTGACATCTGCAGGTACTCCACTACAGCCTGCTCGTGCTCCTCGAGAAAGGCCCGGTTCACGATCGTCGTCGTGGTGATGGCCTGGCTGCCGGTATCGGCGAACGCCTTGTTCCATTCGGCGGTGATGCTTACAGGCACGTACAGCGGCTCCACCATCAGCTTCGAAAGCGAGACGAACGGCTGCGGAAGAATAGCCACACAGTTTTCCTCCTGCTGCATGAGGTTCGGCACCTCAGACGGCGTCGCTTTAAACTCCAGCATGAAGCTGTCCTCCATCCCGGTCTTCTTCAGCAGTGCCTCGACAGTGTACTCGGGCGTACCGCCCTCGCCGTAGCCGTACACGCGGCGTCCGGCGAGATCGAAGAGACAGTGGTCATGACATACAGAACGCCGAGGTTGTTGACGCTGATCACCTGGTAGCTGTTCTGCAGCTCCTTGTTGTTGTACAGGATCGGCCCGATGTTGCTCGGCAGGGTGGCGATGTCGAAGTCGCCCTGATTCAGCGACGCGGACAGGCTGATGTAGTCCACTCCATCCACCGTGAACTCGAAGTTATTCTCGGTCTTGCCATTCTGAACAGCCAGCATGAATTGGGAAAGCCCCATGGAAGGCGGCCCCATAATCAGCCCGACGCGCACGTCGCACGGGTCGGCGCTACCCATGAGGTCGCGCTCCTCCGGCTGCGAGCTGAAGTCTGACGACTGCACCTGTACGGTCGGTTCGCCCTGCATCGGCGAGTAGCCCGCCATCGTAAGCCCCACCGACATCACGGCCACGCCGCCGAGGGCAAGGAACGATCGCCTACTGAAAGATCTACGCATTCTAAGCCCCCCCCTCTTGCGGCGCTTGTACGCCACCAGGATGCCCGCCACCACGGCTGCCGCAACAAGCACAACCGGGATGGCGACCATCGGGTTGGCGCCGCCGTCACCGCCCTCGGTCGGAGAGCCCGCGACCTTGCTGTTGGGCGATGTGGAGAGAGCCAGAGCCGTCCTTTGCCGCGCCTATCTCACCGTCCAGAGCGGCAAGCGCGTCAGCCGCTGCTTCGTCGGCAGCCTCTTCTCCGCCCGCAGCCGTGCCCTCAGAGCTCTGGCCTTTGATGAGGTTCTGGACGGCCTGGGTCAGAACGCCGCCCGTCTGGGTGGGAGCACCGTTGAACACCACTTCGAAGGTGACGGTCCAGGTGCGGTTTGCCACTCCGCCGATGATGGTGCTGGCAAGCGAGCCCAGGGTGACGTTGGCCGTAGCCGTCTTCGCGATCGTGCTTGCATCGTTGAGGATACCCAGGTCGACCGTGATGCTCGTCAGTCCACCCTCGTCGTCGTATGACGCGTCCACGATGTTCAGCCCAGAGAGACTTCACGTGCATGATGCGCGACTGGATGACGATGGGAACTACTACGTATGCGTGCCCATCAGGCTCGACGGTGAGCGTGGCGTTCTTCGACACCGACGTGCTCGGCGGGAAGGACGTATTCGTGAAGTGGGGTGAAAGCGGAAGGCCCGCTTCGCTCCTGTCGACCCAGATGTTGGCGGAAACCGTGTAGGTGCCGGCCGCGAGGTGACCGTCGACAGAGGAGATCTTGTCACCGATGTCGGAGCCGGACAGGCCCTCTCCGATACCACCGCTGAAACCGTTGCCGGCGTTGCCATTGGAGCCGCCGGCGTTCACGCCGTTGCCAGAGTTGTTGGTGCCGCCGTTGTCGGAGCTACTGGAACCGCTGTTGTCACTGGTGCTATTGTTATCGGAGCCGTTGCCGTCCTGCACGAAGGCAGGAAGCTCGGTGCTGTCGGATTCCTTGGAAAGACTGTCATAGCCGACCGTGAGCACAAGCGCCGTGTCGCCGGTGGGTGCAAGCTCCTTGTCAAGCGGGACGGCGTACAGCACGCTGCCCTTGAAGGTGAACGTCGCCGTGCCGGCACTCTGCCCGGCGGGCAGCTCGGCCGACATCATATGGATGCGATCGGTGCGCTGGTTGTACGAACCGTTCCAGTCGCCACCGCCTGCGGTGGGGGCCACGTGCTCGGTGTGCACGTTGGCGAGCTGATCGCTCGCACCGAGGTCCTGCGTCGTGAAGATGGGGTTCTCGATGGGCAGCACGAGTGTCCGAGTCCCATCCGCCGCGACGATGAGCTTTGCGTTCATGCTGAGCGGCTTCGAGGGGATCTGCGCCGTCACCTTCGCGGGGTCGTTCTCGTCGATTGTGGGGCCGAAGGGGTTATCTGGGCTGTTCGCATAGACCGTGAGCCCCGGTACGAGCGGATTGAACTGGCCTGGCATAGCGAGGTTGGCCGTCACCGTGTACGTGCCCGGCTCGAGCTTCTTCGCCGTCTTGACCGTCAGCGTGCCACCCACGTAAGCGAATTGGTAGTTGTCGGCATTGCCGCTCCTAGGCGTGATCTCGTAGGTGCCTTCGTCGAAGGAGTCCGCGACAGAGGCGGTCGGTGCCTCGTAGCCGGCCGCGGTGCTCGCATCCTCACCATTGACGAACCCGTTCACATCCACGGCGAGCGCCGGGGTCTGGCCAACGGTGATCGTCCTGCTCTGATAGGAAGCGGTCAGTATCGCCTTGCCGATGCTCCAGGTCAGCACCACCGGGTCAGCGGTTCCATCGGACCACACATAGCCTTCCTTCAGCATGGCGATCGTCGTGTAGGTGCCGGCGTTGGTCGCGCTGTTGGAGACGAGGTCGTAGCCCCCACCTTCGGCGACGCCGATCTGCTCCATACCGTTGTAGACCAGTCCGGTCGCCGTCGTCGGCTTGCCGACCGGGGTCTCTGCCGGCTCCACCACCACGAGGTAGGCGACTTCGGAATTGTCGGTGAGTGGTTTTACCTCCATCGTGAGATTATCCAAGCCCGAAGCGCCTACAGCGGAGCGGTACATCAGAGTGACGAAGTTCGAAATCTGTACGTCAGAATCGTTGAGTGAGACCTGAGCGTATCCATCGACGACATGAGCGCTAAGCCTTCTGACTGTTTGCACAGTGCCGCCATGCGTTCCGGTGACGGCATACACGGCCACGTCGTCGCTAGAAACGGGAAGCGACACGCCTAACGGATTCTTACCTGCCGTAAACGTATAATCGATACTTCCAAATCCACAGAGGGGAGCGCCGATTTTCCATCCATACGTTTGCCTGCCACCCACGATTGCCATGGCGAAGGCACCTTGCACATGAGACGACGCGAACGTGCCATCGCTCGATGCGGTTTCTGCGACTTTCTGTAGGAAGGCATCAGGAGCTTCCATCGAAAACACACCCTCAACATCGGGCATGAATGCATCCAGCAACTCCCCTCCAGAAACGCCCGGGTAGTCCCTGCTGAATATCTGTTCTTCGAACGATCCATCAGTGGAATACGTCATCGACGCGCCGGTGGGAGAATCCACGACCGTGCGCGTGTACAAATAGGCAGAGGCGCCCTCATGGTTCCACGAAAACGAAATTCCCCAGGCTGATTGCGGAGAATGTGATGGCTCCAAAATCGAATGTTGGGCTAGCTGCGATCAGCTCACCATTCGCAAGCTGATATACCGTCCAATCGTTGGCGGAAGCGGGAACCGTCACCGATGCCGAAGTTTTGTCGTCGAACTGGATGCTTTCTCCGTTGGCGACGAGATTGATTTTGTATTGGTCGAACGTTGGAGTCGAAGCATAGTGTTGTGCGAGACCGAAGACGGCGGCATCGTGATCGGCACCCGACTCGACCTTTTCAACCTTTAGCTGTGCGTTTTGAAGCCGAGCGATGGTCGATGCTTCCTTATCGGCAGAAACCGTAACGCTGATACCAGTTGCAGCATCCGTGTACGTTTTCTGAAAATCACCGCTGACCCGCTTTTTTACATTTGCCAGGTCGACGCTCAGGTCAAGCGACGTGATAGACGGAGAGTCGGCGTTGGGGAAGAACGTTCCGAGGGTGATCGCGTACACTTTCCAGTTGGCGAACTGGTAGCTGCCCGTCCAGTTGTTCAGGTTTACGGTCACCTGCGAAATGCGGCTCGTGATGCCTGCCGAAGCGAGATCTTTGTTGTACTGCTCGTCGTCGGTTTTCGTCTCGATCGGCTGTGTGACAACGTTTTTAACGGTTACGCTGTCGCTGCTCTCAACGTCTTGAACGGTAAAGACGGGGTTGGCTAGATCGACCGTAAGGGTGTGGGAGCCATCCGCCCCCAACACCAAGGTTGCGTTGTCAGTCACCGGCGCAGACGGAATGCCCAGTTTTCCGCCGATTCCCTCGGGGTTGTAAGGGCTGGTTGTGTACCCAGGGAAACCGAGTGGGGTCAACATGGACACGTTCGCGGAGACGGTGTAGGTTCCCGCTTCCAACTCCGCGCTGCTCGCCGGAAGAGTGAAGGAGCTGTCCGATTGGGCTTCCGGCAGCATGAGCTTCTGTTCCCGCTGCTCGCTCACCAAGGACGATTCCGGGCTGAGCCCGGAATTTTTGGCTGTGTCCTGGGTTACAGAAGACCCCGATTTTTCACTGGATGCAGCCGCAGCTTCGGGTTGCACAGCGGTGTTGGAATCCGTACCGTTGGGATTCGGCTCTGCGCTGTTGGCGCTATCGTTGCTACCGGTGGTCGCCAGCTCTGCCGCTTCCGCCGAAGCCTCTGCACCCGAGCTATTCGCAGGGGTATTGGCGGCAGCCTCGTCAGTGCTCTTCTCTTGCTGGTCGGAAAAGTTGGCAGCGTTTGAAGCGTTCGCCTGATCGACAGCCGCACCCGCGGTGGAATCCATCTGCTGAACCGCAGCGGGTTCGAGAAGACCGGTTGCACCGTTTTGGCTAGCGGCAAAAGCGGAGCTTGGCACCATGGAGAACGCCAACACGCCGGAAAGCACAAAGCCCAGCACCTTCGAGCGCAAGGCCCTAAGACCCCCGTGAATCCTAGGCCATTCAATCGTATTTTTTCTCATCACTTCCCCTACTCGAAAGTTAAGATACACAGGTTGCCCACTCGCACCGAACAGGCCGTTCGACTTCCCTTGCAACAATTCGCTCTATTGAGCATTGGATAAATCGACCGCCAGATGCAGGTCCCACGCCTTGTCGCCCCTATATAGCGGGAATGTCGCATATTCCGCGCAGGTGCTGCAATCGGCCACCGAAGAGCCCCGGCGAAGTTCGTCACATCGAATGTAATTGAGGAAATCCTCGTACTATACGGAGTCGAGGAGAGCGGAAAGCTGGGCGCAGTCCAAGTCGTATCAGACGTGGAAAGCACCAACACTGTTCCGTCCGTTGAAGAGGAAGCAATCGAACGCACGCCAAACGTGTTATTGACCACCGGCACCGTCAGGGTCTTCTTGCCGTCAGCGTCGACCACAAGCGTAGCGTTATCCGACACTGGTGATGTGAGTTTGTGAGTTGGGGGATTCCCGGAGTTTGTAACGTATGCGTTTTTACCAATTGGAGTATCTGCTGCCGCCACATACAAATTCGCCATGACCGTATAGGTGCCGGATGAAAAAGCTGCTGCAGCAAATGCCTCCTCAGGCCCGAAATCCAGCGCATCATTCAGACCTGACGAACCCAGCCCTGTTGTCACCACCGCCGCAGTACCAACCGCCCCTGCAGCGACCTTCAGAAATTCGCGCCAGGGGACCGATATTGCCTTGGACTCGTTCATGAGTTCACCTTTCCCGCTAAGCTCGCCTACAGACGTCCGAGCTTCCAATAGTTTTCCATAGCTAACTTTACGGAAACAGACACCTAGAGTTGTTGCTGCGGCAGCGTATGAGAAAAATTTTCTACTTTTTCGGGATACGGCGGGTACGAAGAGGGCGACCGAAACGACTAGTTTTCTAAGAACGAGCGATCGACGATATTGATCGTTCCGCCATCGAGCGACACGATGCCCTCGTCCCGCAGCCGCCCGAGCTCGCGGGAAAGCGCACTACGGTCGGCACCCAGATAGCGCGCCAGCGACGTGCGGCTTTGCTCGGCCATGGTATCTTTGGGGAGCATGCCGCTCTCACGCTGAACCAAGTACAGCTTGATTCGATCACGCAAACGCTTCTGCGAAAGCAGCTGCAGCTTGCGTACGAGCAGGGTATTCTTCCGCGCAAGCATACGTACATTGTTCGCCATGATCACACCCACGTAGGGTGTTTCGCGCATGACGCGCCCGGTCATCATGCGATTCATATCCAGCCACAGCACGCGCACGTCGGACGCGGCCTGGACCTGCACGATGCTCGGGTCTCCAGCGCACGCCACAGCCTCAGCGAACATTCCACCCCGCCCCACCATGGTAATTGTAGACGCATTACCGTCATCATCGTAGAAATCGATGCGGACGTACCCGTCCACCACGACGCCCATTGCCTCCGGACGCGATCCGAGACGCAGCAAAAGCTCCCCCTCGAGATAGCTCTTTTCACGAACCTTCAGCTTGACCAGGGTTTCCTCGTACAATTCGCGAGGAACGCCATCCAGCAATCCGCTAGATGCAAGAGATTGCGCTATTCTTTCGTCCATTCTGTCCCACCTATCCTGTGTACCGCTAAACGGAAAGAAAAGCAGACTCGCGAGCGAGCTGTTGTTGCCGCAGTAACACGGTCACCGATAGCTTCATAATTGTTAGCTTATACTAACACTGTTTTCACAAACGGCGGGTTGAGGGGTCGAATGATCCGGGTTGGGCGGTTCTATATCGCTGGTTTGGGAGTTTTGTAATTGCCCACGTGCTGCAGAATCTGCGAGGCTGCGGGCTTCTACATCCCCGGCTTGAGGGGCTTCCGCTTGCCGGTCATCTCAGTGACGTCGAGGCACCAGACGACGGTGCGTGGAATAGCCGCCGGGTTGTAGGGCGCGTCACCTTCGGGATGGTACTGAGCCATGATCGCGTCGAGCGCGCGGACCTTTTCTTTCTCGTCCTCGATCATGCGCACTGTGCCCTTGCCCATGACCGACTCATATGCGAACGTGCAGTATCCGCGCTCGCGGGAGTACTGCAGCTGATGCCCGCGGTCCATCTCGAACGCGGCCCGCGCATCGCGTGCGACCAGGTCAAGCTTGTGGCCCTCAAGCGCGCTGTGAAAATACAGCGTGACGTGGTCGCCGTCCACGCCGACCGCGAAGTTCACAGGCACAATGTACGGCGTGCCGTCCGTGTCGTTCAGCGCGACGCGGCACACGTCGCACCCCTTCAAGACCTGCACGATCTCGTTGAAGTCAGTAATCTCGCGGTTGCTCTTGCGCATGCGTCCTCCTTAGGTGTTGTCGCGCACATTCTACGGCAACCCGTGCCACACCCGCCACGCACAAGGATAAATGCATGAAACCTGACAAATACCGGAGTGGGATCAGACGACCATTGCGAATTTCCGTTCGCCTCAGAGAGCACCTCGGCGATGGCCTCTAAGCTGTAATCTTCTGGTAGACAACTGGACGCAAGTATCCTTTGCCCAGATGCCCACCCAACACCACCTGTAGATTTAAGCCATGAGATGTCAGTGAGTACAAGCAAGGCAGAAGAAGGCAAAGTCCAAGTCGAAGCTTCCCAGGCAGTATATAGATGAGTAGCACTTAAAGGCTACCAGTGCTGCGGCAAAGCCAGGCAGGCAGACCTAAAGAAAAGCATCAGAGCGTGCGCCAAGAAGCTTGAGATCAGCGATAAGACCTTAGATGAGTGGGCCGTCAAGTACGAAAAGATCAGGGAAGCTCACCTAAGCCAGGGCCGAAGAGCAAAAGAAGCCAGATAAGACGTTAAGACGCATCTCGCTGTTAGACCAGGATTGACCTAAGAAGGGCCCAAAAGTGTCCGGGCCTTTGCCTACAATGCATGTCGTCAAACAAAGTCATCGAGGATCAAAGGGCCCGGATGGATCCAATGATACTGCAGCAGATCGAAAAGATGGGGATCGCCGAGAAGCGCGAGCTCCTGGAGAGGCTGAAGGCACTCATAGCCAAGAAGATGGCAGGCTCTGCCCTTGCGGGAACACCCAAGAGGTGCCCGAGGTGCAAATCGCTCAGTTTCTATTGCAAGGGCCACGACGCGTGTGGCCTTAAGAGATGGAAGTGTTGCTCGTGAGGCAAGACCTTCTTTGTAAAGACAAGATCTGTCCTGGCTATGTCAAAGCTCACGGCCACCACATGGGCCGCATATGCAAAGGGCACGCTTGCAGGCATGACGCTTGAAGGAGCTTGCGAAGAGCTGCCATGTGAGCCTTAAGGACATTGTGGTTCCATGCGCATGAGGCTCTTCGAGCTGCTGCAGGCCGCTCTTGGCGCCTTCAGGTATGGACCCACCGTCTCCTGCCAGGCAGACGGCCTCTATCTCGACGAATCGCTTACAGGCAACAGGGCAAGGCCCAACATCCAGATGCTGAGAAAGGTGCACACGCACGGCCATGTTGTGCATTGCTGTGGCATATAGAACAAGAAGGTCTGCGTGGAGTGCTGCGCGAGTGACTTAAGCGACGAATATGCCATCCTTTGCGGTAGGGGCAGGCCCGAGGACGAAAAGCTCACAGATGCCCTTTCAGGTATCGTCGACAGCTTATGGGTCGCCACTGACGACCATGCAGGATATGCGCGCGTGGCTCTCCTCGCTTAGGGTCTTCAAGCACACGGCGAGCTCGGGCTCGTCAATGCGATGCAGCGAAGGCTGCGCGAGTTCCTGCTTTTTCCCATGGGGTCTTCTACGAAGTGGTTGGGGCACTTGTCTTGTCTGCTTTTTGTGGATAGAGCAGGTAAGGCATTCTGAGCGGGAGAAGAAGGATATACTCTCAGGCCAGCTTGCAGGAGGCAGGTATGTCCATACCAGGCGTGCGCTCATAGACATAGAGCAGCCCTTCTGGAGCTATTGGAAGGACAGGGGTGCCAGGTCAATCATGGTCTAACAGCGAGATCGCAGAATACTTTGGCGGAACCGCTTAGACGAGGAGCGCTGCATAATGCCGGACAGAAATCTCATCGAGATAGGCGTGACTGTTGCACAGATGGCAGTCGGCATGCATCTCTTCGCGAGCGGCGTTTTAAGGAGGGAGCATCTCCTTGTGAAGCCCCTTCTAGCCGGCATTGCCCTCCTTCTTCTCCTCATGGCAGCATTCCCGATCTCCAGCGCCAGCCCCAGACTTGTTCATCCATCAGGCTACGATGAGCTGGCAGAAGCCATCCTTATCGCTCTGTTCTAGTCTTTGGCGCTCCTTGCCTCTGCCCTCTTCATCCACTCCTTCCGGGATGCAGGGCTTTGGCCCACCATCTACTGTGCTGTTGCCGGCTACATGCTCCAGAACCTCTCGAGCGGCCTGGCAGATGCCGTCGAGCTCGCACCTACCATCGCAATCGAAATTGCCCTCTGCGCCGCCGTCTATCTTGCAGCATGGCCGCTGCTTGTCCGTCCTGTCCGCAAGAGTGGCCTTGCCGCCTCGAGCGACCAGGACACCCTGGCCCTTCTCGCAATGATCCTCTTTGCTGTCATCCTCTTCGATATGGTCAACAAGGAGCTGGCAACCCTTTCCGTGCCTCTTTCCCTCCTTCTTGCCCTGAAGCTCATCCATGCCATCGTCTGCGTCGCCCTTCTTGTCATGGGCTTCGACTTCCTCATAGCCAGACGCTCGAGAGAAGAGGCTACGCTCACCGAAAGCATGCTGGCGGCGGAGCGACGCCAGTACCAGCTGTCGCGCGAGAACATCGATGCAATCAATGTGAAGTGCCACGACATCCGCCATCAGATCTGCCATCTCGCTGATGGCGGGAGCTCAGTCACAAGGCAGGCGCTCGACGAGCTCTCCCATGAGGTAGCGGTCTATGACACGCAGGTCAGGACCGGAAACGATGCGCTCGATACAATCCTTTCGGAGAAGGGGCTCATCTGCGAGAGGAAGCAGATCCCGTTCCGCTGCATCGCCGATGGCGACGCGCTTTCATTCATGCAGCCGGTGGATATCTATGCCCTCTTCGGAAATGCCGTGGAAAACGCTATTGAGGCATCGGAAAGCCTTCCCCCGGATCAACGCGATATCTCGCTTGCCGTGCGAAGGACCGCTGGCATGGTATCGATCCATATCGAGAACAGGTTTTCTGGCACGGTGAGCTTCGGAGCAGACGGGCTTCCCTCCACGACAAAGCAGGACAGACAGAACCACGGGTTCGGCACGCGAAGCATCCTTCTCACGGCTGAGCGCTATGGCGGAACCGTTGCCATGAAGGGAGAGGAGGGCGTGTTCCACCTAAATGTCCTGATTCCGCAGCCAGAATAGCTGAATTCCTGGATGGTACGTTATCCAGATATCTGCATCATCGCTCTTCAGCATGGCACAGCGCCGCATGCTTTGATGGGGGATGCGGCGCTGCAGGTGTTCCAGACAAGTGTCTGCAGGCTAGCAATCAGGCAATCAGCGCAAGGCCATTCATTGCGGCAAGAGCCACGCCCACGGCAATCAGGATCAGCTTTCCGAGCGAAGCCTCATGGGCGCGTGCGGCCCAGCCCACAAGCGCGAGGATGGCTGCGCTCACGGCAAGCACAGCCGGCACGCCGAGAGAGAGCTGCTTTGCCGCTTCGACATTGAGCGAGACCATCATCACGGCAATCGTAAGCAAGATCCCTCCGATGACAGGACGGATATAGCGCCTGATGGCATCGAAAGCCGGAATCTTCTCGAGCCGGTCATAGGCATAGTAGGCAAAGAGGAAGGTGAGGCCGGAGATGCCGACACCGATGCCGAAGCCGGCGACTGCCGTGAGCAGCGCAGCGGCGCTCCCCCAGGTCTCGCCGACCAGATAGCCGACACCGACAAGGACCTTGCAGATGATGGATCCAGGCATGGCATTGGATACCGTCACGACCTGCCCATAGTAGGCAGCGTTCGAGACCATGCCGGAATCCACGAACATCCCCTGCCCAAATGCCAGGTAGGCATCGCCGCCTCCGAAAGACATGAGCACCGAGAGCGCCGAGCGCGCTGCGAACTCGAATGCCTGGGGGCAGACGATGAGCACTGGAATGATGCAGGCTGCGATAAAGGCAAGCCAGGCAAGCGCTTCATGGGGAAGCTTCTTGAGAGAGCCAGAATCTGATCTTTCAAGGGCACCCGATTCATGCGCGCTCGCAGCGAGTCCCCAGGCTGCAAGAGCGACCATGGCAGCCCGCAGCACATGGGAAGGCAGAGCTCCCAAGCTTGCGGAGAATGCACGGGAGGCCAGATATGCGCCAGCTACAGCGAGTGCCGCTGCCATGCGCAGATGACCTTTTCGGCCCTCGGCCTTTCCCCGCGTGAAGAGCACCGCAAAGAAGAAGGCACCTAGGACATCGAGCGTCGAGACCCGCGGAAGCGTGATGCTCCCCAAGCCAAGCTCGCCTGCAATCTTTGCGATCTTTCCTCCGCAGGTCATAAGAAACGAGGTAGCAAGAAGTGCGGTCGAGACTGCACGGGAACGTGTGGCTGCCCGCCTTCCGCGGATCTCTCCCACTGCATAGGAGATAAGCACATAGGCGATGAGCATGCTCACACCTACCGATGCCATATGCATCTGATTGATTGCGGTGGCGGAAGCCGATGAGAAGAGCGAGATGAACACAAGTGCAAGGAGCGCTCCCGGAAGCCCCATGCCCACAGCTCCTACAATCATGCCGGGGATTCCGGCAACCTTGCGTCCTACGCCTGATGCAACCTCGACCGGAAGGGCACCGCTCGTGATATTGGCGACAACGACCTCGCGGTCGAACTCTTCCTTCGTGATGAGGCCATCGCCTCTGACGACCTCACGCTCAATGACAGGCACGAGCGCATTGCCCCCGCCAAAGCCGATGAGGCCTATCCTTGCCATAGACGCAAACAGCTTCCCGCACTTGGCAATACGGCCCGAGCGCGCACAGACCTCGCACGCTACTGTCGAGATGTCATATACGGTATCCACGCGCACCACGCTCCTCAGGTATCCAAAGCTGCAGCGTCCCGACTGCGCCCATCCCCTGCTTCAAGACTGCATGGCTGGTCTGGCGCTTTCTTTAAAGGTAATCGCGCCGGTAGGATTAAAGAAGGCACCGGATTCCCGACGCTAGCGTTCGTCCTGAGCGAACCTTGCAGGATTCAGTGGCAGTAAGCTCCTGGCATCTCTTGAGGAAGCTGCCAGGACCGCATGCCTTCATTGCATGCAGTCCTGGCCGTAGTGCATATTGAACTGCTCAAAGGCTTGGAATCATGCTGAGGCCTTCGGCAGCAACAGGGCAATGACGGAAGGCTACTCTTCAGACTCAGCAGGCAGTTTGCCCAGCGCCTGGTCGAAATCGGCAATGAGGTCCTCGCAGTCTTCGATGCCGACGCTGACGCATACCAGGTCGTCATACACCCCGGATGCAAGCTGGGCTGCCCTGTCAAGGTGCGCCGCATTCGTCGTTGCCGGATGGACGGCAAGGGTGCGCGCATCGCCGATGTTCGAGACAATCGATACGAGGTCAAGGCTGTCAAGCATGGCAAATGCCCGCTTCCTGCTTCCGAGCCTGAGCGTGAGGATGCCGCCATACCTGTCTTTGAACTGCCTTTTGGCAAGCTCATGGCCCCCATGGGAAGAAAGGTCCGGATAGCGCACCTGGAGCTCCGGTACCTCGCCAGAGGATGCAAGCTCATCGAGATGGGCTGCGAGCCTAAGCGCATTGCTGCAGATGCGGTCCATGCGCAGATCGAGCGTCTCGACACCTATCTGCATATAGAAGGCCGTCTGTGGCGCCATTGCAGCACCGAGCGCAGGGCTGACATCGCTTCTGAGGCTCGGGAGGATAGCGAGCTTGCCAAAGCGGCTGAACTTCGCCAGGGCAGGCTAGCGCTCGAAGTCCCAGGTGAAGCGCCCTGAGACCGTGAGCGTGCCTCCAATAGAGTCTGAGAAGCCATTGATGTATTTGCTCGTGGAATGCACGACGAGGTCGACACCAAGATCGATGGGCCTCACGAGGCACAGCGTCGCGACCGTATTGTCGATGAGGAGGGACACGGCGTGCCCGTGTGCCACACGGGCGATTCCCTCGATATCCGCAACATCGAGACGCGGGTTTTCTATCGTCTCGACATATGCCACCTTGGCGCGAGGAGCTGCCTCCTCGAGAGCGGCAGCGAAGTCGTCTGGAGCAGAGCTCTTCGCGAAGCGGACCTCGACGCCGAGGCGGCCAAGCACGAAGAGCAGTTCGACCGTGCCTCCATAGAGCGCAGACGCTGCCACGATCACATCTCCCGCCTGGACGAGGGTCATGAAGGCTGCCGTAAGCGCACCCATGCCCGAGGCATAGGCCACGGTCGCTGCTCCACCCTCGAGCTGGTTCACTGTACGCTCGAAGGCGGCAACGGTCGGATTGGCAACACGCGAATCCAGGCTTCCTGTTGGCAAAGATCTCAGCCTGCTCCTCTGCACTCGCAAACGAGAATGCGCTCACCTGCGCTATCTCAGGAAGCGTCGCCCTGCTTGCGTTGGGCGGTGCCCCTGCTGGATGCAGGATCCGCGTCGTGAGGCCCTGCTTTCTGGGCATTCCTCCGGTCATAGCGAAGCGCCCAGATCGGCCGCGGCATCGGAAGCGCTCATGCGGCGCACATAATCCGCAATGGCGACAGGATCTGTTCCGACCTCCGCCTGCCATCCACGGAACACGAGGTTGTCCGAGCGCCTTGGCAGCGCATCGTGCACTTCAGGCGCAAGCGCCAGAAGGACGGTCACGCCGGCACGGTTGAGATGTGCCACGACCTCTGCCGGATGAGATTCGGGGCCAGGCTGATAGAGATAGGCGTCCAACCCCTCGGCGACAAGGCGGTGCTCGATATCCTTCACCTGGTCGAGCGTGAAAGTGCCGCTCTCTGCATCAGCTGCTGCGCCAGATGCAAGCGGGAACTCGACGGTTATACCGGCATGGCCCTTGAGCACCATGCGGAGGTGGCTGTCTGCCGAAGATCCTTGCCCTGCATCCTGATCGTCGACACGCTCCACGACACCACAGGCGCTTGTCGCGTTCGTGATGCGGTCGATCAAGATCAGCTCGCCCATCGTGCGATGGCGCTTGAACTCGTCCACGACGATAGGCTCCGTGAAGGCGAGCTGCACGACCGCAATCTCGTTCTTCGAGAGCCTGTCAGCCTTCTTGCGCTCGCCGGTATTCACATCGATGGCATAGAGGATGCTCGTGAGGGCGCCGGGGATCTCCTTCGTACCAAGGAGCACATAGAAGTCGCGGCCCAAAGAGAGCGGCTTGTCATCCATCCACAGGACAGTCGCCAGCACGGAAGAGGCGACCTTGAGCCCTGCCCCGCGCTCCAGGACACAGCCGCGCGACACGTCGACCTCTCGATCGAGCTGGATCGTGGCTGGATCTCCGAAGCTGGCCTTTTCCGCAGGGCTGCCTGCCACCAGGATGCTCTTCACATGTGCATGCTCGCCGCTCGGCAGCACTGTCAGCTCGTCCCCGACAGAAACCTCGTCGGCCTCCACTTGGCCCTGGAAGCCACGGAACGTATGGTCAGGACGGCTCACGCGCTGCACCGGCAGATAGAAGCCCTCTCCGAGAGATCCGGTGTCTGCATCGACCGTCTCGAGATAGCCAAGGAGCGGCAGTCCCTCATACCAGGGCGTATTCTTGGAGCGTGTCGTGATATTGTCGCCTTCGGTGGCACTTACCGGAATGAGCGTGACATGCGCAAGCCCCAGCTCATGCGCAAGCTCATGCACTTCCTGCTCGATCTCGTGGAAGGTCTCCTCGGAGTAGCCGACAAGATCCATCTTGTTGATCGCAAAGACGAAGCTGCGGATGCCGACGAGCGCGCAGATGCGGGCATGGCGGCGAGTCTGCGGAAGAAGCCCCTTCGAGGCGTCAACGAGGATGACGGCGAGGTCGGCGAAGCTTGCACCGACTGCCATGTTGCGCGTGTACTCCTCATGGCCCGGCGTATCGGCGACGATGAAGCTGCGGCGGTCGGTCGTGAAGTAGCGGTAGGCGACATCGATCGTGATGCCCTGCTCGCGCTCGGCAGAAAGGCCATCGAGCAGAAGCGAGTAGTCGATGGCACCGCCACGGCTTCCGACCTTGGAGTCGAGCTCCAGAGCGCGTGCCTGGTCGGCATAGATGAGCTTCGAATCGTACAGCAGATGCCCGATCAGCGTCGACTTTCCGTCATCGACCGAGCCGCAGGTGATGAACTTCAAAAGATCCCTCATCAGAAATATCCCTCCAGCTTGCGACGTTCCATGCTTGCAGAGCCACCGTCCTTGTCGATGACACGGGTCGTGCGCTCGCTCTCCACGGCTGCGAGCGTCTCGTCGATGATCTCGTCGAGCGTCGATGCGGTGCTTTCCGTGGCGCCCGTGAGCGGATAGCAGCCGAGCGTGCGGAAGCGCACCGAACGTATCTCTGGCTTCTCGCCCGGCTTGAAGCGGAAGCGGTCGTCATCGACCATGATCAGCTGTCCGTCACGCTCCACGACCGGACGCTTGGCTGCAAAGTACAGCGGCACGATATCGATGTTCTCCTGGCGGATGTAGAGCCAGATATCCTTCTCGGTCCAGTTGGAGATCGGGAATACGCGGATCGATTCGCCTTTGTTGATATGGGCGTTATAGAGCTTCCACATCTCAGGACGCTGGTTCTTGGGATCCCAGGCCTGCTGCGCATTGCGGAAGCTGAATATGCGCTCCTTGGCGCGCGACTTTTCCTCGTCGCGCCTGCCGCCGCCGAAGGCCGCTGTGAAGCCGCCTTCGCGCAGAGCCTGCCGCAGCGCCTGGGTCTTCATGATGTCAGTGTAGGCGCTGCCGTTGTCGAAGGGGTTTATGCCCTGGGCGACACCTTCCTGGTTGATGTACTCGATGAGGTCCAGACCATAGCGGCGCATCACGCGGTCGCGGAACTCGATCATCTCATGGAACTTCCAGGTGGTATTCACATGGAGGAAGGGGAAGGGCGGCTTCTCCGGATAGAACGCCTTGAGGGCCAGGTGCAGCATAACGCTCGAATCCTTGCCGATCGAATAGAGCATCACCGGCTTCTCGCACTGCGCTGCCACTTCGCGGATGATGTAGATGGCTTCCGCCTCGAGCGCATCCAGGTGGGGCGAGCGCTCGGCATCGGGCTTGCGAGCGATGTCCTTGTGGATGTTCTCCAGCTCCTCCTCGCGTGTCAGCGGACGCTCGTCGGCGCGTCTCTGCTCTTCTGTCATCGTGCCTTCCTCTCCTTGCACGTATCTCCTACGGCTTCATCGATATCCCGCAGGGTCTCCGTGCGCAATGCATAGTCACCGATACATCTTGCTTGCGCCCCTGTCATGTGTCTGCTCAGTACGCGTTGGCCTGTCCTGAATCGACGTCTATCTCATCGATGCTGTCATCGAGATGCACAAAGCTCCAGCTGCTGTGCGTTCCCGAACGCTTCACATGAAGTGTTGTGCCTCTGCCTCCTGCGTCAGCTCCGAGAAAGTAGGCAATGGCTCCAGCAGGACAGGCCTTGAGACAGGCCGTGCAGCCCCAGCAGTCGCGCGGTCTGCGCATCCATGCAGGTCCATCTTCATCGAGCTTGATGAGGTTGCCGGGGCAGACGCGGACGCAGGCGCCGCAGCCCACGCATGCTGCCTTATCGATCGAAATGCTCAAGATGCTCGCCTCTTTTCACCAGCGGACGCGTGAAGGTCTCGATGTGCCCGTCTCTCATGCGCGAATTCACATAGCAGGCAAACGACTGGTCAGTTCCTGGATGGTCCGCATTCTCCGCGAATGCATGCCAGCGTGTCTCGCGGCGCGCACCAAGATGTGCAATGAGGGCGCGGCAGACGACAAGTCGTTCGCGCAGCTCGTAGATGCGCAGAAGATCGTCCGTGTCCTTGGCGCCAAGGCCATCAACGAGCGGACCCAAGCTCTCCGTCTGACGCTTCGCCTGGGCAAGCCCGGCTTCGGTATAGCGATAGCCCGAGGAAATTCCTCCTGCATAGCGGTCCATCGCCGTCTGCATGGCCTCCGCGAGCTGGTCGGCATCGAAGAGAGCCGCCACCGCAGGATCTCCGCCTGCAAGATGGTATTCATAGCCGCAGACGATATGATCGGCCTGGGGCGACAGGACATCGTCTCCCGCCGGCTCTCTCTTGGTGGCATGCGCTTCGAGGTAGGCAAGGGCGCTCTCAGCTGCAATCTGGCCTTCGGCCAAGGCGCCGGTCACATATTTCTGTGGAGCGCCTCCGGCAACGTCGCCTGCCGCAAAGAGGCCTGGCAGCGTCGTTGCACGGCTCTCGTCGATCCAGTAGCCGCTTGCGGTGTGGCCGCCTACGACATAGGGCTCTGTTCCCTCGATCTCGACATCTACCTCGTCGGGACCGGCGCCTGCTTCCATCCAGCGCAGCGTCTGCGCGGGAGACATGTTGAGATAGGCATGATAGAGTTCGCGCTCGGCCTCTTTTCCGATGCCTTTCGTCCTGAGCACGCAGGGACCCCGGCCTTGAAGCGTCTCCTCGACGGTTCCCCAGACGCGCTCACTCGTGCGCAGCCCATATTTGTTCTCATAGACCTCGCCCAGAGCATTGACCTGCGGTGCATGGACGCCCTGCGCAATCGTGCCCGTAGGTGCAATCGTATCTTTGCACCTCAGCGCAATGAAGCGCATCTCGAATGTCGTCATCTCGGCGCCTGCAGCAAGCCCCATTGCATAGCCGGCTCCGGTATCGAACGGGCAGTACCACATCTTGTGGCGGCTGAAGCCAGGATTGTTCGGACGGTAGAGGCCGGAAGCCCCGCCGGTCGACATGATGACGGCACGGGCATGGAGCTCATAGGCGACATCAGACGTGACCGAGAAGCCGACGGCATCTGCGACCTTCCCATCCTCTACGAGAAGGTCCGTCACATCGACGTGCTCGAGCACCCGCACATTGGGCTGGCGGCGCGCAGCACGGGCGAGCAGGGGCTTTATGTTCTCGCCATTGATCTTCACATTGCGTGTCCCGCGTTCTACATAGCTGCCGTCAGGATTGCGCAGATATACGAGGCCTTCATCTTCAAGCGCATGGGCGCAGTCATTGAGCCGCTCGGACATCGAGATCAGGAGATCCCAGCGCGCAATGCCGCCCGCATCGTCCATTGCATAGTCGGCATAGAACTCAGGCGTACGGCCCTTCGTGATGTAGGCATTGATTGCATTGACGCCTGCTGCCAGGCATCCCGAGCGCTCGATGCCTGCCTTGTCCACGACGACGACATCCACCTCGGGATGGGCACCCAACGTGCGTGCAGCGAAACAGCCTGCCGTGCCACCACCTATGACAAGGACGTCTGTATCGATTCTGACGCGCCGCATCCTGCCACCTCTCATCTGACCCGCGCGAGGGCGCAGGTAAATCTGCTTCGTTACAAGACATTAAAGGGATGTCGTTAGGGCATGTAAACAATCCGGCAGTGTCAAAGTTTCCAACAGTAGCGTTCGCTTTTACCTATATAGCTATTTTTCAGGCATTTCGCTGATCCATAGCGCTCTCTGTCCAGTGAGCGCCGCCAGCGACCACGTTGCAGAGAGGCGTCAAAACAATACGATGGAAACATATGAAAGCAGGCAAAGGAGGCCTCCATTGCAGCTCCAGCAGCTCCGATATCTGATCACAACCGCGGAGTGCGGATCGGTACGCGCAGCGGCCCAGAAGCTCTATCTGTCGCAGTCGAGCCTCTCCGTTGCTATCCGCGATCTCGAACGCGAGCTGGGAATCACGATCTTCAAAAGGACAAGCCGCGGTGTCAGCCCCACCGATGAGGGGCTCGAAGCGATCAGCTACGCGCGCCAGATCGTGGACCAGGCAGACCTCATGCTGTCGCGCTTCGCCGAGAATGGCGAATCCGAAGTGCGCTTCGCAGTATCCTCACAACACTACGAGGTCGTTGTCGAGGCCTTCGGCGACCTGCTCGATGCCCATGCCGAACGCGCCTGCCGCCTGACGCTGAGCGAGACGAGCACCATCCAGGTGATCCGCGATGTCCATGACCACAGGAGCTCAGTAGGCGTCATCTACCTCAACGACTACAACAGGCATGTGGTCGGGCGTTCGATCGAATCGAATGGCCTCGAATTCAGGCCGCTGTTCATCGCACGTCCGCATGTGTTCGTCCGTGCCGATAGCGAGCTGGCGAAGAAGGCAAGCATCAGGCCTGAGGAGCTATCTGCAATGACGCGCTTCGCGCATCTGCAGGGCACTGAGGGCTCGGCCTACTTCGCAGAAGAGCCGCTGGCCGACCTCCCCTGCCACAGCCATGTCGCGCTCAGCGACAACGGATCTCTGGCACGGCTGCTTTCCGAGCATGATGGATACAACATCGCGACAGGCATCTACCCATCTGACCGGGGCATCGTGCCGGTGCCGCTCGAGACTGACGAGATCATGAAGGTCGGCTATCTCATCCGCCAGGACGCTGCGACAGATGCCCTCAGAGAGGAGTTCCTCGATCTCCTCTGCACCCACTGCGCTTCGCACGAACCTATGATCAAGCCCTGCGACGAGGTGCTCGAAAGGACCGGACGCCTTCAGGCCTGATATGCCATGCATCTGCCAATACCAGAGGCCTGATAGTACGAGGCACATTGCAGAGAGCATGGCTGGACAGTCTATGAGGCGAGCGTCCGGCTGCAGGGATCTATGGCCTACTGGCGGAAAGTGGCTTCTCAAAATATATGGCTCAGTCCTAATTCCTGTGGGTACCCCCCATCATGCCGCAGCCCCGGAAGTCTTCGAGTAGCGCCTGCTGGCAATCGAATATCTTGAGGAAGAAGTATTCGTCGTTAGGGTATCCCTAGCCTGCCCTCCTGAGCGTCTTGATCATGCAGTTGGTGACTTCGACCCTGCCACTGCTGATATGGTGGCGCGCATGCGCGATGATGCCGTCCATGTGGCTCTCCACGAGCCTGGCGAAGTGCCTGTCTTTCGTGCCACGGCACGTGTCCACGATCCTCTCCATCGCATCCGCATCGGTGCACGAATAGGCCTGCGCGAGCATCTCATCTACGATGTCGCAGGTAGCAAGCAGCTCGTTTTGGGATATGAGCTCCTCGTAGCACTTCCTGGCCCCTCCCTTCTGCAGGGCCTCCTGCTTGCCGAAGAGGGCGCTTCCCCTTAAGACCACCTTGCCGGCGCGTGCATCGCAATCCTTCCTCTTCCTGGTGTCCGCACAGGA
The DNA here is from genome assembly GCF_018128285.1 of Atopobium sp. oral taxon 416. NCBI lineage: Bacteria > Bacillati > Actinomycetota > Coriobacteriia > Coriobacteriales > Atopobiaceae > Atopobium > Atopobium sp. oral taxon 416. The sequence continues at coordinate 2,441,001 of NZ_CP072380.1, forward strand.
CATGAGGATGTATGTGGAGCGCTTGAGGGCACGCGCCGCCTCGGCGTCGCCCTCCTCCCTTAAGCCTTGCCTGCTTATCCTTCCTGACCTTACAGATGACCTTCTCGTTGAAGTTCTTCACGAGGTGGAAGCAGTCGTAGACGACATCCAGGCGCGGGTGCCTCTTAAGGAATGTCCACTCGAAGTCGGCGTTCATGTCGCAGGCGATTGTCTCCACATTGGACATCCACTCAGCGAGCACAAAGTCACAGAAATCGTATACGACCTGTCTCTTCTTGGAATGAGCGAGCCACAGGACATGTCCTGTCTTAAGGTCTATGATCACGGTGGCATATCTGTGCCTGTTGTGCAGCTTGAACGTATCTGCGCCCAGATAGCGCGCCTGCCGCTTCGGCTTCCGGAGTCTGGTCTCGCCGTCCTCGCCCTCCTTCGTATAGAGCCCAGAGAGCCTCGCGCGCTCGATCTTTTTCACGACGTTTCTGTTGAGCCCTGTCATGAGGGACACTGCCTTGAGCGTCTGGCCCAGGGCAAGCAGGTCACACACGAAGGCAAGCAGCAACAGCGTGATGCGCTGGCCTGGGGCCCTGAAGGGGACGTCCTCGATGCAGGTGCTCCCGCACTCCCTGCATGCCCATCTTGGCCGGGACACCTCTATCTTCGCCCTTCCCATCCCCAGAGGAGGTGCCGAAGCGCAATGGGGGCCTTCCCATTTTTCTCTATTGCCCTTCCGCAGCAGGGGCAGCATGGTGCATCCGACACTGCCGGCCTGCCCGGGACCGTGAGGATCTGCACCGCCTTCCTGCATCTTTTGGTCGACGTGCCGAACTCCTCGGTGCACACGCCCTCTCTGGGCTTTCCCGTCTGCACGAAGCCATCCAGATGTGAGGGGATCTGGATGAAGCCGGGGGCGGCAATCTCGTCGGCATGGGAAATGGCGGGCAGCTGGGCTGCCGTGGACGCTATACTTGTCAGCGCGCTCCATCCTTGTTCGGGATCTTCTTGTTGTGATGCAAGATTCTAGAGGATGGCCGCTTTTCTGTCTCTTTGAGCATCAAGCCACGATCATTTGCCCACAGCTTTTAGGATTGAACCGTTCTATAGTAGAGATAGAGTGCCGTTTCGCAGCTGGATACTTCAACGCTCAGTTGTATGGCATATTGGCCTTCAGCACGGACGATAAGGATGAAGCATCATTTCTACATGATTCAGGAAGAGTCTCTATCATTCTGCATTGCATCGGACTTGCATCGCTTCTCTTCGCGCTATCATCATCCCAATCCAGAATGTCCCAGCAGATTGGATGCAGTATGTGCGAGCTCTTTGCAATCAACTCGGGCAGGCCCGTCGCCGCCAATGCATATCTGAAAGAGTTTTTCGACCACAGCCATGACAACCCGCATGGCTAGGGCTTGACACGGAGAGAGTGCGGCAACGATATCCATGATCCCGAGGCTGAAGTGAAGCTGTAGCGCGAGCCTGTTGCTGCCTATGAGTCGGCGCTCCTGCCGAAGCTCCTGGCTCGCCCTATCGAGGCCTGCCGTCTCGAAGCGCATATCCGCTTCTCCACAGGCGGAGAGCAGTGCGCCGAGAACTGCCATCCCTTCCGAGACTCAGACATATCGGGCCGCGAATGGACGCTCATCCACAATGGCATCCTCTTCAACGAAGAGCTCCCCGCCGGCTATGACCGCCGCGAGCAGGGCGAGACGGACAGCGAGCGCACGATGCTCTTTCTGCTTGACGTCCTCGACGAAGCAGCCTTGCGTGCGGGAGGCGCGCTCGATTTCGAGGGAACCTTCAATGCCCTTGCAGGCGCTCTTTCGCAGATCCCCAACCTCAACCGCCTGAACCTCATCATGGATGACAGCTCCTATACTTACGTGCACACGAATACCTCCGAAGACACACTGCACTTCCGCCAGCTGGCAGATGACGCTATCGTCTTCTCGACCAAGCCTCTTAGAGGAGAAGCAGAGAAGGCGCTCTGGAAGCCCGTGCCGAGGAACCGCCTCATCGCCTACCACGATGGACATCTCGTTCGCACATCCGTGCCTCACGGCTATACCTTCTGCGAAGCCATCCTCGATCTGCGCAGGAAGTTCGGCGATGCGTGGCCTGAGGTGCTTGCGTCGTAGATGCCGGGAAGTGCTCAATGCGTCGTGACGGCTACCATCTGGATGTCATTGCCAGCCTCATCTTTCCCTATGCTCTCCCCGTCCACGATGACCGTGTCCGCCCTGGACTCCGAGGGGAAGAAGAAGCCAGATCCGGAAGCCCATCGATGGTGATAGCATCAGCTGAATCAGGCTCGACCTCATCTGACGCAAGATGAATGACGCAGAAGTCATAGGCGACATCCTCTTCGCTCACCGGCAAAACAGATACGCTGCCGCTCAGCCTTGCTGCCACGCCTGAGACAACCTTGCTCGTGCCAGATATCGCAGGCACAAGGATAGCCGCAGCCAGAAGCAGCGTTCCCCATTTCCAGATGCTTCGCCAGGGCAGATCTTTCCGTCTCAGAACCGGCAGGAACAATCTCATCAGCGGGATAGCGATGATGAGGCCAATTCCCAGAAGCACGGCTGCTTCCAAGATCATGAAGCCGTTCGCTTCAAGGCATTCCTGGCTGGCAAGCTGCATGGCATGGGCGGAAAGCTGCATGAAAACCTCCGCGTCGCGGCTGCCTGGATCCATCCGGGCACAACGATACCAAGGTATCTGAAATGATTGTATGCGCGGATTTCGCAATTCATCGCCTTGCGGCAACAGGTCTGACAATTTCATTGCACTCCTGCGCCCCCCATCCAGCGCAAGCATGCTCTGACCTGAACCGTCTCTCTGCAGGAAGCTCGTCTGCATGGATAGGTGGCCATGCCCTCTGCAGTCCCTCATGCCACACGCTGAAATGGGCATCAGCGTTTCTGAAATAGATAAGTGGGTTGCCTATCATAAGGTCAGATGCACAGAGTAGCGATTCAGCTGAGGGCAGCAAGGCACCTCGATTCATCGGAAGAAGACATGAACTATCTGCATGGTGCAAGAGCGCATGCATCCCTAGGACTGCTTCAGCCAGAAGGCCGCAGGTGGAAAGATGGCACAGAAGACAGGAGCGTTCGATTCCCGAGATGTCCTATCCCTTATAGCCGCAATTCTCTCGGTCATTGTCTTCGCATGCTTCTGGCAGTTCAGGGGAGCCCATGCAAGCCTCCCCTACGCCCTCTATCAGTATATGGTCCGTCCCGTAGCGGCAATCTCCATTCCGTTCTTCATCTCAAGCCACTTCCGCATCATTAGGCTTCCCGGGAGGGTCCTGTTCATCCTGAAGGCAGTTTGCTGCGTGCTTGGCATCGCCTATATCCTCCTCGTAGCCATCCTGAAGCCGGCGGCGATACGCTTCTTGACCTCATCATGGCAGCGTATGCCTACATTCCGATATATGTGCCCTATCTTGCAGCGGCTTCAAGCCTGATCCTGGGCGCAAGACAGATCATTCCCGATTAGGCATTGCAGATGCACAGAGCCATTACGCAAGCCCAGCATCGGGTACGTCATCCTTGCCTGCTGCTGACCTGCCGATGCCTGTCAGCAACTCTGCGCATGCAGGGGAGGCACTAGGAACGCAGAGCACGACTGTCATTCCTCCGACGAAGCTGTGCATGAGCTCCAATGCCATAGAGCCGGATGAGAGGGACCGTGCCGTATCGACGCCGTATGCCATGAGCACCAGAACCGGAGGCATGCCGGAGCCGTCCGCCAATATCAGAGAGATGAAAAGCGCCAGCTTCAGGACTTCAGCTGTCAACCATTTACGTCTGGATAGAGATCCATTCAGAGACAGCCGCCTATGCCGATTCCTGCAGCGACTTATCCAAGCGGTTAAAAGCCTGTTATCAGATTGAAGCCTCGCTTTAGATGTGCAATTTATGAAAGTAGCATGCATTCAGTACTGTTTAGCGCTTTCAAGGCTGGCTGAACTCCCGAGGAGGGATGCATGCCCCAAGAAGAGCGCACCGACAATAAGGAGGCTGTCAGCATGACCACTAACATCACGCGTCGCGATGCTCTCTCGCTGTTTGGAGGCGCTGCAGCTTTTGCAGCGCTGGGAGGACTCGCTGCATGCTCGGGCACGAGCGGCGAGAAGAAGTACAAGATCGGCGTCCTTCAGCTCACGGAACATGATGCACTCGATGCAGCGAACGCTGGCTTTGTCCAGGCTCTGGATGATTCAGGCATCTCCTACACGATCGATCAGCAGAATGCCCAGAACGACCAGTCGGCCTGCCAGACCATTGCACAGAAGCTCGTGAACGACGGCGATGACCTTATCCTCACAATCGCCACCCCTGCCGCCCAGGCTGTGGCAGGTGCCACGACCGAGATTCCCATCGTCGGCACGGCAATCACCGACTTCGCCGCCTCCGGACTCGTCGCCTCAAATGACGCTCCTGGCGGCAATGTGACGGGCACTTCCGACCTCACGCCGGTAGCAGAGCAGTTCGACCTTCTCATGCAGCTCCTTCCCAATGCCAAGACGGTCGGCGTACTCTACTGCACCGCCGAATCCAACTCCGACGTCCAGGTACAGATGGCAGAGGCGGCTGCGAAGAAGCGCAATCTCACTGTGACGCGCTACTCCGTATCGAACTCGAACGAGATACAGCAGGTCGTCGAATCCATGGTCGGCAAGGTCGATGCCTGCTATGCACCGACCGACAACACCATCGCTGCCGGCATGGCAACGGTCTCCATGGTTGCAAACGAGAACAAGCTTCCCGTCATCTGTGGCGAGAAGGGCATGGTCGACAACGGCGGCCTCGCCACCTACGGCATCGACTACAACAAGCTCGGCTACAAGGCTGGCGAGATGGCCGTCAAGATCCTGAAGGGCGAGTCCAAACCGGCAGACATGCCTATCGAGACGCTCGACGCCAGCGAGTGCACCCTCACCACAAATGAGGAGACGGCAAAGGCAGTCGGCGTCGATCTCTCTGTTATCCAGTAAGGGATTGTGATTCGGGCACGGTAGGTATTGGCCTGCCCCATACATTCCCAATCGATTCGTACCCGGCGACCATTGCCAGGCACGCTTTTGGAAAAGGAGGAAACTCAATGCTTCTAGCTCTATCCGGGGCCTTGTACCAGGGCATCCTCTGGGGCATCATGGTCCTGGGTGTCTTCATCACCTACAAGATGCTCGATATCGCAGACCTGACCGTCGACGGCAGCTTTGCACTTGGCGGCTGCGTTGCCGCCACCGCATCCGTCACCTTGGGCCTCGATCCTCTTGTCGCTATCCTTCTGGGCACCCTTGCCGGCGTCATCGCAGGAGCTGTCACCGGCCTTCTGCACACGCTCTTCGATATTCCTGCCATCCTCGCGGGAATCCTTACGCAGATTGCCCTCTGGTCCATCAACCTGCGCATCATGGGCAAGTCCAATGTGCCGCTCCTGAATGTCGATACGGTCTTCACGCGTCTTTCCTCGCTTCTGGGCGTCTCCCAGAGCGTTGCTTTCTTCATTGTCGGCATCATTGTCGCCGTACTCTGCATCGTCCTTCTGTACTGGTTCTTCGGCACAGAAATCGGCTCGGCGCTGCGTGCAACCGGCCAGAACGAGCATATGTGCCGCGCCCTCGGAATCGATGTCCGTGTGACGAAGCTCATTGCCCTCATGATTTCGAACGGCCTTGTCGGCCTTTCCGGCGCTCTTGTCTGCCAGAGCCAGAAGTACGCTGATATCAATATGGGCACGGGCGCCATCGTTATCGGTCTTGCCGCCATCGTTATCGGCGAGGTCCTGGGACGCCTCACCCCGGGCAAGCTCCAGGCATTCGGCAGCCGCCTGACCTCTGCTGTCGTCGGCTCTGTCGTCTATTTCCTGATCCGTGCAATCGTCCTCCAGATGGGCATGGATGCGAACGATATGAAGCTCTTCTCTGCCATCATCGTCGCCCTTGCCCTTGTCATTCCTGTCATCCTGGAGCGCAGGCAGCAGCGCCTTGCCTACAAGAAGGGAGGCGAGCGCTGATGCTCAAGCTCACGAATGTCACGAAGACCTTCAACAAAGGCACGGTGAACGAGAAGCCGGCTCTGCGCGACGTGAACCTCGATCTTGCTGACGGCGACTTCGTCACCGTGATCGGCGGCAATGGCGCTGGCAAGTCGACGCTTCTGAATATCGTTGCAGGCGTCTTCCCGCCTGACGGAGGCACGATCGAGCTCGACGGCAAGGATGTCTCGCGCTTGCCCGAATACAAGCGCGCAGCAGATCTGGGACGTGTCTTCCAGAACCCCATGCGCGGCACGGCTGCCGATATGCAGATCGACGAGAACCTGGCTCTCGCAGCACGGCGCGGACAGCACCGCGGACTCGCCTGGGGCATCACGAAGGAAGAGCGTGAAAGCTATGTCGACCGCCTGAAGGAGCTCGACCTTGGCCTCGAGACGCGTCTGACCTCGAAGGTGGGACTGCTTTCTGGCGGCCAGCGCCAGGCGCTGACGCTTCTCATGGCAGTGCTCAAGAAGCCGAAACTTCTGCTTCTCGACGAGCATACGGCTGCCCTCGATCCCAAGACAGCTGCCAAGGTCGTCTCGCTCACCCAGAAGCTCGTCGACGAGAATGGGCTTACCACCCTCATGGTCACGCACAACATGCACGATGCCATCAGGCTTGGCAACAGGCTCATCATGATGCATGAAGGCCAGATCATCTACGACGTGCGTGGTGCGGAGAAGGCAAAGCTCGAGGTGGCAGACCTGCTGAAGAAGTTTGAGGAGGTCTCGGGCGGCGAGCTTGCAAACGACCGCATGCTCCTCTCGTAGAGGCATCTTCGCTTCCTGGAGCCATAAGGATCCCCTCTCGCATTCACTGAGTCGCGGGAGGGGATTTTTGATTGCTTGTCTTGAGACATCTCAGAGGCAGGAAGTCCAGGAGCGCAATGTTGTGCTGCAGCAGTGCCAGCTAGCTGTTCTGCCGCTGCGACTGCTCATGCTCTTCCTGTTTCGCCGATCTCCAGAGCTGATCGAGCTCTTCTGCAGAACACGCATCCAGGGGCTTGTCTGAAACCTTTGCCGCTCTCTCCATCGAAGCCCAGCGGCTGTGGAACTGTCGGTTCGCGAATGCCAGGGCAGCCTCTGCATCGATATGCTCCTTGCGTGCAACATTGACAAGAGAGAAGAGGACGTCGCCAACCTCTTCGAAGGCACACTCGGAGCCGGATGGCTCTGTCTTAAACTCCCCCACTTCCTCATGGGCCTTGTCCCAGACATCTGATGTGGTCTGCCAGTCGAAGCCGACCTTGGCAGTACGCTCCGAGATCTTCTGGACCTGCATGAGAGCGGGAAGCGAGATGGGCACAGAGTCCAGAAGTCCCGGCTCCTCGCCCGACTTCTTGCCTTTCGAGATACGCTCTTCGCGCTTCACCTGGTCCCAGATGTCTGGCACGTCTGCAACATCCGTTTGAGCCGGAACAGGTTTCTCCCCTTCTGGAGTGCCGAATACATGGGGATGGCGGCGAATCAGCTTGCAGTTGAGGTCCCGGCAGACGTCGCGGATATCGAAGGAGCCTTCGTCTGCCGCTATCTGTGCATGAAGCAGCACCTGCATGAGTACATCTCCGAGCTCCTCGCGCAGATTGGCATCATCTTGCTCATGAGTTGCGTCTACGGCTTCGTAGGCTTCCTCGATCATGTTCTTCGCTATGCTCTCATGCGTCTGGGCCTTGTCCCAAGGGCACCCGTCAGGTTGCCTCAGGCGCCAGATGGTACGAACAAGCTCCTCGAACTCAGGCTGCGTTTCAGGCGAGCCTTCTCGTTCGTGGGTCAGTGCATCCACGCTGTTGCAGAGCACATCCAGCCTGTCCGCTTGATCGGTACGGATATCATTCGTTTCTTCGCAGGTGGCTCTGTGTCCAGCACCGGTGCTACCATTTCGATCTTTGCTCATGAGTCCGCCTTTCTTCCCGCCTCTGTCGTCACCATACGTCGGCTCTGGTTCCTGTCTGCCTGCATCAGCCACGATATTGCATAGCTCAGAGAGATGGAGCCGTATCTGCATGTCTGATTCTGCGCATCGTTTGTGCAGATGAAATGCAGGCTAGCGTATGATGTTCAGATGCAATTTCGATACGCTCATAAGGCAGGACGTATGGCAAACGATAATATCCGCATCTTCGACCTGCATTGCGATACGCTGGACAGTCTGTCCATGCACGGTATCAAGCCCTTCTCACAGCATCTTTCACCAGTCCAAGAAGGAGACGACCTGCTTCACAACGGCATGCAGCTCTCGCTCGAGCGCATGTTCCAGGCTGGCAGCTGGTTCCAATGCTTTGCTGTCTGGGTGCCAGACGATCTCTCCCAGGCAGGGATGACGCTCCACGAGTTCTACGCCGAGGTCTCTGCATATTTCAGAAGCCAGCTCGAAGCGCATGCCGATAAAATCAGACAGATACGCGATGCCAGGAAGGTGGAAGATGCCTTTCCAGGAGGACGTGTTGCCGCGATGCTCACGGTCGAGAATGCCTCGCCGCTCGAAGACAGGCTTGCCGTCCTCGACGAGATGCATGCCGACGGCGTGAGGATGATTACGCTGACCTGGAATGGCCAGAACTGCATAGGCTCTGGCAACCTCACAGCAGAAGGCCTCACGGGCTATGGCATCAAGGCGCTACACCGCATGGAAGAGTTCCATATCGTGGCCGACGTCTCGCATCTGAACGATGCCAGCTTCAAGGATGTGGTCGCACATGCCGCAAGGCCCTTCGTGGCATCCCATTCCAACAGCCGTGCCATCTGCGAACATCCCCACAACCTCACGGACTGGGAGTTCGAGGCCATCTGAGACCTTGGTGGCCTTGTCGGCATCAACTACTGCCGTTCTTTCATTGCGGACCGCTTCAACGAGGGCAATGGTGCAGGCGATAGCCAGGCTGATGTCACATTCGACGAGCTGAGCTACCATATCGACCATTTCCTGGAGCTAGGCGGGGAACGCATCATCGCGCTTGGCAGCAATTTCGATGGATCGGCTACGCCGTCCTGGCTCTCGGGTGCCTCTGACATGCCCGCCTTCCGCACCATGGTGGCCAAGCGCTTCGGAGAAGACATCGCAGAGGGCATGTTCTTCCGCAACGCTGCCGATTTCTTCGCACGCAACGAGGAGAGCTAGCTCGAGCGGAGCAGCATGAACCGGCCTCATCCACATCCATCTCTGCGCTTGCTTGCCAAGACGCCGCCGAGGAGCAGGCTGTCGATGCCCAAGCACGATGGAGCAGATACCTTTCACACGCAGGACAGGATGCCGTCGGGCGATATGCCATCAATGGAATGGATCTGCTCGACGCTTCGCGCCTACACTTATGCCAGTTGAGCGTATGGCACGCTCATTCATGCTGCTCGTCGAAAGGGGTTCTCATGAAGATTGCAATGGCAAATGATCATGCAGGAACAGACCTCAAGAATCAGATCAAGAAGTGGCTCGAGTCCGAAGGACATGAGGTGGTGGATTTCGGTACCTATGACCATGAGTCATGCGACCTCTCCGACTTCGTCCTTCCTGCCGCGCTCAGCATCGCGAAGGGCGGATGCAACCGTGGCATCTTTGTCGACGGCGTCGGCTATGGATCTGCCATGATAGCGAACAAGGTACGTGGCATATTCGCCTGTGTCTGCCAGGATCCTGTCTGCGCCGAGCTGGCACGCCAGCACAACGATGCGAATGTTCTCTGCCTGGGCGGCAAGATCATCGGACCGGTGCTGGCAATGGCAATAGCGAAGACATGGATGGCAACTGAGCCGCTGACTGCCGAGAAGTATGTCCGCAGGCGTAACAAGGTAGCCAAGATCGACGAGGACTATACCAAGCCTCTGGAATAGCAGCTCTCCAGAAAGACGCTGATGTGAGAAAAGAAGCGGAGCTGATGATGGAGAGCAGGAGCGCTTATGTGCCAGGCACGGCAGAATGCGCCTTCTTTAAAGGCCATGAAGAGGCTCTGCCTCTCTATGCAGCATTCATGCAGCAGACACAGGCAGCGCTTCCTGAGTTCGGCATCCGTGTCCAGAAGACCCAGATCACGCTCTGCAACCGGCATGTCTTCAGCTGCGTCTCGTTTCTCCGCGTTCGTCCAAAAGCGCTAATGCCCGCGTCATTCTTCACGCTGACATTCGGCCTCGAACATCCGCTCGAATCGGCGCGCATCGATGCGAAAGTCGAAGCATATCGAAACAGATGGACCCACCATGTAGTTCTGAGCGATGCAGGACAGATCGACGAAGAGCTGCTTTCATGGCTGAGAGAGGCATACGATTTCGCTCAGCAGAAGAGGTAGAGGCTGCATCTTGCTTCGCTCTTCCCAGTCCAGCAAGGAAATCTCGCAGTGTGTCAGTCACTATTCGTTCAAAGAGAGACAGCGGCCGCGAAGGCGCCGCCGTCTCCTGTGTTCCTGTGTTAATCGTCCATATCGAGCAGAACCTTGATGTTATGGTAGGACTTCACCGCTGCATGCTCCATAGCGATCGTGAACTCATCGAGCGGGAACTTTGCGGTGACAATCTCACGTCTCGCTGTTAGACCATAATTGACCTGACGCCCCTGTCCTTCCAATAGCTCCAGAAGGGCTGCTCTATGTCTATGAGCGCACGCCTGGTATGGAACATACCTGCCTCCTGCAAGCTTGCCTGAGAGTATATCCTTCTTCTCCCGCTCAGAATGCCTTACCTGCTCTATCCACAGAAAGCAGGCAAGACAAGTGCCCCAGCCACTTCGTAGAAGACCCCATGGAAGAAAAGCAGGAACTCGCACAGCCTTCGCTGCATCGCATTGACGAGGCTAAGCTCGCCGTGTGCTTGAAGACCCCAAGCGAGGAGAGCCACACGCGCATATCCTGCATGGTCGTCGGTGGAGACCCATAAGCTGCCGACGATACCTGAAAGGGCATCTGTGAGCTTTTCGTCCTCGGGCCTGCCCCTACCGCAAAGGATGGCATATTCGTCGCTTAAGTCACTCGCGCAGCACTCCACGCAGACCTTCTTGTTCTATATGCCACAGCAATGCACAACATGGCCGTGCGTGTGCACCTTTCTCAGCATCTGGATGTTGGGCCTTGCCCTGTTGCCTGTAAGCGACTCGCCGATGTAGATCCCGATCTTTTGGCAGGAGACGGTGGGTCCATACCTGAAGGCGCCAAGCGCTGCCTGCAGCAGCTCGAAGAGCCTCATGCGCATGGAACCACAATGTCCTTAAGGCTCACATGGCAGCTCTTCGCAAGCTCCTTCAAGCGTCATGCCTGCAAGCGTGCCCTTTGCATATGCGGCCCATGTGGTGGCCGTGAGCTTTGACATAGCCAGGACAGATCTTGTCTTTACAAAGAAGGTCTTGCCTCACGAGCAACACTTCCATCTCTTAAGGCCACACGCGTCGTGGCCCTTGCAATAGAAACTGAGCGATTTGCACCTCGGGCACCTCTTGGGTGTTCCCGCAAGGGCAGAGCCTGCCATCTTCTTGGCTATGAGCGCCTCCAGCCTCTCCAGGAGCTCGCGCTTCTCGGCGATCCCCATCTTTTCGATCTGCTGCAGTATCATTGGATCCATCCGGGCCCTTTGATCCTCGATGTCTTTGTTTGACGATATGCATTGTAGGCAAAGGCCCGGACACTTTTGGGCCCTTCTTAGGTCAATTATGGTCTAACAGCGAGTTTCAAAAAGAAAGCAGGGCCAGAATGCGGAGAAGGCGCTGCAGCCTGAAGCTGCAGTGCCTTTAGTGAACAGGTATAGGAGACCCTTACTCGTTATCTCCACCAGTTGCCTTCGTAGCAGAAAGGGCAGCACCCGTGTCCTTTGCATCGTGCCACACCCAGTCCGTGAAGGCAGGGTGGTCGTAGCCCCTATCCACAGCGAACTGGAATGCATCCTGACGGAATTTCTCCCATCTGCAGATCTGGTCTGCCCACTTCTCGGCATCCAGGATCCTCAGAGCATCTGCCGCAAGAGCCCAGCGGTCCATGTGGTTCAAGCGGAGCATATCGTAGGGTGTCGTCGTGGAGCCGTACTCCTCATAGCCATGCACGTGGAAGTTGTCATGGTTCGGACGGTGCCAGATCAGGCGATGAATCGTGTCAGGATAGGCATGGAAGGCAAAGAGCACTGGACGGTCCGTCGTGAAGAGCTCTGCGAACTCGTCGTCGGAGAGTGCCTCGTCATTCTCCTGCGCGTTCTGGATCTTCAGAAGCTCGACGACGTTCACGACACGAACCTTCACGCCGAGCGCATCGAGAAGCTCGGTTGCCGCAAGTATCTCCTGCGTCGGCACATCACCGCAGCAACCGAGGACGATCTCAGGCTCGGTGCCCGGCTTGGCCGTGGATGCCCACTTCCACTCGGCAGCACCCTTCTTGAGCTCCTCGCGTGCATCTGCGAGCGAGAGCCACGTAGCCTCAGGCTGTTTGCCTGCGAAGATGCCATTGATGCAGTTCGTGGACTGGTAGCAGCGCTCTGCCACGGCGAGCAGCATGTTCGCATCTGCCGGATAGTAGATGTTCACCACATGGTCGTTGTTCCAGCACTTGTTGAGCAGCACATCCACGAAGCCCGGATCCTGGTGGGAGAAGCCATTGTGGTCCTGGCGCCAGACATGGCTCGAAAGCAGCATGTTGAGGCCGGAGATCGGCTTTCTCCATGGGATGTGGCGCACGGTTGCCTCGAGCCACTTGGCATGTTGGTTCACCATGGAGTCGACGATGTGCACGAAGGACTCGTAGGAAGACCAGAGGCCATGGCGCCCGGTCAGGAGGTAACCCTCGAGCAGGCCTTCGCACTGGTGCTCGGAGAGCTGCTCGATAACATTGCCGACAGGAGCGAGGTGCTCGTCGTTTGCCGGATCGTCGTTGAGGTCACCGTTGAACCACTGCTTGTCCGTCACCTGGTAGCTCGGCTGCAGGCGGTTAGAAGCCGTCTCGTCCGGACCGAAGATACGGAAGCGATCACGGTTGTTATTGATAAGCTCGGCTGTGTACTCGCCCAGCACGTGGGTCGACTCGGTCGTGCCTGCACCATGGCCCTTCGTGTCCACGTCGAAGGCGTAGTCCTCTGCCTTCGGAAGGACAAGCGGCTTCCTGATGACGCCGCCATTGGCATTCGGGTTCGCGCCGATCCTGAGCTTGCCTTCTGGCATGAACTCCGTGACCTCGGAACGGATGGAACCTTCCGGCGTGAAGAGGCCAGAGGGCTCATATGATTCGAGCCAACCCCTGAGCACCTGGAAGTGTGCTTCGGTATCGCGGGCAGATGCCAGCGGCACCTGATGTGCACGCCAGGAACCCTCGATCTTCTTTCCGTCGATGGTCTTCGGGCATGTCCAGCCCTTCGGGGTACGGAAGATGATCATAGGATAGAACGGACGGGAGCTCTCGCCTGCAGCCGCACGTTCCTTGATGTCGCAGATCTCGTCGAAGACTGCCTCGAGCAGTGCTGCGAAGCGCCTGTGGATGGACTCGTGGTCCTCCTCGTCGAAGCCAGCAACGAAGCTGTACGGATGGTAGCCCATGCCGCGGAAGAACTCTTCGCGCTCACCGTCAGAGATGCGCGCCAGAATCGTCGGGTTCGCAATCTTGTAGCCATTGAGGTGAAGGATCGGCAGGACGATGCCATCCGTCAGAGGATCCATGAACTTGTTCGTCTGCCAGCTCGTAGCGAGAGGACCGGTCTCGGCCTCGCCGTCACCCACGACTGCCACAGCGAGCATACTCGGGTTGTCGAGCACGGCACCATAGGCATGGGAGAGCACGTAGCCGAGCTCACCACCCTCATGGAGGGAGCCCGGGGTCTCAGGAGCATAGTGCGAAGGGATGCCGCCAGGATAGGAGAACTGGCGGAAGAACTTCTGGAGTCCTGCCTCGTCGTCCGTGATGTCCGGACGGATCTCGCGGTATGTACCATCGAGCAGGCTCTGCGAGGTGCCAGCCGGTCCGCCGTGGCCCGGGCCCATCAGGAAGAGCGTGTTCTGCTGGTGGTCATGGATGAGGCGATTCACATGGGCATAGAGGAAGTTCAGGCCCGGCGTCGTTCCCCAGTGGCCGACGAGACGGTGCTTCACATCCTCGCGTGTGAAACCGTCAGGACCATCCTCGTTCTTGAAGTCTGCCCTCATGAGCGGGTTGGAACGGAGATAGATCTGGCCGACGGACAGGTAGTTCGCGCAGCGCCAATAGCGGTCGAGCCAGGTGACCTCCTCATCCGAAACGGCACGGTTGAGCTTCTTCCAGGGCGTACCCAAAACAGGCTGAGCCATTTGACACTCCTTCTCTCCCTTGTTTGCTTCTGAAATGCAATATAGGTGATAAAACGTTTTATCACCATATGAAAATATGATTTACCAAAAAATTTAGCTCAATCTAGCAGATGCCCCTCAGGGCACCCTGACCGAGTCCTTGTAGACGAGCTTCGGCACAAGAGGGCAGGCTTTCGGCTCGAGTGGAAGCGTCCCTCTGAGCCGCTCGATCATGAGAGAAAGGACAGCTTCGGAAAGCTCGTTCACGTTCTGCTCAATCGAGGTAAGTGCCGGCTCGAAGAGCACGCCTGCTGCCGAGTTGTCGTAGCTCACAATAGAGAGGTCTTCCGGCACATGGAGCCCCCGCTCAAGGAAGCGCTTCAGAAGCCCCAGCGCGATGTTGTCTGAGGTGGCGACGACCGCAGTCGCCCCTGTCGCAATCACGGCATCCCCCACATGGTAGGCGTCGGGGATGTAGTAGCGGCTCTGGAGCTCGAGCGCATGCTCAGGCACAACATCCATCTCGCGAAGTGCCTTCTCATAGCCCTGTACGCGCTTCCTGCCCGTGCCTTCCTGCAGGTTCGCGACGCAGCAGATGCGACGGTGCCCCTGCTCCAGGAGATGCCTTGTCGCGAGGTAGCCGCCAAGCACATTGTCGAAGCTCACGGAGTCGCCCTGAACGCCTTCGAGCACACGGTCGACCATCAGGAATGGGACAGGCAAAGACGAGAGCATCTCTGCGAGCGCAGGGTCGGGTGCCAGACCTCCTGCCGCAACGAGGAATATGCCGTCGACGCCACGGTTCACGAAGAGGCGCACGAGCTCTGCATCGTTTTCCGGCACATCGTCCGAGTTTGCGATCAGGAGGGCATATCCTGCCTTCCTGCAGCGCTGCTCGAGATGCTTCGCAAGCGAGCTGAAGAAGCGGCTCTCGATGTTGGGAATGATGAGGCCAAGGGTATCGGAGCGCTGGGAGACGAGGCTTCGTGCAATCTGGTTCGGCACATAGTGCTTCTGGCGTGCGCAGTCGAGGATGGCCTGGCGCTTTGCATCGGAGGCGCGCACATAGCGTCCATTGAGGACAAGCGAGACCGTAGAGGGCGAGACGCCCACCTCGCGTGCGATATCCTTGAGCGTCACCTTGCCCATGCTCTCCCCTTTCATTCCTCATCCCGCTCTTTGTACCACAGACGTACCATGCAAACAGCAAGAATCGGTGCATCGCATCATTGGCGCTGAAGCAGGAAGGAGCTGCCTCTCAAGAGTGCAGCTCCTTCGCTGTAGATAATCTATGCTGCTGACAGCTTATGCCAGGTCAAGCACGAGCACAGCATCCTCGAACCAGGTTCCCTGGGCAAGAAGCGTCGTCCCCTTCTCCGCATCGAAGCGAGCTTCGAGCGGCACGATGGTGCGCTCAGCCAGATCGATCGCACGGGCATGGGAGGAAGAGAAGTCTCCGGCAAGGCGGATGTCAGCGTTATAGGGCACATAGACCAGAAGCTTCGAGCCATCAGCTGTCTTCGAAGCGAAGACATCGTCTGCATGCGTTGCAAGCACCTCCTGTGCAGGCACAAGCTCGAAGAGATCGAGGCGCTCTGCCAGAGACTTGGCAAAGCCGAAGTCGCGTGCTCCCGGAAAGTGGAGGCCTACCTCATGCGGCAGCGCCTTGAGGAAGCCTTCGCCTTCGAAGAGGCCCGTGCCCTGTCCTGCACCCTGCCAGTTCCAGACGCCGTGTGCACCATAGGTGATGCCTGCGGAGGCACCGCCCAGAAGCGAGAGCTAGAGCGCACGTCTGCAGTCTTCTTGGCGGAAGCGGCCATAGAGCATGTGCGAATAGCCCATCTGCTCGTAGCAAGGCTCGGAGTTGATGATCGGGCGCTTGTGAGGACGTGCTGCAAAGCTCCTAGCCAGCGTGTAGGCGCCAGCCTGTGCCGTGATGTTGTGGCCCGACTGGTAGAGATAGATGTCGGCACGCTCTGCCAGACACTCAGGCAGCCCATCGTAGCGGCCCTTGATGTGGTAGCAGATGAGGGCGTCAGGTGCGTACTTCTTCACGCAGTCTGTCACGAGCATGTAGCGATCAGTCGGCTCCTCGTGGTCGAAGTCCGTATCTCCCGACACGATATAAATCGGATCGAACTCATTGAACGAGGAGCAGATCTTGCGCACGACCGGATCCACAAGCTCATCGGAAATGATGTTCTGCGAGGCGATATTCGAGGCCCAGGTATTGGGGACATAGTTGCTCCACTGGGCAACGATGGCGGGCGTGAAGCCGCGCTTCACGGCCTCTGCAAGCTGCCACTTCGCATGCTCCCAGAACGCGGGCACTTCCTGCGTGAAGTCGAATGTCACGCCGTCATCAGCTGTTGCATACGGATAGCGCGGATTTGCGACACTGCAGCGGTCCCACTGGGGAAGCGCGTTGATCTGCAGCACATTGAAGCCTTCAGCTGCACGCAGGTCGAGATACTCGATCCACTCGTCGTCCGTCGGGCTCGTGAATGCCGTCCAGATGGTATCTGCCAGCCAGAAGAACGGCTTCCCGTCACGTACGAGATGCATGCCCTCGATCGATACCTTGCTCATTGTGTCTGCTCCATCCTCTTCGAAAAGATGCTGTCAGCCCTGGTAAGGACCAGCAGCCAGTCATCCATCGTCGGCTTGTCAGGCAGACGCATCCGTCCGCCCGACATCTGCCGTACTTCTTCTCCGCTATAGGTGCCCGTGGCCGGATCGAACCACCGGAGCACCCAGGATTCATCCTTCATACCATCAACTGCAAGAGGACGCCTCGTCGTCGCTGCATAGTATGCCACGACATGCGTGCCATCTGCGTTCTTTGCAGCCAGAGGGGTCTTCCTGCCGAGAAGCGCGCTGCCGCCTTGCCCATAAGGCTCGAGCGTCCACCATTCCTGCTCCTCAAAGAAGCAGCGCCTGATGCCCATCTGCTTGGCACCGGGGGAATCTATCGCTTCGGTCCAGGCAACGCCGTAGCGGTTGAAGATGGCTGCCATCATGCGGACAGAAGACGTCTTCTTGAGGTCTTCCTCTGACCAGATATTGTCCCAGATGCCCTGTGCACCATACGTATAGCCAGCATCGCCGAGCTGCATGGTCAGATAGGCCACACGGCGAAGCATCGTGGCATCGATCCTGCAAGGGCCATTCTCCTCGAGCAAAGAGCACTCTTCATAGAGCGCCTCTCCTTCGACAAACGGCTTGTCCGCGTGCTTGGCCAAATAGTCCCGGTAGTCGGACTCTGCTACGACGAAGTCTCCGTGCCCTGCCTGGTCGAGTGTGAAGCTGTACCAGTCCTTATCGTAGAAGCAATCAGAGAACGGACGCTCATTGGCAGAGTGCACGGTCACGGGATAATGGTAGATATCAAGCTCATGCACGGTCTTTGCCACCTCGCTTAAGGCAGAGGCAAGGAAGTCACAGCGGGAAGGATCGTAGGCTGAGGCTTCAACGGCAATTGTCCAGACAACAGGCAGCGTCCCGTAGCGGGCAAGCGTATTCTGCTCCGCCAAGGTCATAGCAGCGCCGAACGCATCGCCTTCGCTCTCCATGCTGCTTCCCCAGGCAAAGCCGAGTGCATTCACAAGACCGAGGTCTGCGAGATAGTGCATGCGACGGTCGATCTCTTCTGCAAAGACAGCCGGGCTGGGGATGGGATGCTCTGCATCCGGCCTTGTCAGCCAGAAGCGGCTGTGCTCATGGAAATCGCTCCTGAGGTTCGTCTGATAGACCGTAAATCCCTGGGAAGCACGCTTATCTGCCATGCTCCTGAACTGACTCTCTATGCCAGGATGGTTCGAGCGCTCCCAGCTCTCCCCCCAGCGCAAACTCCCGATGCGTGTCGCCGAGCCAGAAGAACGGTGTCCCATCCGCATAGGCAAGGATGTTCCGGGCCAGCGGCTTGCCCTCATAGAGCTCTCCCATATGGGCGCAGCGCACAAAGCCATGCTGGTAGATAGGAAGGCTGCCAGCGTACGGCTTCGCCTCGATCGTGCCTGACTTCCCATCGAGCCCGCTCTCGCGAGGAGCAGAGAGCTTCCATGCCCACGTCCCTGCCTTCAGTATAGCAAAGCTCACGCCGTACCTGTTTCCGCCATCCCAGAAGGCTTCCCGTCTGATATGCATACCATCAGGGCCTGCGAAGTCTGCTACGATGCAGCAGTCACGGACAGGATCGCAGAAGGCGTGCGCTGTCTCGAAGACAAGCACAGTCTCGCGCCAGGTCTCTGCCACATCGTATGGGGCTTCTTTCGCATGCATATCTTCGACATGCCTCCTTTCAAAAAACGGGCAGCCAGGCACATCTGCCTAGCCACCCATTCCGTTTTGAGATGACGATTCTAGGGAAACGATGATTAATGCCCCATAACGTGTTAGAGGGGACCGACCACACGACTTTTCGCAGCCGGAATGCGGGAAAGGCAGGGAAGGATGCTCATCCAGCACGTGCAGGAGCCGCTATCCTTACATCCGTCCTGCCCCATGCACCGCATTCGGCAGAGACTCCAAGACGGATCAAGCGACGCTGGGAGCCGGGAGGTGCAGCCTGCCGGCAAAAGATGCACATGGGTAAGGTTTGTACGGGCGAGGCAGACTCGAGCATACAGGAGTTCTTCTCTATCCCCTAGTAGCGCTTCCTTAAGGGGCCGAAGCGCCGCTTCACGATAAGGAAGGGATGCTCTACCTTTGAGCGAACGGAGGCCTTCCTGGACTCGATGCCTTTCTCGGACAAGAGTGCACAGGCAAGGCCCTTTATGGTCGAAGGTTTCCTTGCGACACTCCAGCGCATCTGTGAGAGGTGTGGGTCTGCTGTGACCTTAAGGGCGCTTCGCTATACCTATATAGCCTAAAGTCTGCATAGCAGAACCTGTCATCTTCCCTTACGAGTACGTGTGCCTGGGATATGTCAGATACATTCGCGGCGGTCGTCTCCACGGCATGCACAAGGCCGCTACCGGCATCCACGCCGATATGCGCCTTGTATCCGAAATGCCAGTTCTTCCCTTTCTTGGACTGGTGCGCTTCGGGGTCGCGTGCGTGGTCCTTGTTCTTTGTGGAGCTCGGAGCCTCGATGAAGGTCGCATCCACAATGGAGCCACCCCGCATCATGATCCCTGCCTTTTCGAGTTCTGAATTCAGGTCGTGAAGTATAGCTTTACCGAGTCCCCGCCGCTCGAGGCTATGGCGGAATTTCGCAAGTGTCGTTGCATCTGGCACCTGCGCCTGCATGAGGTCTACGTGCACAGAAGCGCTGCCAGGAGTGACAATCCAGGATAGCATCCTTAGGTTTCCTCGTCTTAAGAGAGCAAACATGACCTAAAGCAGGATACATCCTTATGCTTCGTCTTTGCAGTGCGCACATGCCTGCCACGCGCCTGAGAATGGTAGCTGGTATCTACCAGTGCAATCCAGCTATCCCACACAACGATCGCATCCATCCGCTCCAGGTGTGCCTCTTGCCTAGTCTTTCTCCTTAGATCTTAGGATTTAAGGTCTTAAAAGCTCATCTGGCTGCCCATATCTTCCTTTTGGATATGCTGGAATGTGTGGATGTAGCTATACCATATCCAGAAGACAGATAGGCATCTATGTGGGTATGGGCACTGCGTGGTTCGAGACATTTTGAGCCGACGGCATACAGCGTGTGGCCCCAGTGACCTCATCGAGGTGAATTAATCATCGTTTCCCTAGGCTGCTACCGGATAGCTCTTCTCGTGGTCGAGAGCCTCAAGTTCTTCCTTCGTGAAGCCGGTCATGTAGACGACCACTGCGGCAATGACGCAGGAGATTGCCATGCCGATGACGGCAAAGATCACGTTCTGCGTGCCGCCCTGCAGGTAATTGGTGATAACGAGGAAGTTGGAAGCACCGCCAGCCAGGTAATAGGTGACACCCGTGATTCCGGAGAACACAGCACCGATTGCACCGCCGATGAACATGCCGAGCATGGTGCGGCGCCAGCGGAGAAGCACGCCGAAGAGCGTCGGCTCGGTCACGCCGCCAAGAAGTGCAGAGGCGATGTAACCACCGATCATGCCTTTCTCCTCCTTGTTGTGGATACGCAGGAAGGCACCGATAGCGCAGCCCCAGACAGCAGCCATAGCGCAGTTCGTGGAGACGAAGACGAAGGGATCATAGCCCATAGCAATGATCTGGACCTGGGCAAGAAGGATGACAGGCATATGCATGCCGGCGATAACGAAGAGCTGCCAGAAAGCACCGAGGACAGCCATAACGATGAGGATGCCGATGCCGCCCACGTCAGCAAGACCGAAGAGCGCATTTGCAATGCCGGTACCGATAAGGTTGCCAATAGGTGCAAGAACGATGAGCTCGATAGGGATGGTAACGATCATCGTGAACCAAGGCACGAACATCGTGGAGAGCACATCAGGCACGTGCTTCTTCATCCACTTCTCGATCTGTGCCATGACAGGAATCGTCAGGATGATCGGAAGGACGGACTGAGCATAGTTGCCCGGGACAATCTGGAAGCCGTAGACGCTGATGGCCGTGCTGCCCGTAGCTGCGGCAATTACCGTCGGTGCAATCAGGACACCGCCGCAGAGCATGCCCAGGACCTCGGAAGCCTTGAGCTTCTTTGCAGCAGAATAGCCAAGATAGATAGGCATAAAGTAGAACGAGGCTTCATAGAGCGTCGTGTAGAGGAACGTGTAGGTCGGGTCATCCACCGAAAGGATGCCGAGCATCGTCGGGCCCAAGATTGCTGCAATCGTGCGGAAGAGGCCGCCGCCCATGAGAAGGGGAATCATCGGAACCATGGAGCCAGAGAGATAGTCGAGAATCTTATTGCCGACGGCCTTCGGCGTGAGCTTCTCCTTCATGAGGTTCTCATCGAGGTTCTCATCGATGGCGCCTTCACCCTCAACACCCATCGCAAGCACCGCGTCATAGACCTTCGGTACGCTCTGGCCGATGATGACCTGGAGCTGCTCGCCTGCCCAATTGATGTCAATGACGCCCATGATGGCCTTGATGGCATCTCCATCGACCTTCGATTTGTCCTTGAAGGTCAGGCGCAGCCTGGTCATGCAGTGCGTCGCGGACGCGATGTTCTCTGCACCTCCGACATTGGCGAGAACGCCCTCAGCAATCTTTTGGTTGTCGACTGCCATTGAATCCCCCTTCTTGCCCCTCCGGCCCCAGGCCCCCTTGCCTGAGCATCCGGAATTGCTTGCTGACCTGAAGATTACAGAAGGAAGAACTCGCCTTGACCGTTCTATCGATTTAGTAGCATGTTTACGAGAATTTAGGAATATTTAGCACTCTTGGTTGACAAGATTCAATAGTTGTGATTTAGAAAGCACGCTCTCAGGCATCCTCATCCGGCTTCACGACAGAGGCACGCTGGACAATCTCCGGAAGGACCGAGATACGCACGACCTCGCCATCCGTCTCCCCTTTTACATGCTCGACGAGACGCCTCACGGCGATGGCACCCATATTCGTCTTGGGCACCGCCATGGTCGTGAGCGGAGGGTCGGCTATGGCGGCAGTCGAGACATCGTCGAAGCCGATGACAGAGATATCCTCGGGCACCCTGATGCCGTGGTCCTTGAGAGCGCGTATGCAGCTCATTGCGATGAGGTCGTTGTCGGCGAAGTAGGCAGTCGGCAGATACGGGTTTCCATCAAGGTAGCGGCTCATATCCTTGTAGGCGCTCTCCATCGTGGAGCCCACTTCCACGATTGTGTGGAGCGGGTCGATATCTGACGTATGGAAGTGACGCATGGCCTGGATATAGCCATCCCTGCGCTCGAGGAAGTTCCTGATCTCCGTATTGGAATGGAGATAGCCGATATCGGTGTGTCCCATGTTCCTGAGATAGCGCACGGCTGTCCAAGCGCCACGGGAGTTGTCGATCACGACCGAGTCGAGGTTCTTTGTCGGGAACCAGTTGTCCAGAAGGACGATAGGCACGCCCAGGTGCTCGAACTGCGTCACATCGGTCGCACGCATCTCGGTAGCCAGAAGCACGATGCCGGCACACTTGATGGAGCGCAGGCTGCTCAGCTGCTCTGCCTTGTTCTCCTGAGAATAGAAGTAGGAGACAGAAAGCCGGTGATAGCCAAGCTTGTAGGTCATGTCAGAGACGCCCTTGATGAGGCTCTCAAAGAAGGGAGTGTCTGCGACAACCCGTCCATGCTGCTTGTAGATGATAAGCAAGATCGTCGAGGTCTTCCGGGGCTGAGATGGTGCGTCGTATTCGAAGCCAAGCTCCTCTGCGACCTTGCGCACCCTGTCCCTTGTCTCGGCACCGACGCCCGGACGGTCCCGGAACACGAGAGAGACCGTCGCTGGAGAGACTCATGCTGCCTTTGCGACGTCGCGCGCCGTGACCTTGTCTGCCATGCTCCCACGCCTAACTATTTAGAGCTAAATATTTAGTAATATCCCCCACTCGTTAAGTGTAGCCGAGTTCATCCATATCCTCTATCTCAGGAAAGAAAGCTACCCTTCCAATCCGCCGAGCGGCAGATTCAGGGACAGAGGAGAGGAGCCTCATGGACAGGATCGTTCTTGGCTATGCACCGACGCGCAGGAGCATCTTCAGCGCACCCGATGCAAGGAAGTACCGCAAGATCATCACAGAAAAGCTCGAAGAGCTCGACGTCGAGTTTGTCGATATCGACGATATCAACGAGGAAGGCCTGCTCTACGACGAGGACGACCGTCTCAGGGTCCTGAAGAAGTTCCAGGATGCAGGGGTCGACGGCCTGTTCCTTCCCCACTGCAACTTCGGCACGGAGTTCATCTGTGCCCGCCTTGCCAAGGACCTCGGCAAGCCCGTCCTTCTGTGGGGACCGCTCGATGAGCGCCCGGAGGCAAACGGCGTCCGTCTGCGCGATACGCAGTGCGGCCTCTTCGCAACAGGCAAGGTGCTTCGCCGCTTCGAGGTGCCATTCACGTACATGACGAACTGCAGGGTGGACGATCCTGTCTTCGAGCACGGACTCCGTGACTTCATTGCGGTCTGCAATGTCGTGAAGAAGTTCCACTCTGCCCGCATCCTTCAGATCGGACCCCGTCCCTACGAGTTCTATTCCACGATGTGCAACGAGGGCGAGCTCCTCGAGCGCTTTGGTGTCGAGTGCGTACCTGTGCCCCTGCCCGAGCTCACGCGCGGCGTGAAGGCAGCACTTGCTGAGGACAAGGGCAACGGCACCTCCGACGTCGAGAAGCAGCTTGACTGGATCGATGAGCACTTCGAGAAGAACTGCACCGATGAGCAGGTACGTACGATTACCGCCATGGCCGTCACGATGCGCCGCATGCTCAAGAAGTATCACTGCACGGCCGGCTGCATCCAGTGCTGGAACGAGCTCCAGCATGAGCTCCACGTGATGCCCTGCGCTGCGAACTCGATTCTCAATGAGGAGGGCACGCCGATCACCTGCGAGACGGATGTCCATGGTGCCATCACGTCCCTCATGATCGAGGCAGCAGACATGGGCCGCAAGCGCTCGTTCTTTGCCGACTGGACGATCCGCCATCCGGACGACCCCAACGGCGAGCTCCTGCAGCACTGCGGACCCTGGCCCTGCTCTGTTGCCATGAAGAAGCCGACCATCACCACGCCGCTTGCCTTCGACCACAATGGCACCCTTACCGCTGAGGCCAAGCATGGCGAGGTGACGCTTTGCCGCTTCGACGGCGACAACGGCAAGTATTCGCTCCTGCTCGGCACGGCAGAAGGCATCGATGGCCCGAAGGGCATGGGCACCTACCTCTGGGTCCGCGTCAAGAATATCAAGCGCCTCGAGGCAAAGATCGTGGAAGGGCCCTACATCCACCACTGCACCGGCATCCACGACGATGTGGTGCCCGTGCTCTATGAGGCCTGCAAGTATCTGGGAATCCAGCCTGACCTTTACGATCCGATCGAAGAGGACGTCAAGGCCTATCTGAGGGGAGAGTAGCTGTGGAAATCGATAAGCTCGAGAGCCTGCGCTGGGACCTGCGCCAGGATTGTGTCGACATCATCATGGCAGGAGGCGGCGGACATATCGGAGGCGACATGTCCGTGATCGATGCCCTCATGGTCCTCTACGAGAACCATCTGAGGATCACACCCGAGACTGTAGACGACCCCAACCGTGACCGCTTCGTCCTCTCCAAGGGACATGCTATGGAGGCCTACTACGCTGTCCTCTGCCACGAGGGCTTCCTCGACCTCGCCGATGTGAAGGCACGCTTCTCGAAGTTCGGAAGCCCCTACATCGGACACCCAAACAACAAGCTCAATGGCATCGAGATGAACTCCGGCTCCCTGGGCCATGGCCTGCCCGTCGCTGTGGGCATGGCGCTTGCAGCCAGGATGGACGGCCGCAAGTACCGCACCTATGTCTTCATGGGCGACGGCGAACTTGCAGAAGGCTCTGTCTGGGAAGGCGCCATGTCGGGCGGCAACTTCGAGCTCGACAATCTCTGCGCCCTCGTGGACAGGAACCGTCTCCAGATCTCCGGCTCGACGGAAGATGTCATGAAGCAGGACTCCCAGGAAGAGCGCTGGGCAGCCTTCGGCTGGAATGTCCTCTCCATCCCCGGCAATGATATCCGCGCACTCGATGCAGCCTTCTCCCTCGCCGAGGAGACGAAGGGCAAGCCCACGGTCATCATTGCCAACACGACGAAGGGCTTCGGCTCTCCTGTCATGGAGAACAAGGCATCCTGGCACCACCACCTGCCGAATGCAGAAGAGTATGCCCAGGTCAGCACAGATTTCGCAGTGCACAAGGGGGAGTGCCATGCCTAACAAGATCGCGAACAAGCAGGCCATCTGCGATGTGCTGATGGAGGCTGCGGCCACAGACAAGGACGTCTGCGTCCTCTGTTCCGACTCGAGGGGCTCTGCATCCCTTACGCCCTTCTTCGACAAGTTCCCTGGGCAGTCCATCGAGGTCGGCATCGCCGAGCAGGATCTTGTCGGCATCGCTGCCGGCCTTGCCTCCTGCGGCAAGAAGCCGTTTGCTGCAAGCCCTGCAAGCTTCCTCACGACCCGCTCCTATGAGCAGGCAAAGGTCGACTGCGCCTACTCCGACACGAACGTGAAGCTCATCGGCATCTCCGGCGGCATCTCCTACGGTGCGCTCGGCATGTCCCACCACTCTGCACAGGATATTGCAGCCATGTCTGCCATCCCGAACATGCGCGTCTATCTCCCGAGCGACTGCTCCCAGACGGCCAAGCTCATCCGAGCGCTTCTCAATGACACGAAGCCTGCCTACGTGCGCGTTGGCAGGAACGCTGTCGAGGACATCTACACGGAAAACTTCTACCCCTTCGAGATGAACAAGGCAACCTGGCTGAAGACCGGCACCGATATCGCGATTGTCGCCACAGGCGAGCTCGTGCGCCCGGCACTCGATGCCGCAACACTGCTTGAGGCCAAGGACATCTCTGCCACCGTTCTTGATATGTACTGCGTAAAGCCGCTCGACGAAGAGGCCGTCGTAAAGGCTGCACAGAATGCCAAGGCAGTGCTTACCATCGAAGAGCACTCGCCGTATGGCGGACTTGGTGCCCGTGTTGCCCAGACGGTCGCCTCTTCCTGCCCCCGTCTTGTCGAGAACCTCTCGCTTCCTGATGCCCCGGTCGTCACCGGCACCTCTAAGGAGGTCTTCGGCTACTACGGCCTCGATGCAGAAGGCATCGCCTCCTCCGCTGAGAAGCTTCTCGGAAAGGC
The DNA here is from genome assembly GCF_018128285.1 of Atopobium sp. oral taxon 416. Classification (NCBI taxonomy): domain Bacteria; kingdom Bacillati; phylum Actinomycetota; class Coriobacteriia; order Coriobacteriales; family Atopobiaceae; genus Atopobium; species Atopobium sp. oral taxon 416. Next base: position 2,466,991 of record NZ_CP072380.1, read on the forward strand.
AGCCAAGTAGCGATGGGAAAGATCGCCCTCGCAATAGACCAGTCCACGCAGGGCACAAAGGCGCTCCTCTTCGAGGAGGATGGCTCCCTGCTGGCAAAGACCTCCCTGCCCCACACGCAGCATGTGAATGAGCAGGGCTGGGTCGAGCATGATGCTGAAGAGATCCTTGGAAACGTCTGCTGCTGCGTCGAAGCTCTGATGCGAAAGTCCGGTGCCCGTGCGGAAGATATCGCCGCCTTTGGCATCTCGAACCAGCGCGAGACCTGCCTTGCCTGGAACAGGACGACCGGCAAGCCTCTGGCCCATGCTATCGTCTGGCAGTGTGGACGTGCTGCTGTGCTCTGCGACGAGCTCAAGGCAGCACATCCTGGCGCAGAGGGGCTCGTCCAGGAGCATTCTGGCCTGGCTCTTTCTCCCTACTTCTCTGCTACCAAGATGTCCTGGATGCTCAAGAACATTCCCGCAGTTCAAGAGGCTGCCCAGGCAGGCACGCTCTGCTTTGGCACGATCGACTCCTGGCTTGCCTTCAGCCTCTGCGAAGGCCATCCCTTCGTGACGGAGCCTTCGAATGCCTGCAGGACCCAGCTCCTGAACTTGAAGACTGCTGAGTGGGACGATGAGCTCCTTGAGCTCTTCGGCATCCCTCGCATGGCACTGCCAGAGGTCCTGCCGTCCGATGCCCTCTTCGGCATCTCTGACTTCAACGGAGCTCTTTCTACTCCTGTACCGCTCCATGCGATGCTTGGAGACTCCCAGGCTGCGCTTGCAGCGCAGGACTGCCTCAAGCCCGGACAGGCCAAGGCAACCTACGGCACGGGCTCCTCTGTCATGCTCATGGCAGGAGATGCCCCGATCCGGAGCACGCATGGTCTCGTCTCGAGCATTGCCTGGAACCTCGAAGGCAAGCTCTCCTATGTGCTCGAGGGGAACCTCAACTACACGGGCGCTGTCATCACCTGGCTCAAGGACCGGGTACATCTGATCGAGAGCCCGAGCGAGCTCGAGAAGCTCATCTCGGAAGCCAACCCGAACGACAGGTGCTACTTTGTGCCTGCCTTCACGGGCCTCGGTGCCCCCTGGTGGGACAGCGCTGCCACAGGCATGCTCACAGGCGTCACGACGCTCACCGGCAGGGCAGAGATTGCAAAGGCCTGCGCCGAGTGCATCCCCTACCAGATTGCAGATGTGCTCGATGCGCTCTGCGCCGATACCGGCCTTGCCTTGGAGACCTTGAGAGCTGACGGCGGCGTCACGAAGAATGCCTACCTTATGCAGTTCCAGGCAGATATGGCAGAGACATCAGTCGAGGTCTCGAAGCTTGCCGAGCTCTCTGCTGCAGGAGCCGCCTTTGCAGCAGGCAGAGGTGCCGGCCTCTGGACGACGAATGTCATACATGAGCACTATGGGCATGAGACTTATGTACCCAAGATGGCAGAAGACATCCGCCAGAGCAAGCGCTCAGGCTGGCAGGCTGCCCTTCGGCAGGTTCGCTGCCACGACTGAGATAAGTGGGTAGAACAACCAACGGACAGACTTGGCAGGGCCAGCAGATGCTGGCCCTGCTGCACGAGAAAGGGGATATGCATGGCTGGATACAAGACCTTCACTTCGGCCGCCGACATGGGGCCCTATGTCTCGAAGCTCATCCTCGAGCTCCCCGAGAAGGTGCGCACGGAATTCGTGAACACAAATGGCTTCAGCGTCTACGTAGAGCGCAAGGACGCAAAGACAGGCGAAGTCGTGCTTGCCAAGGAGCATCACACGGACAAACAGGCCTTCCCTTCGAAGGGCTATGTCCCGGTGCTTTCTGCCTACGCCTCCGACGGCGAAGGCAACCCTCAGGAGCAGGGCTCCTATATCGCGCTCGAGCTCCCCGAAGAGCGCCTCACGAAGAGGATCGACGGAGCGCTCACCCGTGGCTATATCCGCGCCATGAGCTTCCGCATCACGCAGACAAAGGCAATACCTTCTGAGGTGCCAGGCGAGGCTCCGCTTACGGGTATGGTGTTCGACGTCGACACGGGTGACGTCTGTCCCGACCTCGCAGACTGGGACCTTACCGGCTCTGGCATCTTCGATGATATCGATATGAACTATAGCTTCTTCATGCCCGACCTCGATGTCATCAATGCCGCACGCGCAGCGCATCCGTTCAATCCGCTGCCGCCGGTCACGTCCGTGCCACTCCTCGTCTGGCTCCACGGTGCAGGAGAGGGACAGGAGCCCTACCGTACCGTCATGGGCAACCGTGTGACGCTCCTCTCCTCCCCTGAGATTCAGGAGAAGCTCGGCGGCGCTGCCTATATCCTCGCACCTTCGAGCCCGACCTACTGGATGGACTCCGGCGCGGGCGAGATCGCAGACGACAACAAGTCCATCTACACGAAGGCACTGAAGACCTTGATCGACGAGTTCATAGGGGCGCATCCCGACATCGATAAGCGGCGCATCTATGTGGGCGGGCTCTCCAATGGTGGATTCATGACAATAAGGCTTGTGGCGGACTATCCAGGATTCTTTGCTGCAGGTGTGCCCGTCTGCGCGCCATGGGTCGCATCCCTTGCCACAGACGACGAGATGAAGGCCATAGCAAAGACCCCGCTCTGGTTCGTGCAGTCCGCCGACGACCCGATCGTAACGGCACAAGACCATGCCCTCGCAGACTACAAGAAGCTCAAGGAGTTCGGCGCCAAAGACGTGCATATCACCTGCTTCGACCACATCCAGGACGAGACGGGCCGCTACCGCGACAAGTATGGCCAGCCTCAGCGCTATATCGGCCATTTCGTCTGGATCCCTGTCTACCATGATTCCGTAAAGACGGAACTCGATGGCACAAATGTACTTGTGGATGGCTGCCCCGTCACGCTCTGGCAGTGGGTCGGTCTCCATCATCTGGCATAAGCGTCAAGGAACACACAGGCCTTCAAAGCAAGCGTCCCTACTCTCATCGAGCCGAGGCGCTCTTCCTTGCCTCTGGGTGAGGAAGTCATTCCATGTGCTTGGGAGTTGTCTTCGCTTCGCGCTTCTGGCGGATGCGGTGGATCACCACATCGAGGAAGACGAGGAGAAGGACGAGAAGGACAATCAGCACTGCCCACTCTCGCAGCAGCGGTTGACAAGGCTTCCCTGCGCCTCCGCCTCCTCGGGGACATACTCTATCCTCTCACAGTGGACGAGGAGCCTGTGGTCGTTCACGCCGTACGGCGTGCAGGTGACGAGCGTCAGGAGGTGTGATGCCCTTCTAATTGTCAAGTCGTTTTGAGCATGCGACTCTGGGCAATGATGTCGTAGTACAGCTCGCGCGCTATGTATCGCTTAACGCATCGTATCGCCTCGAGCTTGGAGTGCCCCTTAGACATCTTGCGGGCCACCTAAGCGCAAGTCCTGTCGTCCGTCCGCAGCCTTCCTACAGCGACGATGTGTATTGACACAGGTCAATAGACGTAGGGGTACCGGCCCGTGAGGGGCCAACGTCGCCACTCGTCGACGGCACCGAAGGTCTCACAGTTCAGCTTGGAGACGGTGGCGGGCGAGACGCTTAAGCCCCAAAGAATCTCTGAGACCTCCTGGATCCTCCTCACAGCGACGCCCGCCAGCTACATCTCCATCATCGCCTCCTCGAGGAAGCTCTCCTGCCTGCGGTAGCGCTCGATCACCTTCGACGCGAAGGTCGCACCCCTAAAGCTTTGGGATGCTAAGCGTCACGTCCCCTAAGGTCGTGGTGAGGTTTTGTCTGTAGTGGCCAAAGCAGCAAGCCTGCCGCTCGTAGCGGCCTGCGTTGGTAATCTGGTTTGCCTGCGCATCCAACAGGGCGTTCAGTGAGTCTTGTACGGTCTTTCTGACGAGCTCCCCGAGGTAGTCCTGAAGCTTCGGCTCGTCGAATGATACTATCTCGTGTGGCATGGTTCCGCTTCCTTGTCTCGAGTGGTTTGCTTGGTCGTTTCCAATCGTAGCGAGACGGGGCCATGCCTCTTTATGCGGCTATCCGGTTTTCAAAAGTGCGAAAGAAACTGTACGTCATCAGCATCTTCCTCATCGCCTTGCACCAGATAGCAATCCCTATGGCACTCTCACTTGCACTCTTTGCCGTCGTGGCCGTGCTTGCAGCAAAGCTCGTCTCCCGTCTCAAGGCCGAAGGAGCCGATCCGGAGTAGGAGCAGCCCCCGCATTGTGGCGCTCACTGTCACTGTCCTCATCTTCGCCCTTAAAATCGTGAAGCCCAATGCTCTATATCTACGCAAGCCTCGCTTTCGGTATCGTCCTTGCCCTTGGCGCCTGGTCCTATGCGGAGAAATCAAGAAGCGGCGCCCACAAAGGCACCTCTCCTCTCTTCAATGGCTTCTGTGCCATTGCCCGCTTGAGTGCTGCCTTCGTGCTTGTGGCACTCTATTTGACGTTCGTGGCCTATACAACCTCCCTCGGATATCTGTTCCTCATCTGTGCAGTAGCAGCCTTCCTCGACTGGCACCATGAGGTAGTTGCAGCATCGAGCAGATAGCGGAATATTCCTCGAGACAGTACAGCCTCAGAACTGTTTGGTCCTCATCAACAGTCATCGTTTTTATAGAAGATATAGAAATTTTAGAAAATATAGGAAACGTAGAAACTATCAGCCCAGCAGGCTGATGTGGAGATGACAAAAATCCCTACGGACAGAGTATCCGGAGGGACTTTCCGTGCTTGTATAGAAAGACTTGTGGGAGTTGGTCGAGGAAGCTCTCGTTCGGTGTTACACCGAAGCCATGGGTGATGGTACGTAGATCGCCGGCGAATACAGCACAAACAGCCAGCCGCAAAGCAAACGCCTCAAGCTCCACCAGCACCTACCCTCCATAGCGGGAAAGGATCTCATCCTTGTTCTCTATAAGATAGTCGCGCATGAAAGGAATAGAGAAGGCCACGTATCCAGGAGCTGTACGTTCAATTATCTGGCGATCGATCAGCATTCTGCGATAGGTATTCGCGTTCTGCGGTGGTATGCCCATCCTTTCCGCCACGGTCGAGGTTGCAGACGCTGCACTATCTTTCGTCATCGCAAACAGATACTCCATTGCTGGACGTGTCAGCCCCGCCAACGCAGTCCCCAGAACCGAAGACCCAAATTCACGGAGTGCCTCTGCACAGCCGCGCTTCGCGTCATCCAGCATGATCAGATTTGAAGAGGAAACATGCCTTCGTCCAGCACGCCAGACATAATAGCCGACCATCTGAATCAGATATGCATACCCGTGTGTCGTCTCCGCCGCATAGGACAGGGCATCATCGGCAATTCTCAGGCCCGATGCTTCAATGGTCTCCTTCATAGCGGCAGCAACCTCATCGACCGGAATGCTGCCGAGCTCCTCTGCTCTTGCACGGCGCAGAAATGTTATCCCCTCCCCGTTCAGCAGATTGAGAACACCAGTCGTAATGCCAGCAAAAAGCAGGGCAATGTTCTGCTGCTCCCTGATCATGTATTGAACATTCGTTGCCAGCACTGCCATGTCATCTGGAGATGCGTCCTGCACTTCATCGATCGCAATGAGCAGGCCGGAACCCTTCTTTGTCAGGGCCCGTACCACGCTGGAAAAAGACTCCCGAAATCCAATTTCCGTCTGAGCATTCCCCAAGTGGGCTTCTGCAGAGATGAAGGGTACCGAAATCTTGATATCCAAAGACTTCAATCTTGCATTGGCTGCAAGCTGCTCTTGAATTGATTGGCAGAGAGCCTCTTTCCCGGAGACGTTAATGACGGTCCAGCCCCTATCGCTGGCAATGCCTCCGAGCTCCGTCAGAAGTACAGTCTTTCCGGAGCCGCGAGGTCCCGTAATGCGCAGCAGCCTGCCAGGTGCGCCAGGCCCTTCATCCATTCCATCAATGAAGTCATCGATGACCGAATCACGACCAATCAGCACAGGCGGCGTCATACCCGCGGTTGGTTTGAATGGATTGACATAACGTGACTTGCCTGTCATGAGGACCTCCTTCGTCATCTTTAGAAATTATAGTATCTATAGAAATTTCAGAAGATATAGAAAGCTTAGAAAGCATCGGGCCGGCCAGCTGCTGCAGCCATAACGAAAATCCCCTCAGGCAGTAAGCCCAGGGGAATTGTCTGTGCTTGTATGGGGAAGCCTTGGAAAGTCTGACTGAGAAAATCTTCGTTCGGCGTCACACCGAGGTCATGGGCAATGGCACACAGATCGTCGTCCGTGATCGTCTGGCGGATATGGCCCCATCAATATAAGGGACAGAGGGGTCCCAGATCTCTATGCGGCCTGCGTGGCCGCCATATCAGATGAAGGGGCCCTCTCGAAGTGCTCGAAGAGCTCCTGTATGGCCTTCTTGCAGACACGCACCTACCTATGGAGTCGTGCGGACAAATACGGTTGTAGTTACGACTCGATTGAGCCCGATGTCCCTTGTGCTTTGTGGTGGGATGCAAGCGCTTGTGGTGGTACCACTTGCCCTTGAGTGTTTTGAGAAGCGATTTTGCTTGCGCACTGTCGTGGAAGCTTCCGGTGTACCTTACAGGAGTGCCTCACGCCGTGCACGGCCGCCTGGGAGACAAGCTTAGATGCTTATGTATTGGCTGCCCTGTTCGCTGTGGGATATGACCCCACAGGCGATATATCCCCACACACGCGAATAAGCCATCTTTTGGGTTCAATCCTAATTCCTGTGGGCAGATGATCGTGGCTTGATGCTCAAAGAGACAGAAAAGCGACCATCCTCTAGAATCTTGCATCGCAACATGTAGACTCCGAAGAAGGATGGAGCGCGATGACAAGTGTAGCGTCCACGGCAGCCCAGCTGTCCGCCATTTCCCATACCGGAGAAGACTCTGTCTTCTTCTGGATCCCCTCCCATCTCGAGGGCTTCGTGCAGACGGGAGAGCCTAAGGAGAGCGTGCGCACCGAGGAGTTCGGCACGTCGACCAAAAGATGCGGCAGGCCGGCGCAGATCCTCACGGTTTCGGGCAGGCCGGCAGTGTCGGATGCACCTTCATGCCCCTGCTGCGGAAGGGCAATGGAGAAAAACGGGAAGGCCCCCATTGCGCTTCGGCACCTCCCCTGGGGATAGAGAGGGCGAGGATAGAGGTCTTGCGGCCAAGATGGGCATGCAGGCAATGCGGGAGCACCCTCACGGAAGAGGTGCCCTTCAGGGCTTCAGGCCAGCGCATCACGCTGTTGCTGCTCGCATTCGTGTGTGACCTGCTTGCCCTGGGTTAGACCCTTAAGGCAGTGTCCCTCATGACGGGTCTCCACAGGAATGTCGTGAAGGAGATCAACAGGGCGAGGCTCTCTGCGCTCTATACGGAGAAGGGCGAGGACGGCGAGACCAGACTCCGGAAGCCCAAGCGGCAGGCCCGCTATCTGGACGCAGATACGTTCAAGCTTTACGGCGGGCACAGATATGCCACCGTGATCATCGACCTTAAGGACAGGGCATGCCCTGTGGCTTGTCCATTCCAAGAGGAGGCAGATCGTGCTTGATTTCTGCGACTTTGTGCTCGCTGAGTGGATGTCCCATGTGGAGGCCATAGCCTGCGACATGAACGCAGACTTCGAGTGCGCCTTTCTTAAGAGGTTTTCGCACCTGGACATCGTCTATGATCGCTTCCATATCGTGAAGAACTTCAACGAGAAGGTCATCTGTAAGGTCAGGAAGGACGAGCAGGCAAGGCTTAAGGAGGAGGGCGACGCCGAGGCCACAAGGTCCCTCAAGCACTCCACATACATCCTTATGTCTTGTGCGAACACCAGGAAGAGGAAGGAGCGAGACGCACGCGCCGGCAAGGTGGTCTCCAGGGGCAGCGCCCTCCTCGGCAAGAAGGAGGTTGCGCAGAAGGGAGGGAACAGGAAGGTCAAGTCCGAATTCGTGTGTAAAATCGCTGCCGCGTTCCCTGCCTACGCCTTCGCCATGTGCGCGAGAAGTGAGCCTGGCAGCGCTGCCAGGCGGCGCTGGGGAGCACCTCCCTTACGGCCGCCACGAGCCCCTCGTTGGCGTCGGAGGTGACCATCCGTGAGCCCGAGAGGCAAATGGCGGAGGTGATCGTTCAATCGTAGGCAGTCGGAGGTTGCCATGCAACAAGGACAGGTGGGAAGGGTCATCTACGTTGGCGTCGACACCCACAGGGACGTGAACGTCGCCGTCGTCATCGACGCCGGCGGTGCAAAGGTCGCCCACGCCGCCTTTTCGACGAACAGGTAAGGCTGCGCCTGTCGAGCGGCCAGTAGGTCTCGTCGACCCAGGTGCATCCGGACAGCATGGCTTCGTCCTGGCAGCCGGCAAGGACACAGGAGAGTTCGTCCAGTATAGAGAAGTAGCGGACGACCTGTGGTGGTCACGCGCACATGCCACCTCGTCCTCGCACCCGAGTGCCTTCGGGAGGAACATGGCCCACTCTAAGGTGGGCAGCCACCTTAAGTCGAAGACCGTGCCTCTGTCTGGCGTGAACGACCCCGCGCTTCTCCGGCCCCGCTATGCCTGCACCCCGTTGCGCTCATGTCTGTCGCACATGCACTGCGCACAGCCGCACCATGAGCAGGCCTTTGGCATCTATGAGGTAAAGAATTCGGCTTCACCGCCCTTGGCAGAGCCGACAGCCTCATGGCTGTCGTTGTATGTCATGTGGTGGCCCCCCATCGCCTTGGTAGATCGCACCGCTGGGGGACTACCACATCGTAAGGGCGCCGCGGAACGCCGGGAAGATCTTGCGGGCATTGTGCACCATCCACTATAGTCAAGCCTCGGGCCGTCCGCATACCTTCAGGCAGCCCAACTATGCAAAGTGGGCTTGGTGCAAATTAGTGATACGAGAGCAATCCTCATTGGCCCTTCATTAGAGGATATCAGTAACCCTAATAATACTGAAGATGATCATGACTAATGCCCCTGCAAGAACTATCAAAAGCGACTGTACAGGTAGCTGGTCATGTGTAAGATAAGCAGCCATGAATGGATATAGCCCCCTTCCAGGTAGAGTGATGAAAAAGTCGCGTACTGGAGAGAGATTCAGAGCGGTCCATACAACCGACGTTATCACCCCCGCAATGTCAGCTTTCTGGGTTAGCGATGCCATAGTTGAAGCAATCCCGCCCATAAACAGTACAGGTACAGCTCCAGAAAAAAGACTAACCATCATGTCTGTTGCAAGAAAAGGAGACCAGAAAGAGAATTGAATGAGCAGCGACAGAAGAGCCGCAACAAGAGGAATCATAAGGCGTCTTGTGCAGATTATTCGATAATGTGGCAAGCAGATTGTCAGTTCGTATGTACCAGTTGTTTCGTCATTAAGCAAACAACTACTCCAAAAAGGTGAGAATAGTACCGGGGTAAGCGAATACATAGAGAAGCATGCAATCGCTGAAGGATCATCTGTGAAGAATAACAAGAGCATTGGCGCGAGCGAAAGAATAAAGGGCCAAGCTACCATACGGGCTCTTGTTGCTCTAAAACCAAGTAATTTTGATGGCAGTTCTCTCTCTGGCAGTGCGGTTGTCCGGTCTTGGAATAACAGCCGTTCGGCAGATTTAAGCCACTGTGCCCGCATGTAAACCGATAACGTTATCAGCATGGCAGCCGCAACAGTCAGTAGAAAGAATGGGTTCATTGCTGCTGCGCTACGTACTGCCGCATCATGCTGTACATATAGATTCCAAAGAGTAGCGCTAATCTCTATAGGAGCAGTTTCTTCAGACAAAGGAGTTTCAAAGAAAATTAATTCAAGAGATTCTCCTGTTACACTAAAAGTGCCGAGTACTTCAGGAGTTCGCATTCCACTACCAAGCAATCCCGAACTCCACATGAGTGACAAAGTCCATAGTAGGAGATAGACAGCTGTAGAAAATCCTTTTGACTTGGTCGTTGCTCCTAGCGCTATCCCTATCATGCAGGCTACTGATATTGTCGGCATATATACAAGCAGGAGAGAAGCTAAAAAATCAAGAAAACTGATTGTAGCTCCCAGATCTCCCAAGGAGACTTCGAGACTACAAAACGACAAAACCGCTGCAACAAAACCACCGCAGAATAAGAAGAACAGCAGTGATAGTAGTTTTGGTAGAGTATACAAGCAGGCTGAGCATCCGGAAGTAATGACCATCTCCACTCGGTGATTTCTTACATCAGACAACAACATATCCGCCGCCCACGTGCAGGCAAAGGGGGACACTACAGCTGCAGCAGTTTGGAGTGTTGCTCCCGCAGTACTCTTGAAATTCATTAGCTGCATACTCTCTGGATAAACTACTGCACTAAGAGCACCCCCCACTACATAAGAGACAACAATAGAAGCAGCCAAAATAGCAACTCGCAAGGGTGAACGCCAAAGCGGCATGAGACAGCATCGCAATGAAGTCGTCACAAGCTTCCGGGCAGAAGCATTGATTCGAGTGTGTGTATTCATAAATTGCTCTCTCCGTTATAGGGCGTCATTGACGTAACACTGTGTAGCTTGATAAACGTAAGCATCCTCAAGTGTGGGAGATACTGGAGCCTCCCCTTTGCCAATTGGATTGCCCGTAAAGCGCACCTTCGCCATGTCTTCGGAAAGATTTGAAACGGAGACTACCCGTCGAAGCTGTTTTAATCTCTCCAAGTCATTGCGAGAGATATCTATCTGCCAGACGTGTCCTCTTGCGCTTTCAGATACCTCATGCGGAGACCCCATATATTTAAGAGTTCCTCCAATGAGAATTGACATCTCAGAGCAACACAACTCAACGTCCTGGGTAATGTGAGTCGAAATGATCACGACAGCATCCTGAGCAATACTCTCCAGCAGGAATCGTAGGCGAGTTCTCTCGACCGGATCGAGTCCTGCAGTCGGCTCGTCCAGGATCACGAGCGCAGGAGATCCAATGAGCGCAATTGCAATTCCAAGGCGTTGTTTCATACCTCCAGACAATGATTGTGAGGGGCAGCGCATGTCTTCTTTCGTAAATCCGACAATCGGGAGTAGTCGATCAACCTCCCTCTTTGTATTCGACATGCCCTTCATCGCCGCAAAATAGGACAGCTGTTCATGTATGCTCATTCCAGGATACAGGCCAAAACTCTGTGGAAGGTATCCGAGACTTTTGCGATATGTCCCCTTCTCCCTAAAAGCATCTACTCCGTCAAATGTAATTGCCCCTTTACTCGGTGCGAGAATTGTCGCCACGAGGCGTAAAAGGGTTGTTTTCCCGGCACCATTCGAACCAAGCAGACCAAATATCCCGTTCCCCAAATTAAGATTGATACCGCGCAGTATGGCTCTTTCTCCGCGTCTGTATACTAGATCATGTACTTCAAGAGAGTGTTTAGACATGTCAGCAAACCCCCGACGGAGTATCGTCTTTTTGCTTTGCATAATTTGTGTTCTCTTGCAGACGGTAGCATAAATCGATTGTATGCTCGAATAGCTTTTGGCGGAAAATGCATAATGCCTTGTCACGCGCAGTCATTATTGTTCCATCATCATGACGTGGCTGCCGGTTTTGAGACACGGATTGTAAGAGTGGCAATGTCAAAGACGACAAGGAAGACCTACAGCCCGCAGTTCAAGATGAAGGTAGCGCTTGAGGTCGAAAAGGAGCAGGAGACGCTCTCCCCGGTAGCAGCGAAGCACGGCGAGAGTCCGTCGCTAGCGGCCAGCTGAAAAGACGAGCTGCTGGCGGGCTCCGACGACATATTCGGCAAGGCAAGAACGAAACGCGCAAGCAAGGAGCAGGCGAAGGTATGACGATGCTCTCAAGACGATCAGGCAGCTTTAGCGTTAAGTGCGACTTCCTCTAGCGGGTTTGTGACGACAACGCATATAGCTCCAAGGCGTAAGGCAGCTGCAGGTAAGCTTTTGGGCATGAGCAGGGCCATAGCATAGCGCGACATCGCCAGAGGTCCCGCAGACGGGTCTATGGAGGATGGGCAGATCTGGTTGGGCGAGGACGAGAGGCTTTTTTGCACTGATCGATGCCATACACATCGACTGCCCCGCCTTTATGGGGCAAGGAAGATATAGAGGATGCTGCAAAAGCAAGGAGAGGCACATGCCACCCGCTACAGGGTGTCTTAAGGCTGATGGAGCTTGCAGGCATCCAGCCCATGCTGTACGCTGCCGTCTCCTCCGGTACCCTCCTGGGCATCCAGAAGGTTCCTCTATCTCTTGAAGGGCAAGGTGTCCTGTTCCCCAACCAGGTGTGGTCCACCGACATCCACCTATGTCCAGATCGAAGGGAAGCACCTTGTATCTTAAGCTCGCTCATCGACTGGTTTAGCCGCTACATCGTCTGCTGGAAGGCTCTTTGACACCATGCAGAGCACAGGAGATCGCTACACGCGCCAAGCAGGCTTTCAGGGAGCATGGGGATACCCTTTACCATGAACTTCGAGCAGGGGAGCGTTCTTCGGCTCTAAGGAGTACGTCTTTCTGCTCGCATCCAAAGGGATATCCCAGAGCATGGACGAAAGGGTGAGATGGAAGGACAACGCTTTGATAGAGAGATAGTTTCAGACCCTCAAGAGCGAATGCCTAAAGGCAGACAAAATACAGCACGCCTGCCAGAGCTCAAGGACACCATCGCAAAGTTCGTTGAGTTCTACAACAGCAGGCGGATTCACCATACGCTTAGCTGCGACACGCCGGAAGAATGGTACATAAGCGGTATAGCCGAGGCTGAATAGGCCCACAGAGGTGGCACTGTAAAAGCCAGGGATTCGGAAGACAGATTGTCAAGCTAAGTGCAACATCTCCCTAAAGACCTCGTTGGCTGTCCTGTATTTCAGGACCTTCCTTGGCCTGTCACAGATCAGCTCCACCGCATGCTGCACCTCCTCGTCTGTGACCTTTCCGAAGTCTGTGCCCTTAGGGGAAGAACTTTCGCAGGAGCCCGTTGGTGTTCTTAACTGTTAGCTTCTGCCAGGGATGGTGAGGGTCGCAGAAGTAGAACTGCACGCCTCCCAAGGCCTTTGTGAGCCCTGTATGTCCTGCGAACTGCTTGCCCCTATCCGGAAGTGAGCGTCTTAAGGGGACGTTCCTGCAAAAGCCCGAAGGCGGCCTTAGAGACGCTTCCGCTGTCGTGCTGGCTCTTTCCGCGGCAAGCAGCCTCACTGCCCTGTCGGCAAGCACGAGCAGACACACGGGTCCTGCTGCCACGAGCGTGTCGTCTACCCACTCTCCGAGGCAAGACCTCGCATCGGCCTCTTGGGCCTCTCCTTTACGCTGTGTAAGATCTCAATCTTGCCCCTGATCTTAGGCCTCTTGCTGCGGATTCTCTTCCCCTTCCTGCGCAGGTGGTGCCGCATCTTGCCTTGCGGGCCGGCTTCCGGCAGGTCGAGGGCGGCGGCTACGGACCTGCCGGTAAGAATAGTCGGCAGGCTCAACGGTGCACCTGCCGCCACCCTCGAGCCTGAGATATAGTCTATCTCCTCCAGGGACCAGTGTCTGTCCATGATGAGTAAGCGCACCTTCTGCGTAAGCGCAGGGTCTGAAAGCCGCCTTTTCGCCCTGCATCTCCTGTGGCGCTCATCCGCCCTCCTTTTGGGCAGCACATGCCCTAAAGCGCCCGTGCCGGCCGTTCCTCTTGAGCTTGTGGCAGACGCTGGAGCTGTCCCTGCCGATCTCTGCCGCGATATAGCCGATGGAGCTTCCCTTGTGCCATGCAGCTTGGCTATGCAGTCCCTCTCCTGAGGGCTTACGATGCTTGTAGTGGCACATTCCTTCCAGCTTTCGACGTTGACTTGGATAACCAACATCGTAGCCTTCCGGAGTGTGCCACGCCTGCATGCAGCAGGTCATCCTGTTGCACTCAGAATGCTAATCCGCCGAAGGAATAGAGCTTCTGTGTCTCACTACTTCAGCCAATTCACTTGTCGACATGCTGTGGCCCCTCTGGGACGAGTGGGAAGCAAGGACTTAGGTCAATCATGGTCTAACATAGAGATTTGTTTTTGCTCCTGGTGTACAACATGCTGTGATTTTTGCTATTCATCCAAAAAGAAGATTTCATCTACATGGAGATTCAGCAATTTCGCAATTTTCATTGCAAGTTCAAGTGAGGGATTGTATTTGTCATTCTCGATGGCGATAATCGTCTGTCGGCTCACACCTAGCTCTTTTGCCATATCTTCCTGACGCAATCCTGCATCTTTTCTTAACCGCTTTATTATGTTTCTCATAGGCATTACGCTTTCAAGAAAAGATAAACGCCGACAGACAGAATAACAACGATAATGACAATGACTGCGATGATCGCTTGTGCAAGTTTATTTGGCTCTTTATATTCTTCATCGCCGGCAATCATTTTTCGCCTCATCGCAAGTTGTGAGAACCCTTGGACACACATTGACAAACACAGAATTAAGCAGGGTAGTATTTCAAATTTTGCACCGTTTACAAGCGACTGATACATATTGAATAACGTCCATGTGCACAGGGCTATCAACGCGGCTTTATAACCCCGCTCTTCCGAGCGCAACTGAATATTTTTATCCATCTCGTCCATTTTTTTCATAGTTTTTCTCCTATTAAAGATGCGGAAGTAATCTTTTAATGTAAAGATCTCTTTACATTTCTTATTATCCTGCACCACCGGGAAATGTCAAGAGTCCTTAACATTTCCCAAAACTATTTTCTACCGGTAGATTAAATTAAGCCTTTGTTGATTCCTGTGGTCAGAATCTAGGCGGCAGCGGAGGAGCGCTCTTCGCGGCGTTTCCTAGAGCCCGTTTCCTCCTGGTCTCGCCCTTCCTTGTCTCATCCTCCCTGTCCTCCCCGGCTGACCTGTATCATTTTTTCGGACAGTGCGGCTTGAGGAATTATGAGGCTCCTCTTAACTGCAAGACAAGCCGACCGAAAGGACGACAGGTAACAAACAATCTTGCTACCAAATACAGCGATGAGTAGCGCCTGAAAACAGCTGAGTGTGCTATCTCCACCGGCAAGCCGATAGCCCACCTCGCCACCGAACTAGGGCTTAAATCCTAAAACACTAAAAGCCGCTGGGTAGAAGAGCACAGAGATAGGCTATCAGGTGCTTAAGCGCAGCGAGGCTAAAGAGGAAAAGCTCAAAAGCCTTATGCCAAGCGCAGCTAAGAGCTTGAGATGGAACATGCCTTCTTAAAGGCAGCTGTTAAGCCTTCTTTACAAAGGATCTAAGCGCAATAGATTGTTACAAGCAGAAGCTTAAGGAGAAGGAAAACTTCCCGATCAAGATATGGGCTTTAATCCTTAAGGTATCGCGCTCAAGCTTTTATTCATGGGTGTTTCGCAGGAGCACCAGAAAACGGGTGAGGTGAGCTTAAAGAGGCTATCTGGCACTTGTGGGTGGACTCTGACAGAGGTTTTGGGGCTAGGTTCACACCCACTGCTATCTAGCTGATGAGTTTTTCCAACACTACCCTCTACAGGGTAAGAAGATGCATGCGCGAGCTTAAGAATAAAGGGCTCACCCCCTTTACAGATCAGAAGAGAGCCACTGTCCCTGACAGATATGCCAAACCAAAGCCTGTGAATTGGCTGAAGTAGTGAGACACAGAAGCCCTATTCCTTTCGAATCCCTGGCTTTTACAGTGCCACCTCTGTGGGCCTATTCAGCCTCGGCTATACCGCTTATGTACCATTCTTCCGGCGTGTCGCAGCTAAGCGTATGGTGAATCCGCCTGCTGTTGTAGAACTCAACGAACTTTGCGATGGTGTCCTTGAGCTCTGGCAGGCGTGCTGTATTTTGTCTGCCTTTAGGCATTCGCTCTTGAGGGTCTGAAACTATCTCTCTATCAAAGCGTTGTCCTTCCATCTCACCCTTTCGTCCATGCTCTGGGATATCCCTTTGGATGCGAGCAGAAAGACGTACTCCTTAGAGCCGAAGAACGCTCCCCTGCTCGAAGTTCATGGTAAAGGGTATCCCCATGCTCCCTGAAAGCCTGCTTGGCGCGTGTAGCGATCTCCTGTGCTCTGCATGGTGTCAAAGAGCCTTCCAGCAGACGATGTAGCGGCTAAACCAGTCGATGAGCGAGCTTAAGATACAAGGTGCTTCCCTTCGATCTGGACATAGGTGGATGTCGGTGGACCACACCTGGTTGGGGAACAGGACACCTTGCCCTTCAAGAGATAGAGGAACCTTCTGGATGCCCAGGAGGGTACCGGAGGAGACGGCAGCGTACAGCATGGGCTGGATGCCTGCAAGCTCCATCAGCCTTAAGACACCCTGTAGCGGGTGGCATGTGCCTCTCCTTGCTTTTGCAGCATCCTCTATATCTTCCTTGCCCCATAAAGGCGGGGCAGTCGATGTGTATGGCATCGATCAGTGCAAAAAAGCCTCTCGTCCTCGCCCAACCAGATCTGCCCATCCTCCATAGACCCGTCTGCGGGACCTCTGGCGATGTCGCGCTATGCTATGGCCCTGCTCATGCCCAAAAGCTTACCTGCAGCTGCCTTACGCCTTGGAGCTATATGCGTTGTCGTCACAAACCCGCTAGAGGAAGTCGCACTTAACGCTAAAGCTGCCTGATCGTCTTGAGAGCATCGTCATACCTTCGCCTGCTCCTTGCTTGCGCGTTTCGTTCTTGCCTTGCCGAATATGTCGTCGGAGCCCGCCAGCAGCTCGTCTTTTCAGCTGGCCGCTAGCGACGGACTCTCGCCGTGCTTCGCTGCTACCGGGGAGAGCGTCTCCTGCTCCTTTTCGACCTCAAGCGCTACCTTCATCTTGAACTGCGGGCTGTAGGTCTTCCTTGTCGTCTTTGACATTGCCACTCTTACAATCCGTGTCTCAAAACCGGCAGCCACGTCATATGAGATCGTCCTCAAAGTGGTAGATGCTCTGATAGACACTCATATGGAAGAGGTCCATGTGTTCCGCATCCTCGGCTCTACAGATGCAGACATCTGGATAGAAGAGCACCACCATCACCTGCTCTGCTTTTGCAGCCTTCACAATCTCGCTTGCTGCCAAAGCATCAATGGAATATGTATCGAACGTCTCCTTCGTCTCGAAGTCATAGGTCAAAGCACCTGACGCAAGGACGCCATAGCGGATGGGCCCCGTTGTATCGCCGAGAGATCAGAGCGCCTCGACGGTGTTTCTCTCTGCGCAGAGCGCCAAGGTCATCCTCTGCCCGCAAGACGACCAAGTGCCTTCCAGATCAGGCCTGACACGGTTTTGGCAGATGTCAAGAGTGTTCCATCCATATCGGATGCAAGCAGCTGGAGTCCCACAAGATTCCCCTTCCAGATGGCTCCAGAAGCATCGTAGCAGCTCCCAGCTACAGAACCGCCCATCTCGTCAAGACATCATGCATACCTCTTCCTCTCCCGCCGCCATTTTTCAGGAACTATGATGGTATGGTGTAGCTTTCTCCATTTGGCCGCATCCCGCAATGATTACGGGACCTGCGGGGTAGAACAACCCATGCAATGCAGAAAAGCGAACGAGAGGGGTCCGGCTATGGCATTGAACAAAAAGGTTACAGACATCCTAAACAAGCAGGTCAACAAGGAGCTCTATTCCGCCTATCTCTATCTGACCTTCGCAGACTACTATGAGGACAGGAACCTCAAGGGCTATGCAAACTGGTATATGATCCAAGTCCAGGAGGAGGTTGCCCACGCAAAGATCCTGCGCCGCTATCTGCTGGATAACGATGCCGAGGTCACCCTCGAAGCTATCGATAAGCCAACGAACAAGTATGTAAACGACCTCGAGCCGATGGAGGCTGGCCTCAAGCACGAGGAGTACATCACCTCGGCCATCAACGAGTGCTATGCCACAGCCTATGAGATTCACGACTTCAGGACCATGCAGATGCTCGATTGGTTCGTAAAGGAGCAGGGCGAAGAGGAGACGAACGCCCGCGACATGATCAGCGACTACAAGCTCTTCGCCGGCACGCCGCAGGGCCTCTACAACCTCGATCAGAAGTACCTGACCCGTACCTTCATCGCACCGACGATGCCGATGTAGGAGAAAACAGAAACATAGACTTTCAGGGAGGGTCCGTAGGGGCCCTCCCTTTTTCTGTGTCGATTAGGAAATCTATTTCGTGCTCTCTTCTGACTCCTCGAAGAAAAGGTCGATTCGGAACTTGCCCTCCCCTGCCACGCGGGAAAGCATCCCGCCGTAGCGCCTAGTAATGAGGGGGATGGCTTTATCGGTAAAGTCCGTCTTTCCCCAGAACTCGACATACACCGAGGTCGTCCCCATCGCGCGCCGACAGACGGCCGAGATCGATCGACGCTGTGCATCTTCGGCAACAGAAGAGGCCACTATCGTCTCGTCGAGGGCTGATCCCATGAGGGTATAGATATCATCCCCCACCATGAGATTCAAGGCAGCGCCATCCGCGATGCAGCTCAAGGTAATGCCCTTGTCCTGGCAGATGAGCAGCTTCTCCGAGAGCACGATATCGAGTGTCTCATTTCCGGTGTGTACGACCGCATCCTACACGCTGACCTCGCGCAGGGGCGCAGCTGTCTCCTTGCCGAACTCGGTGCCTGCATCGGAGAGTGTCCCAAACACTTTGTGGCAGATATCATACATGCGCATGTTGATAGCATCCACTGTCTGACAGCTCGCGAGGCACTGGCGCTCTGCCAAGACATGCCGTGCCGTATCGCGCTCTGCTGCAAGCCTCCAGTTGATCAGGAGCTCGTACTCCATAAGCACCGTGAAGACGCAGATGAAGCCCTGCACGGCTCTGAGCGCCATGACATAGGCTACCGATATCCCACCGACGAAGAGGCTCTTGATCACGAGGCTGAAGCGGATGACCATGAGGATCACGACTGCCATCATAAGAATCATGGTGGGGCCGCTCAGACCTTCGAGCCCTTCTACGACGAGAGCGCACTCTCCCTTCGGAAGAAAGGGCTTCGTCGGCACCGGCTGGGACCTCTATGAGCTGCCCCAGTTCACCTACGCGCAGGATGTCATCGACAACGCGAAGGCCTACTCCAACACTGCGCTCGTCCTTCTCACCCGCAAGGGTGAGAAGGACTATGGCCTGACGACCAACATGGCCGACTACGGAGGCTCCGAGGTTGGTAGGAGCTACCTTGAGCTCACGCCGAACGAGTAGGCCAGCTATATGAAGTCAAGACTCAAAAGATAGATTCCCAGCACAAAAGTTTTGACTCTGTTAGACCACTGTGGGTATGAGGTCATGTCGCCTGCTCCCAGTACTTAGGGAACACAATCGGCATACCTATATAGCCTCTCTGGGTAGTGTGGTAGACGCCGTCTCACTTGTGCCTGTAGATCTGCTCGCGCTTATAGCCGTTCGATCTTCGGAACTGCTCCTTGTAGCAGAACCACTTCTGGGTAGTGTTAGAGATGCTTGGTCGAGACCTTGCGGATGCGATCCATGAAGTGCTTAAGCCGCAAGTGCATGGAGTTGACCTGTGACGTGCACTGCGCCGAGGTTGACCAGGCCGCTTGCATATTGGCCCTTACCGTCGCACCGAGCTTGTCTACGCCGTAGACAACGCAGAGCTGTAGGTTAGAGAGCCCCCGCACACAGATGCTGTGGGCACTGCGCTGCTTGAGGGAGCACTGTCTCGAATGAGCCTGCCCCATGGTGGTCGGCTAGGCTCTTTGCGAAGTGTTTGCCGACGGCGTACAACAACTTAAGCCTTAACGCTATCGCCTCACATGCGTGCTGGCGCATGAACTAGACGCTGTACACTCACCCGCCGCATCTCTTCTCACACCTGTACAGCGTGAGCCTGCCAGCTAGGCACTGGGTAAGCTCCATCCACTGGGATACTGCTAACTTCGACTGCGCGAGCAGCTTGCCTGTCCCTGCTGTGAGTGAGCACCCGCGCTTGGTGAACTGCGGGCATGTGGCGGACTTGTCGGCCTGCTATGTTAGCTTCTCGGCTATCATCTGCTTGAGGCCGGCGGTAAGTGCAACCTTCTCCTCGCAGGTCAGCTACTTTGCTAGTTGTCGTATCGTGTCGAGCATGCGGGGTCTTCTTCAGGTCGGTTTCTTAGTCGAACCCGATTGTAGGGTGACCCCGTGACATCTTTTCGCTTCCCTATATCTACAATGGTCTAACAGGGTCAAAGTTTTTGCAAGTAAGAGCTGCACCTTGAGAGTTGAATATCGAATGCTTATGGAGACCGCTTCTAGCGATCAGGATCGCAGGGAGCCTGGCCACGCATGACAGAAAAAGACGATATGGCACAGCTTCCTTGCTATAGCCGTCACAGCCACCCTATGAGGCTTTCCCTCGTGGCGTTTCTTGTCGTAAGAAGGCTTTAAGCTTCAAGTCACACCGGCAGGCTCTGCTGGCCGCAAGCCAGATTGCCCTTCTGAGGTAGGGCGAGCCACGCTTGGTGATGGGGTTGCCCGTGCTGTCGAACCTGCCCGACTGGCTCACCTGTGAGCTCAGCCCTGTGTAGGAGATGGCAGGGATGGCCAAGATAAGGGGCTCGACCTTCTCGAGAAGCTCGCCCACGAGCTTTTATACCTTGGCACACTCCTCGTCTAGCAAGTCCATCTGGTGCACGAGGGAGCGCACCTGAAACGATGCGGCCTCCTGTCCCAGCGCAATGCCCACTGGTGCCTTGGTACGTGCGGCCCTCTCTTCTCGCCTTGAGGCCCCTTGGATGTCTTGGGTAAGCAAGTCTTGTCTTTTGTGTTTGAGCTTGAAGGGCAAGAGGGACTTTGAGAGCACAACCCTGGTACCTTGGGAGAACATGTTCGAGAAGATACCGTCGAGCTCGGGGAAGTAGGAGTCCATAAGACAGATGCACTGGGTCTTTATCTCAAAGCTTCGCTTTAAGTGACTGCAGGTAGCGCGAGAGCGTGCGCAGTGACTGCACTTCGTCGCTGGCGAGTTTGGTTGTGTCGAATCCCCCTATGCGTAAGGGTCTTTGCTATAAGGCGGCTGTCCGCCCGATCGTTCTTGACGCCGGGAAGTCCCTTGAGTCTGCAGACGGCTCTGGCCTGCATAGGGGTTGATGATACAGACCGCATAGTCGCGAGACAGCCGCTAGCATAAGCAGGCCATCCAGCAGTGGCCTGTGGCCTTCATGCCGACAACCACGCCCTTCGGCTTCCTCACCTACCCCCTTTAAGCCAGCTTGCGGCACGCTCAAAGCCTTGAGCTGAGTTCTTAAAGCCCATTGGCTTGGCCAAGCTCTTCTCCGCGTTCGTTCACCGCTGCGATTAGGTAGTCTATCTTTTCGATGTTCTCACCTGCATAGATCATCCTGACCTCCTTCGTTAGTAGAACCGCAACCTCCTAAAAAGGTAACAAGATGTGAAATTCCTCATCTAGCTCATTTGCGGCCTGCTCTAGATGGGGTAGGATACCACTCTCCTTCGCGAGGTCTTGTAGCCTCAGCTGACATGTCGGCAACACTCCCTGCCAGATGCTGTATTGCATCTGAAAGCATTCGATACTCAGCTCTCAAATGCGACAACTAAAAGATAGGAGTCTCTCATGAACAGGCGCATCTCTCTCCGGGATATCCTCAGTCTGGCCGGCAGTTATCTCTGGACCATCGCTCTCATCATCGCAGGAAGTCTCGTCGGCGCTGTCCTGACCTCTGCACTCATAAGCGCCCTCTACGGTCTCATGGCAAAAGACGGCATACACCTCATGTGGGATGCCCTTACGGGAGAAGGTCCGGCAGCACTTGGCCTTCCTGTACAGGGTGCAGGCTACAGCATCTCATGGACGAGCATCGTCTATACCGCTGGCCGCTATCTTGCCCCTGTTGGCATATGGGCAGCTTTCCTCCTCTATCTAGCACACTCCAAGACTTCGCGACCGATTCTTGGGATTTTGGGCCCGCACTACGGCAGCAATACCTTGAGGCACTTTGTCCTCGGTTTGGGCCTTGGCTGTGCGCTCAATGGCATCTGCGTCCTTGCTGCAGCCCTTTCCGGCTCGATCCATCTCTCTTTCATAGGGACAGACGCCCTGGGCCTCATCCTTGTCTTCGTCTGCGTCTTCATCCAGGCATCGGCAGAAGAGCTTGCCGTCCGCTGCTATCTCTACGAGCGCACGCTCAGGACCTGCGGAAGCTCCACTCTTTCTATCGTCCTGACCTCTGCCCTCTTTGCCCTTCTCCACCTCACGAACCAAGGAGCGAGCCTCGTGTCCTGCCTCAATATCTTCCTGATCGGCACCTTCTTCTGCCTGCTTGTGGCGAAGCTCCGCAGCCCCTGGTCAGCATTTGGCTGCCACACGGCCTGGAACTTCACGCAGGCCGTACTCTTCGGTCTTCCGAACTCCGGCGTCACGACCCCATTCGCGCTCTTCGGCCTCGCTGCTGGAACAGCGCCGCAGGCTGGCTTTGCCTACGACCCCCTCTTCGGTATCGAAGCCTCACCCTTCTGCGGCATGGTCTGTGCTGCTGCCTGCGTGGCACTCATCTTCTATGCCAGAAGCCACAAGCTCGTTCCGGACAATATTTGGCAGGATAAGACAACACCTTCCGCCTCCTGACAGAACTTCCATTCTCATGAAAAACGGCACAGGGAGCTACTCCCTGTGCCGTTCCACTGTCTCTGGCACTGTGTTCCACTACTCGAGGATTGTATCGATCGAATGGATACAGCCAGCACGGAAGCCATCCGCTTCAAGGGAGCAGACGCGCCGGATCGTTGTGCCACCCGGCAAGCAGACTGCATCCTTGAGCACTCCCGGCTGTTCCCTCGTCTTGAGTACCAAGACAATAGAGCCTTTGACCATCTGTGCAACGAGTGCATAGGCCTGGGCGCGCGGCACGCCGTACTTCACGGCTGCATCGGCGTAGGCCTCGATTATGAGGTCAACGAAGGCGGAGTGCAGCCCATGCCCATACCAGCTGCCACCATAAGGGCACTCAGCATCTCCTCGACAACGCCTACAGTCGAGAAGAGATCCATAAGGCCCTGACGCTCATCTTTCTCGAGGCTCGTCTTCTCCCCGAAGAGGAGCACGCCTTCTCTCACCATGGCAGGCATGTTGGGCATAACGGACTGGAAGCGGGTATCTGCGGGAAGCATGCTCTCGTAGCGCGCGAAATCCCAGCCTGCCACGATTGAGACGAGGGCTTTGCCCAAAAGGGCAGCTCCAAGCTCGCCCATGACGCCCTCAATCTGGTAGGGCTTGCAAACCATAACGAGGGCTACCAGCAGTATAGGTAAATGCTTGTAATAGCTTGTTATCGTATGGTATGATTTATCCATGAGAGCAAGCGAATGGGCAAAAAGAGAAGGATTGAACGTCCAGACAGTATGGAAGTGGTGCCGTGAGGGGCGGATGCCCGTGCCCTTCGAGAAGACCTCGACGGGGATCATCCTCATACACGACCCCAAATACGAGAGGAACGAAGCGAAAGCCCCGTCGGGTAGGACGGTCTGCTACGCCCGCGTCTCGTCGGGCGACCAAAAGGACGACCTGCAGAGGCAGGCGGACCGACTCAAGGCGTTCGCAATCGGCATGGGAGTCGAGCACCCCGAGGTCGTCAAGGAGACCGGAAGCGGCATGAACGAGCGCAGGCGCAAGCTGAACCGCCTTCTCGCGGACCCGACCGTGGGGACGATCATCGTCGAGCACCGCGACCGCCTGGCGCGGATGAACGCGGGCCTGATCGAGAGCGCCCTTTCGGCGCAGGGCCGCCGCGTCGTGGTGGTGGACGACACCGAGCGCGACGACGACCTGGTGCGCGACATGACCGAGGTGCTCACGTCCTTCTGCGCCCGGCTCTACGGAAGGCGGGTGGCCAAGCACAAGGCCCAGGCGGCCATGAAGGCGGCCGACGATGCTTGAGGCCATGAAGGTGGCCCTCGACCCCACGCCGCGCCAGGAGAGGGCGCTGCTGTCCCACGCCGGCGCTGCGCGGTTCGCGTACAACGCGGCCCTCGCTCACGTGAAATCCCAGATCGAGGCCGGAAAGAGGCCCGATTGGTCCTATTGCTCCCTGCGCAGGTGGTGGAACGCCGGCAAGGACGGGCTTGCCCCCTGGTGGCGCGAGAACAGCAAAGAGGCCTACAACGCCGGCCTGGAATCACTCGGCCGCGCCCTCAAGAACTACTCCGCGTCCAAGGCGGGCGAGCGCAAGGGGCGGCGCGCGGGCTTCCCAAGGTTCAAGACCAAGGACGGGGCTGCGCCCTCCTACTCGTACACCACAGGCTCCTTCGGCCCGATCGACGGCGACCCCAAGGCGCTCAAGCTCCCGCGCGTCGGGCGCGTCCACTGCTTCGAGGACGTCGCGCGGCGCGTCGGCGACGCGAAGGTCACGCGCATGACGATCTCCCGGAGGGCGGGACGGTGGTACGCCTCGCTTTCGGTCGAGAGGCCGGGTGGCGTCCCGGCCCCCGTTCGGGGCAGACCGTCGGTCGGCGTCGACCTCGGCGTCAAGGAGTGAGCTGTAATCTTTTGGTGGACAGTGGGATTCAGGGACTAACAACAGATATGCTCTGTCCAGATACCCACCTACCAACACCAGCAGATTGAAGAGATGAGATGTCGGTAAGCGCAAGCGAGATAGAGAAGGCAAAGTCCCGCACGAAGTCGGAAACACCCAAACACTACACTGAGGAAGTATTGCCTTGAGGCTATCGACTACTACAGGAAGGCACGTAAGGCCAACCCGAAGAAGAGCATCAAAGGATGCGCCGCGAAGCTTGAGGCCAACGGCAAGACCTTAAACGACTGGATCATCAAGCACTCAAAGACCAAAAGGGTGACCCAGGAAAGGACCGACGAGCACAAGCAGCTCGACGCAGTGAACAGGCGCATACACGAGCTCGAAAGCGAAAATAAGTTCCTAAAAAGAGGCAGCCTTCTTCGCCGGAAGCCTCTGTTGAAGGACAGGTTTTAGCTCATGCTGGAGAAGAGGGCAACCTACAGCGTCTCGATGATGGAGCGCGTACTGGAGGTGAGCAGGTCCGGCTTCTACAGATGGCTCAAGGCCAAAGGCGGTGAGGACTCGTGGGGTCCTATCAAGGAGGCCATCTGCGCGATATGGGAGGAAAGCGACAGGCGCTTTAGCTTTCGCAAGGTCTGGGCCAAGCTCACAGGAGATCCGAAGTTACGCAAAATTTACAGGCACGACCCGCTACCGTGTGCGAAGGTGCATGGCTAAGCTTGGGCATCTGCGGCATCTGATCCAATGCCTCCAAGAGAACGATACTGCCCGCACCTGATACCCCCGAGCGCCCCGACCTCACCCGGCGCGGCTTTTCGTGTCCTGTTCCGACAGCCAAGCTCGTGGGCGATACAACCTATCGCAGGACCACGGCAGGCTTTATATATCTTACCGTCGCACACGATCTGTGCACACACATGGTGGTGGGCTGAAGCATACAGGACAACATGAGGGCAGGCCTTGTCGTCTTTGCCCTGAAGATGGCATATTCGCGCGGATACGTGGCCAAAGGGGCCATATTCTAAGCAGCCCAGGCAGCCAGTACATAAGCTCAAAGCTGGCCGCCTGCTCAGCCGTACCCGACGTGAGGCTCTCCGTGGGGAGAACCGGAAGCTGCCACGACAACGCTGTAGCCGAATCCTTCTTCGCCACGCTCAAGAACGAATGGTACTACCACAAGCGCCTCTCGGACGCATCCACGACCAAGCACAAGGCACACGAGTTTAATCGAGTCATACTACAACCGCTTCCGCCCGCATAAGTCCATAGGAGATCGCGTACCGGCAGAGGTGATGCAGGAGTTCTTCGAGCGCCTCGAGAGAGGCCTTGCGTCCCGATCCAAAGGCGATGCAGACCGCATAAAAAATCTGAGATTTCTCTGTCCATTATATTGACAGGGCTCAGATCGATGCGAAGGAGGCCCTCAGGAAGCGCGTGAGGCTCTCCTTCGGGGCGAGCTACCTTCGGCTTTCGAGTCGGTGGCGGCCGATCTCAGGCGCGATAAGGCTGCACCTATCTCCTGGTGCGATCTCAAGTCCAAAGGCACAAAGATGCCGATCGTAGTCTTCTAGAAGGCCCTCCAGATGTGCGAGGAGGGCACGCAGCATGCGGCTTCACTGACCTCATCGAGCCGAATTGATCATCGTTTCCCTAGCGCTTGCCGGATCTTCTGCGAAACGCCAGAGGGCAAGCGCGATGATGGCCTCCAGGCGCTGCTGCGTCCACTAGCTTCTGCACAAGATGCAGGCGCGGCTCCCCTCCCGGTACATGATGCAGGAAGCCGAAACAGGCCACAAGATCTGCAGGCGCGAGCCTTTGCGGCAGCATGTCTCCCTCATTCAGAAGACCGTCCACGATATCGTGTACATAGCAGTGTGCCAAGATGTTCTGGGGAAGCCTTTCTTCATCTATGAGAGGACGGCAAGAGTCGATAGCCTCATATGCAATCCGGACATCTGGCAGTATCTGCGCCAGGAAGCGGCCGAAGCGCAGGTTTCCGGAGGCGATATCCGTGACACGGAGCTCGTGCCTGCCTTCCACAGCCAGAAGCTCTACAATCTTTTTCCAGCCTTCCCAGGAATTCTGGTGGGGCTTGGAAAACGATGCAGCCTCAGCAGCATAGAACTCTCCTGTCACAGCAGCCAGCCTCTTCGCCAAGGTGCGTTCTATAGTGCAATCTCCTCTCCTATCATCTTCTTCACACGATCATAGATCCTCGAGAGATTGCGCCAGATATCCTGTCTTACCTGCGCTTCTGCTGCTGATTTCTGCCCTGAAAAATGTTGCCAGTATATTTCCTACCAAATTGCTCGGAATTAATGCTTGCATTCTCTCTGCACAAGCGCTTTACTATCAAACACCAAGTGTTCGGGTAGGGATTAGAAGCTGGAAGGAGAAGACAGACATGGCAGGGATGCAGAATATGATGCGCTGTGCATGCATGCGCTGTGTCACGAAGGCAAGCCTGTCCGGAACCTGTACGCGATGTCAGGCGTGATATCTGACACTCATGTATGGCAATGCTTCGGGCAGGTCCATCAAGGACCTGCCTTCTTCTTGGAGCGAAAGGATAAATTATGGAATTCGATGCACTCTCGTTTACCGCACTTGCCGTGGCTGCTGGTCTCTTCGCCGTGCTTGCCTATCTGAAGCGAAAGCGCCATTGGGGCTTTGGCGCTCGTGTCCTTCTGGCGACGGCTTTTGGCATTGGCCTCGGTCTTGCCTTCGGCCAATCCTATACGTACTACGCCCTTGTCGGCACCATCTATGCAAACGTGATCTCCGCAATGGTCGTGCCGCTGCTCTTCTTCTCCATCATCGCGTCCATAACGAATTTGGCAGACCTCGTGCACATCAAGGCCATCGGCTGGAAGTCCGTCCTGTTCCTGCTCCTGAACACGCTGACGGCGACGCTTCTGACCCTTCTCATCGCGCTTCCGCTCCACATCGGCCAGGGTTTCTCGCTTGACGCCGTAAGCTATGAGGCAAAGACTGTGCCTTCCGTCACAGACACGATCGTCGGTCTCTTCCCGCAGAACCTCGCCACATCTTGGACGAACAACGCAGTTGTCCCTATCATCGTCTTTGCCCTGATCGTCGCTGCCGCCTATAACCGTCTCGTCCAGAAGCAGAAGGAGGCACTGTCTGAGAAGGCTGTCGATGTGAAACCCTTTAAGGCCTTCGTTGACGCCACGAACTCCATCCTCGGCAACGCCGTGAGCTGGATCGTCTCTTTCACGCCGTATGCCGTGGTCTCTCTCATCGGCCGCGCCGTGGGTCGCGCTGACATCACGCAGCTCCTGCCTCTCCTCGGTGTCCTCGTCGTTGCCTACGTAATCCTTGCCCTCCAGTTCTTCGGCGTCGAGAGCGCCTTTGTCGCCTTCATCGGCAAGCTCAGCCCTGCCCGTTTCTTCCGTGGCATCGCACCTGCTGCGGTGACTGCCTTCACGACCCAGAGCTCTGTCGGCACAATTCCCGTCACCATCTCCTCCCTTACGAAGAATCTCGGCGTGGATGAGGATGTTGCCTCCTTCACAGCAGGCCTTGGCGCGAACCTCGGCATGCCCGGCTGCGCTGGCATGTGGCCGACACTTGTCTCCCTCTTTGCCCTGAATGCCACCGGCACTGCCTTCACGCCCGGCCAGTATGTCCTCTTAGTCCTTCTCACCCTCGTCGTCTCCATCGGCACGGTCGGCGTCCCGGGCACGGCCACGATCACAGCAACAGCCCTTCTCGCAGCGCTCGGCCTCCCCGTCGAGACTATTGCCCTCGTTGCCCCTATCTCCTCCATCGTCGATATGGGCCGTACCGCTACGAACGTCGTGGGTGCTGCAGAGGCATCGCTTCTCGTTGCTCGCACCGAAGGCCTCGTCGACGAAGAGGTCTACAACGGAGGCGAAGCCTACAGCCTTCCTTCAAGCAAGAAGGCAGAAGCTACAGCATAAGGTCCAGCGACTTGGATCTTATCTCCTCTCCAGAAGTCGCACAGAGGCATCTGCCCCTGTGTGACTCTTTCCATTAGAATCTTTTCCATCTGGAAGTCTTCTCAAGGAGATTGCAATAGAGAACATAGTTGCCGCCTGCATTGTCTGCATCATCGTCGGTGCTTTGATCCTGGGCATGGCAGCGTGGCAGATGAAGACCGGGTCAGTACGTCTGCTCCACGGCTACCATACGGTCAATGTGCCTGAAGAGGTATGTCCCGTACTTGCCCGCGAGTCCGGGCACCCGCTTGCTGCCGAAGGCATCCCTGTCATGTTTCTGGGACCTGCTCTCATGCTGCTTGTACCTCTTGCAGATATCTTGGACTTTGCCCTCACCGCGGTCCTGCTTGCATCCGTAGCCCTTGCCTGCCGCTCGATCGTGAAATACAGCGGCTCACTCTTCGGGAGATAGACCATCCGCGTTCAGGATAGAAGCATATCTCCTCCATCTCTTGGCTCCCCTTGCCCCTCTATAAGGGTGCGTGCTTGAACTTCGCCTTGGTGTGGCAGACTCGAGGTCACACTCCCTTATGGCTGCGGCGAGGTGCCTGCTGCTGGAGCAGATCCTGCACTTGGCCAGTGCCCCCTTGTGCTCTGGGTGCTGTGGTACCCGGTACTTCTTTCCTCGACGGCGCCGACGAGAGGTCCCTGTGCTTCTCAGGTCCGGGTGTGCCGCGCAAGCCTGCAGTAGGTCGACCTCAGGGCGACGAGCAGCTTACATAGAGCTGATAAGCAGATAGAGTCCGGCACTTTCCGCTGTCGCGGCTACCTCAGTGCGACTATCAGCACAGCCGTCCTTAAAATGTCGAGCTCCATCTTTAAGGTGCTTGTTCTTCCTTATAAGATTGAGGGTACACTCCTGCTTAGGTGTGTGGTTGTTTGAGGCATGGGTCGAGTTGGCGATGTCGTTGTTGGCGCCTATCTCTGGGCAGGCTCTTGTTATTGTCGTTAAACTCAGCGATCTGGCGCTTGAACTCTCCTGAGAACTTCCTGGAGTGCTTGAGGTCCGCCATTGCGGCCCCCTTCCCAAGCGCCTCAGTCTCTCATGGGATTGTCCCTTTCACTGTAGCCACTCCATGTCGTTTTCGAGTTCCTTTTTGTTCTTCGGCCCTGGCTTAGGTGAGCTTTCCTGATCTTTTCGTATTTGGTGATCCACTCATCTAAGGTCTTGTCATAGACCTCAAGCTTTTTGGTGCACGCCCTGATGCTTCTCTTTAGGTCTGCCTGCCTGGCCTTGTCGCAGCACTGGTAGCCTTTAAGTGCTACTCATCTATATACTGCCTGGGAAGCTTCGACTTCGACTTTGCCTTCTTCTGCCTTACTTGCACTCACTGACATCTCATGGCTTAAAGCTACAGGTGGTGTTGGGTGAGCATCTGGGCAAAGGATACTTGTCACCAGTTGCTGGTGTCCTCCTATCCACCAAAAGCTTACAGCTCAATCCTTGCCACCCGGGACTCGGGTCTCCTGGTTGAGGTAGGTACTCTTCGCGATCGAGAAGCGTTCCACACACCTCAGTGAGCCTCACCGCCGCACTCACCTGCCTCGCTGCCTGGACCTGCCCTGGACTTCTCCGGGCTCGTTAAAAAGCCAGGGTCTGCTGCTTTTAGGGTATCCAGTACCGCCAATGCCTCTACGAGCTTGACTTCGCTCATCTAGGCTCTCTCGGCCAAATCGTCGGACAGCTTACGGCGAAGGCGCGCCATGTGGTGTGCACGGGGTACCTATCGGTATCTGATGCGGTCTGCCTGCCGTCTTGGACATGCGCTGTCACGGCGAGCATATCATGTCAGCCGTACCCATAGTTGGGACTGCCCTGTCCGTGGGTACAGTACATGCGCGAGAGCCTGTCGGGTATCTTTGCTGCCGTGTACAGGCCCGCCTTCTCCATGGGCAGCCAACCGCACAGAACGCTTGTGCTGGGCAAGCAGGCGCAGTGTGCGACAGACCTCCCCAGTCAACAGGCCGCTTTCGTAAAACTCCCAGAGCAATTCCCTTGCGCTCTTCTTTGGTATATATCCCGGACTCCGATTCCAAACCAGCTGGTCCGACTTTTTGTCCGGGGTCCCAAACGCACTAGTTCTGACATCGAGGCTGGTACAGACCTTCTAACTCTGTACCCCTCATCCCTTCGCCGTCTCTGCATCTTCTGCCTTCTCTGCCCCATTCAGCCAGATGAACTGCATCCGAGCGCTACTAGTGCCCTATTGAGTAAGGTATGGCTAACATATAGTCAACGTCAATCCATATTGTCCAAGAGGCAGCTCATGCTCTTCGAGATGCTGGGAAATCCGAAAAGTCCTGTCCTCTTCTTCCATGCTATGGACATCACAGGCAAATGCAGTGAGGCTGTCACACATCATCTGGAAGACGACTACTTCTGCATCCTGCCGACAGCCACAGCCTATTGCCCAGGCCAGCGCTATGAAAGCAATACAGACGAAGTGGAACAGGTCGAGCGCTTTCTTACAGGCAAGGGTATAGCGCATCTCGAACTTGTCGTGGCATCCTCGCTCGGCACAGACCTGGCGGTCACTTCCTGGCACATGGCAAGGCATCCATGAGCCATGTGTTCTTCGATAGCGGACAGTTCACACAGATCGGACGCAACACACGCCACCTCATGTGCTCCTTCCTCTATCTTGCGTTGACGCTCCCCACGGCTAAAGGCCGGGGGGATTCTCGCTTCTTGGCAGATAGCCTCACCTCCGCTTGCGCGGCGATCGGTCTTACGCCTGCTCCACGAGCGTTCGGGGCGTCTGCGCGTCCCCCGTTCTCGCAGGCCCTGCGGTACCGTCTCCCTCCTTCAGGAGCCTCGCTCCCTCCCGCGCGATGTTCAGAGCCGCGGCCAGCGCGCGGTCGTGGTGCGCCCCGCACGCAGGACAGGTCTTGCTTGACGGGTAGAGTCTGCCGACCTTCACGAAGGCCCGCCTGTACCAGGAGCACTTCTACTCCAACTGGCGGATCATTTCCGACATGGAGGCGTCCGCGACGGACTTGGTCAGCCGGCAGTTTTGCTCCATACCCTTGACGTCCAGGTCTTCGACGGCGATGGCTTGGCTCTCGCGCAGCGCCGCTGTCGTGGCCTTGTGCGGGGCGTCCTTTCTCTGGTTGGCTATCCTTTCGTGTATGCGGGCGACCTTCATGCGCTGTCTGGCGTACTTTCTGGAGTCTCTCTTCTTCCTCGAGAGCCTCCTTTGCTCCCGCGTGAGCCTCTTTTCGGACTTGGTAAGGCTCCTGGGGTTGGCGACGGCCGCCCCGTCCGAGCGGGCCATGAGGTAGTAGGTTCCCGCGTCCACGCCCAGAGCGTTGATGGGCCCTTCGGGAATGTCGGGCCTTGGGCAATCGGTGCAGCAGATGGTGACGAAATACTTATACGTCGGCGTACGCTTGACGGTAGCAGAGAGCACCCTGCCCTCAAGCGGCCTTGAGATGCGGGCTCTCACCATTCCTAGCTTGGGAAGCTTCACATGAGCGTTGTCCGCTATCTCTACATTGTTGGTCCGCTAGCTCTGCCGGGCGCAGGATTTGGCCTTGAACCTGGGGAAGCCGGTCTTTTTGGGATTGTGGAAGAAGTTCTTGTACGCCTTGTCGAGGTCTCAGGGCGCCTGCTGCAATGCCAGGGCGTCGGCTTGTCTGAGCCAGGGGGGGGCTTCTGTCCTCTTCCAAAGCGGGATCTGCGTGATAGAGAAGTTGATCAAGTGCATCTTGCTATTCTGGGCGTATTCGTCTTTGCGCAGAGTAAGAACCCTGTTGTAGACCCAGCGGCAGCAGCCGAAAGTCTTTGCAAGCTGGACCTTCTGAGCTTGGCTGGGATATATCCGGTACTCGAACGCCTTTTCCATTGCTACACGCTCTTCTGGTTCTCGAGGTACTGCTTGACGATGGGAAGCGGTGCGCCGCCCACGGTGGAGACGAAGTAGCTATTGGTCCACAGCGCAGGGATGCAGGTTTTGAGCCAGGAGAACTCCTGTCTCAGGTCGTGGCTCGTCCTTCCCTTGATGCGCTTTACGGCCTTGTGTATCCCGAGCTGGGGATCCACCTCCAAAAGCATGTGGGCGTGGTCCGGCATGGCCTTTATCTCGATGATCTCGAAGGAGAGCTCGTCTGCAACTTGGCCGGCTATCTGCCTGAAGCGCACCTCCATTCCGTCCACCAGCACCTTGCGCCTGTACTTGGGGCAGAAGACCGCGTGGTACTTGCAGCTGTAGACGACATTATTGTTGCTCTTGTATTCCATGCGGACATTATGCCACCTGCAGGTAGTTAGCGCCTTGCGGCGATGCGCCTTATATCCCCATGGCTAAAGGCAGGGGTTTTACGGCGCTTTTGATAAAGAACCTCTATTGATCACAGGGAGGCCCGCTCAAGCACATCATGCGGTGCGACAATGATGCTATCAGGCCCTACTTCACAGAGACAAGAGAAGCCCTCCCTTACCGAAATATGTGCCGCATGATGGGAGGCTCCCTCGAGGACAAGCCCTTCCCGCAGCTTCCGGAAGAGCTCCATCACCACACGTTCTGAGAATTCAATAGCAAGAAGGGCCACTTCAAGTGCAGAGATGCTATCATGCAGGCCTGGCCGGAAGGGCACTTCCCAGTCTTCGAGGGCTACAACCATATGCAGTATCAGATCGGAGACCCCAAAGGCTTTGCAGCGATGCTTCGTTCCATCATGGGCAACAACGAGATGCCCGAGCTGCCCCAGCTTGTCTGCCCCAACGGAGAACACGGGAGATGGCAGAGGAGCGCCACGCCCCTCTTCGGAGCGCAGCGCATCTGAATGTCTCTGCAGAATCTGCCGGTCTGCTTACTGGTGGTAGTAGCTCAGGAAGCTGGTGATCTTCCCCATAGCCTCGCGCAGCGTCTCGATGCGGGGCAGGTAGACGATACGGAAGTACCCTGGCGTCTCCCAGTTGAAGCCCTTGCCGTGGACGATCAGCACCTTCTTCTGGCGCAGCAGGTCGAGCGCAAACTTCTCGTCGTCCGTGATATGGAACTTCTTCGGATCGAGCTTCGGGAAGATGTAGAAGGCAGCATCCGGTTTCACAGCTTCGACACCGTCGATGTTGTTCAAGGCATCGTAGACGAAGTTCCTCTGCTCATACACACGGCCACCCGGCACGATGTAGTCGTTCACAGACTGATGTCCGCCAAGGGCCGTCTGGACGATGGACTGGGCCGGCACATTGGAGCACAGGCGCATGTTGGAGAGCATGTTGATGCCCTGCATGAAGTCGCGTGCGCAGTCCTTATTGCCTGACATCGTCATCCATCCGATGCGGTAGCCGGCGATCATGTGGGATTTCGAGAGGCCGGAGTACGTTACGCAGAAGAGATCCGGCGCCAGGCTTGCGATGGAGATGTGCTTCTTGCCATCCATAACGAGGCGGTCATAGATCTCATCGGAGAGGATCATGAGCTGGTGCTCACGGGCGACCTCGACGATGTCCTCCAAGACCTCCTTCGGGTAAAGCACGCCGGTCGGGTTGTTAGGGTTGATGATGACGATGGCCTTGGTGCGCGGAGTGATCTTCTTCTTGATATCCTCAAGGTCCGGATACCAGTGTGCCTGCTCATCGCACAGGTAGTGCACCACGTGACCACCGGCGAGCGTTGCACAGGCGGTCCACAGCGGGTAGTCCGGGCTCGGGATCAGAATCTCATCCCCGTCATCGAGCAGTGCCTGCATCGTCAGGTTGATGAGTTCAGAGACGCCGTTGCCGGTGTAGATGTCGTTCATATCGACATTCGGCAGGCCCTTCAGCTGATCATACTGCATGATGGCCTTGCGGGCGCTGAAGAGGCCACGGCTAGCAGAGTAGCCCTCGCACTCGGTGAGCTGACGGCGCATATCGTAGACGACCTCATCCGGGGCTCTGAAACCAAACGGAGCCGGGTTGCCGATGTTGAGTTTCAGCACGTGTGTACCCTCATCTTCCATCCGGTTAGCTTCATCGACGACCGGACCGCGGACGTCGTACAGCACGTTGTCGAGCTTGTGGGACTTTCTGAATTCTCGTGTTGACATACTTGTCTGCTCCTGCGTAACAGGTTCTGCAGTGGCTGTATTCATGGTCTTGGATTCCTTTCCGGTGAGCCAATCAGGTGTGACTGAAAGTGTCTGTGCTAAAAAGTTGAGTGTCTCTTTTCTCGGAAATGATTTGCCTGACACGTATTGGCTGAGCTTGCTCTTCCCTAACTTGACGCCTGTGCGCTGTGCAGCCCGGACGACGTCGACCTGTTTAAGCCCGTTGCGCGTCAGTGCATCCTGCAGACGCTGTGCAAAGTGCTCATAGGGGACCGCTTCCTGGGTCTGTACCTCCTGTGCCATGAAATCCCTCCTTGAGAGTTCAATTTCGTATCCGATAAAGTTCAATTCTTTTGTCGTGAGTTCAATACTAGGATATTTCACCCTGAATAGGTTCAATTTGAGCAAAAAAGTTCAGACGTATTGTTTCTCCACATTTTATGGGTATCCGTTCTATTGGGCAGGATCAGTACAGGCTTTCCCGCCCATAGGCCCCAAAAGAGAACTTTTAGACAATATTGGCAACACCCTGCCTATCGGATGTATCCGATCTGAATAGTTTGTTTAAAATGAGGTTGTGTGCCGAAATACCACTCGGAAGGTAGGGCGTATGGTTCAGCGTATCTACGTAGAGAAGAAGGACGGCTTTAACGGAGAGGCAAAGGCACTCTCCCATGAATTACGACATATGTTGTCCATTAAGGGCCTCACCGGTCTGCGTATCATCAACCGCTACGATGTGGAAGGCATCTCCAAAGAGCTCTTCGATGCCTGTACACCCGTGGTCTTCAGCGAGCCTGAAGTCGACAACGTGACGCTGGAAGAGATGCCCACCTATCCCGATGGCGCAATCGTCTTCGCCGTTGAGTCACTTCCCGGCCAGTTCGATCAGCGCGCAGACTCTGCAAGCCAGTGCATCCAGCTGATCAGCCAGAAGGACCGGCCGCTGGTGCGTTTCGCAAGGGTCTACATCCTCGAGGGCAACCTCTCCGACAAGGACCTCGCTGCAATCAAAAACTACGTAATTAACCCGGTTGAAGCCCGCGAGACTTCCCTCGATAAGAAGAGGACGCTCAAGACCACCTACCCCACTCCGAAGCCGGTGGAGCACCTGGAGGGCTTCCTTGATCGTACGCAGGAGCAGCTGCAGCAGTTTATCGACGATCGCGGCTTAGCGATGGATCTGGCTGATATCACCTTCTGCCAGCAGTACTTCGCAAAAGAGGGCAGAGTCCCGACTATCACTGAGGTCAAGATGATCGATACCTATTGGTCAGACCACTGCCGCCACACAACTTTCAACACCAATCTGGATTCCGTCACGATCGACGACGATATGGTTCAGGAGGCGTACGACAAGTACCTTACAATGCGCAAAGAGCTTAAGCGCAAGAAGAAGCCGGTCAGTCTAATGGATATGGGTACCCTCGGCGCCAAGTATCTGAAGGCAAAAGGCATCCTCACCGCACAGGATGAGTCCGAGGAGATCAACGCCTGCACCGTGAAGTGCACCGTGGATGTCGACGGCCACGACGAGGACTGGCTCTTCCTCTTCAAGAATGAGACGCACAACCACCCAACCGAGATCGAGCCCTTCGGCGGTGCCGCCACCTGTATCGGCGGCGCAATCCGCGACCCGCTTTCCGGCAGAAGCTACGTCTACCAGGCGATGCGCGTCACCGGCGCGGGAGACCCAACCGAGAGCGTCTCGAAGACCCTCCAGGGCAAGCTGCCCCAGCGCAAGATCTGCCGCAGCGCTGCTCAGGGCTACTCCAGCTATGGCAACCAGATCGGCCTGGCAACCGGACAGGTGAGCGAGCTCTACCACCCGGGCTATGTTGCCAAGCGTATGGAGATCGGTGCCGTCGTAGGCGCAACCCCTCGTGACCACGTCAGACGTGAGACGCCTGAACCGGGTGATAAGATCATCCTGCTCGGCGGCAGAACCGGCCGTGACGGTATCGGCGGCGCCACCGGCTCCTCCAAGGCACACAACAAAGAGTCCCTGTCACAGGATGGGGCTGAGGTACAGAAAGGCAACGCTCCGGTCGAACGTAAACTTCAGCGCCTCTTCCGCAGAAAGGATGCCTGCCGCCTCATCAAGCGCTGCAACGACTTCGGCGCCGGCGGCGTCTCGGTGGCAATCGGCGAACTCGCCGACGGACTTTATATCGACCTCGATCGCGTTCCCAAGAAATATGAGGGTCTTGACGGCACCGAGCTTGCGATCTCCGAATCTCAGGAGCGTATGGCCGTCGCCCTCGCACCGGAGGATGTAGACAAATTCCTGAACATCGCACACGAAGAGAACCTGGAGGCCACCGTCGTCGCTCGTGTGACGAAAGAGCCGCGCATGAAGATGGTGTGGCGCGGCGACACAGTCGTCGATATCTCCCGTGAGTTCCTGAACTCCAACGGCGCCCCGAAGTACCAGACGGTCCACGTTGAGAAGCAGAAGCCCTATCACCGCGAGTGGTCTGGCTCCGACCTGCACGAGAAGATGCTCTCACTCGTGAGCG
This sequence comes from Atopobium sp. oral taxon 416, assembly GCF_018128285.1. Lineage (NCBI taxonomy): Bacteria > Bacillati > Actinomycetota > Coriobacteriia > Coriobacteriales > Atopobiaceae > Atopobium > Atopobium sp. oral taxon 416. Next base: position 2,503,852 of record NZ_CP072380.1, read on the forward strand.
ACCTCAACGTCGCCTCTAACAAGGGTCTAGCTGAGCACTTTGACTCCACGATCGGTGCAAGCAGCGTGCTGATGCCCTTCGGTGGAAAGACCCAGTTGACCCCGGCACAGGCGATGGTGGCAAAGCTCCCGGTCAAGGGTGAGACCGCGACCTGCTCAGGCATGGCCTGGGGATTCAACCCCTATCTGATGGAGCAAGACCAGTTTCGCGGCGCCTACCTCTCCGTAGTGGAATCCATCTCCAAGCTGGTCGCCACCGGCTTTGACCACAAACAGATGTACCTCACCTTCCAGGAGTACTTCGAGCGCCTGCGCAAGGACCCTGCCCGCTGGGGCAAACCCACGGCAGCCCTCTTGGGCACACTGATGGCACAGGTCGATCTGGGTATCGCCTCGATCGGCGGCAAGGACTCCATGTCCGGCTCCTTCGAGAACCTCGACGTGCCACCTACGCTTGTCTCCTTCGCAGTGGGCCTCGGTACAACCGACTCGATCGTGAGCCCTGAGTTCAAGCAGGCCAGCGACCGCGTCTGCGCGGTAGTCCCCTCTTATAACTCCGACGGGATTGTCCCCGATGCCACCGCGCTCAAAGAGGCCTACGACTACGTCCACCGTCTGATCGCCGATAAGGCAATCCGCGCAATCGCCACACCGGGCTACGGCGGGGCCGCTGAGGTGCTCTTCAAGATGTGCGTCGGCAACAAGCTCGGCATCGCTGTCGAAGATGTCTTCACGCAGGAGAGCCTCTTCACCCCGGTCTACGGCTCCTTCATCGTCGAGCTCAACGACGACTACGAAGTACCGGAGGCACCCGAAGGCGTCACCGTAGCGCTGCTCGGTACCGTGACCAGTGACTATACGTTCAAGGCTTGCAATGAGACCCTTGATCTCGCTGAGCTGCAGGAAGCCTGGGAGGAGCCGCTCGAGGGCGTCTACCCCTACCGTGGCACCGTCGCAGGCCCCAAACTCGAGACCGTAAGCTATACGACTGATAAGCACGCGACCTATCGCCTGCAGGCTACCGGCAAGGACTTCGGAAAACCTCGTGTCATTATCCCGGTCTTCCCAGGCACCAACTGCGAGTTCGACTCTGAGCGTGCCTGGAGACGTGCGGGTGCCATCCCCTACTCCCTCGTAATCAAAAACCTCGAGCCTGAAGAGGTCACCGAGTCCGTCAATGCCCTCGTAGAGGCGATCAATGCGAGCCAGATTCTGATGATCCCGGGCGGCTTCTCCGGTGGCGACGAGCCTGAGGGCTCTGCAAAGCTTATCTGTGCCTTCTTCAGGAACCCTGCGATCACCGAGGCGGTGCGTGACCTGCTCCAGAAACGTGACGGCCTGATCCTCGGTATCTGCAACGGCTTCCAGGCTCTGATCAAACTGGGTCTCGTCCCCTACGGTGACATCGTGGATGCCACGAGCGCGAGCCCGACGCTGACCTTCAACCCTATCGGTCGCCACCAGTCCAAGATCGTGACCACCCGCGTCGCCTCAAACAAGTCGGTCTGGTTCAGCAAGTGCAAGGTCGGTGACCTTCACCGCGTCGCAATCAGCCACGGTGAGGGCAGATTCGTAGCCTCCGACGAGGTGCTGAAGCAGCTGAAGGACACCGGTCAGATCGCAACCCAGTACGTCGACGATGAGGGCAGCCCCTCCTACGACCTGAAGTACAACCCGAACGGCTCCTACCTGGCAATCGAAGGCATCACGAGTCCCGACGGCCGTATCCTAGGCAAGATGGGACACACCGAGCGTGTGAGCAAGGGGTGCTACCAGAATATCCCTGGCGACACCTTCCAGCCGCTCCTTGAAGGCGGCGTCTCCTACTTCCAGCTGTAGGCGCACCTGTAACTGTGAGGCCCCACCCGTTTGAGGCGCTCAGGACCTCTTTTTGTATCCCCAATCGCTTTTTGCTATGCTCTAGCTTTGTTTGCTGCAATACCGCATACGGTAAGGACAACGATGGCAACTCCGCTTCAGATAACTCTGCTTTTGGTCTTTATCCTGGTCCTGCTCGATATATTCATGAGGAACCGGGTCTCACGCAAGCTCTCCCACCTGCTGCAGACGCAGGATTACGAGGGGGTGCTGGAATACACCACCCACTTCGCTGCGCGCTTCTTCACGCATCCCTTCCCGCTAGCCATGGTGAGACTCGACGCCTATGTCGCGCTCGACCGCAACAAGGAGGCGATCGAGCTGATCCGCCAGATCCAGACCAGCAAACACCTCGGTAAACGGCAGCGCGATATCGCAAACCAGCGCGCCTTTGAGCTCTACCTGGACACCGGAGCCTACAAGCGCGCCGGCAAGATGCTCGACGCAATCGAGGCGAGCGACGCGAAGCAGACCGCCCAGCACGACCGTATGATGTACAACATTATCGCTCGCAAGAGCTCTGAGTACCTGGAGCGGATGCTCAAGGAGCTGCCGAAAGCGAAGGGTATGGAGCGCGCGGAGCTTCTGTCCCTCATCTCGCTACAGTACCAAAACCGGGGCAACAAGGCCAAAGCCAAGCACTACACCGAAGAGCTCGAGAAGATGAGACAGGTGTAGGAACCAAAAAGGTTTCAAGTGTGTATTGAGCAGACACTGCTCACGACTCGTGCCCCTATACTTTACGGCACAGCAGACATCGACAGAAAAGTGAAGCTATGGACATAACCCCCAATGAGGTCAATGAGACTTTGTCAATGGTGGCAGAGCAAAACCTCGATCTGAGGACCATCACGATGGGGATCTCGCTCTTCCCCTGCGCTGACGAGGACATGAAGCGCATGTGCACCAAGGTCTATGACCGCATCACCACCCAGGCAGAACACCTGGTGGAAACCGCGGAGGACCTCGAGCGCGAGTACGGCATCCCCATCGCCAACAAGCGCATCTCGGTCACTCCGATCGCAATGATCGCCTCCGCCTGCCCGGATAAGGACCTATCCCCGCTCGCCCAGGCGATGGACAAGGCCGCGCAGACCCTAGGCATCGACTTTATGGGCGGCTTCTCCGCCTTGGTGCAGAAAGGCATGGGCGACGCGGACAAGCATCTCATCGCTTCCATCCCCAAGGCCCTCTCCACCACTGAGCGGGTCTGCTCCTCACTCAATATCGCCTCCACTCGTGCCGGCATCAACATGGATGCAGCGCTCCTGGCGGCCAACACGATTATCGAGTGTGCCAGGGCGACCCAAGATAGCGACTGCTACGGCGCCGCGAAGTTCGTCACCTTCTGCAACATGGTCGAGGATTCTCCGTTCATGGCGGGAGCGGTGCACGGCACCGGTGAGGCGGATGCGGTGATCAACGTCGGCGTCTCCGGCCCAGGCGTTATGGCTGCCGCACTTGAGCAGCTGCCCAAGGATGCGGATCTCATGACCGTCGCCGAGACGACCAAGCGCACCGCCTTCAAGATCACCCGCGCCGGCGAGCTGATAAGCCGGAAGGCTTCAAAGCGGCTCGGCGTACAGAAGGGCATTGTGGACCTCTCGCTCGCCCCAACCCCAGCAGCCGGCGACTCAGTAGCCAAGATCTTGGAGATCATCGGCGTCGACACCTGCGGTGGCCCCGGCACCACCTGCGCTCTGGCGCTCTTAAACGACTGCGTCAAAAAGGGCGGGGTCATGGCGTCAAGCTCGGTGGGCGGCCTCTCCGGCGCCTTCATCCCGGTCTCCGAGGACGCAGGCATGATCGAAGCTGCAGAGAAAGGCGCGCTCTCCATCGAGAAGCTCGAGGCGATGACCTCAGTGTGTTCCGTCGGTCTCGATATGATCGCGATCCCGGGTGACACCTCGCCTGAGACCATCTGCGGCATCATCGCCGACGAGATGGCGATCGGCGTGATCAACACCAAGACGACTGCCGTACGCCTCATCCCCGCAATTGGTAAGAAGGAAGGCGATGTGCTTCAGTTCGGCGGGCTCTTCGGCTCCGCTCCGGTCATGCCGGTCAACAAGTATGCAGGTTCGATCTTCGCCCACCGTGGCGGACGCTTCCCCGCTCCCCTCAATTCGCTTAAGAACTAGCCGCCGCAGCTATAGAGACGGCAGGCGCGCCTGCTGTTCAAACAATCATTGTGTGAAAGCAGCTGACTTAGGAGAGCGTAACGCCGCCCATCCAGCCCCAGCGCGGGGTCACGATGTGGCTCATTGCGTTGATCCAGTCGTCGAGATTAACGTGACGGATCGTGTTGTAGTTGTCCATCACGGTGTTGTTACCCACATAGATGCCCACGTGACCGTAGATACGGCCTGCCGCGTCTCCATCGCAGGAAGACACCGCGATGATCATACCCGGCTGTAGGCCACCCCTGTTGGAGCTGCCGCACCAGCGCGCGTACATGTCGTTCGCGTTGCCGCCGTAGCGACCGACGCCTGCGTTGACAAAGACATTGGTCACCCAGGTCGCGCAGTAGCCGACGCCTGCAAACGGGGTAGAGTTGCACGAATTGAGGACATCTGCCAAAGAGCCTGAGCCGGTCACAACATTAGCTGCGGCGCCTGCCACCGGCGTTCCTCCCTGTGAGCGGGCCTGTGCCTGCGCCTGCGCCTCCGCTTTCAGGCGCGCCTCTTCTGCCTGGTTGTACGCCATCAGATCGGAATCCTGCTGTTTGAGCAGATCCTGTACGCTTGAATTGGCCTGGCCGAGCAACTGAGAGACCTCATCGCGCTTTGCGCTCATCTGGTTCATCTGATCGAGCTGCTGGCTGTTGAGCTCATCGAGCTGAGACTTCTCTTCGATCAGATGGGCCCGCTGCTGATCCAAGGCCTCTTTGGCAGCTTTGGTCTCCGCAATGATTTGGCTGTCCTGAGCCGAGATCTTATCCATGTAGTACACGTTCTGGAACAGGTCTTCAAAGCTCTCAGAATTCAATATGACAGACAGGAAATTATCTTTTCCCGCTTTATAATCGGAAGACATGCGTTTTGACAGAATTCCGCGCTTCTCGTCCAGCTCCGCCTGCTTCTGATCGACCGCTTCCTGCGTCGCATCGATCTGACGCTGTACATCCTCGATCTGATCGAGCGTCTGGGACTGCTGTCGTGCCATGTCCTCATAGTCGGATTGGATCTGGTTCAGCTGATTCTGAATATCGTTGTACTGCGCCTGCGCATCAGCCAACTGCTTCTGCGTATCAGCAAGCTTACCGGCAGCATCATTGGCGGCATTGGTCGCATCCGTCACATCGTCTGCCAAAGCGGGTATCGGGTGGTGCAGGATGGCAGCCAAACCCAACATACCTGTAAACAATTTAAGGGCACTTCGGCGCGTCAGCGAGGATTGATGCTTCCTTTCCTGATTCTCTGATTCCGGCAATGCTCTGTTCACTCCTCACGGATCATTTCTGCGAATAGGACTAGTTCAATCTAATTACTATAAAGCCACATCGGATGTAACAGAAGCATATCCACAGAAACACCCAGACCCTTAAAATCAGACTCAGGTATCAAATTAGCCTAAAAAGCGCACTTCAGGCTCCAAGTGGACCCCAAATTGGCGCTGCACCTCATCCTGCACATGTTCGATGACCGCATGGATATCTTTAGCGGTCGCCCCGCCGAGATTAACTACAAATCCGGCATGTTTCTCGCTGACGCAGGCATTTCCCACGCGGTATCCCTTGAGCCCCGCATCGGTAATCAGCTTGCCGGCGAAATACCCTTTCGGGCGCTTGAAGGTGGAGCCGGCGCTCGGATACTCGAGCGGCTGTTTCTCCCGACGACGCTGAGCCAGGCCATTCATCGTAGCCTGGATCTGCTCCTTGTCCCCCGGCTTCAGGCTGTAGGTCACCTCCAGCACGATCAGGCCTACACGACGTACGAGGCTTTGGCGGTAGCCAAACTCCAGCTCAGCGTTCCTATAGGTGGCGAGCTTACCTTCGGGGTTGAGTGCCCAAATCGAAGAGACCACATCCGCTGTCTCCCCGCCGTAAGCGCCGGCGTTCATAAAGACCGCACCCCCGACAGAGCCCGGGATACCGGAAGCGAACTCCAGCCCGGTGAGGCTATCGTCGCGGGCGAAGGCGGCAACCTTCTTTAAAGTCACCCCTGCCCCACAGATCACCTGGGTACCGTGCAGCTCCAGTTTGTTGAGTCGCACTAAGGAGACGATCACCCCGCGGTATCCCGCATCGCTCACCAAGAGGTCAGAGCCGCGCCCCAACACAAAGTAGGGCTCGTCCAGCTCTTTACAGAGATCCAACACCTGTGCGATTTCCTGCGCGTTCCCCGGTGTCACAAAGACATCGGCAGGGCCACCGATACGGAAGGTCGTGTGCTCGACCATCGGCTCATCAGTCACGACATTGGTATCCCCTACAAGAGTGCGGAGCCGACATACCAACCCACTGTGTTCTGCTGTGCTCATAGGACATCCCCTTCTATATCCGGTGCACCCGGGTCTGCTCGTTGTTTGAGCTCATAGTAGAATACCAGAGCTCTCTTTGGATTTGATCCCTCAAGATCGCACCGCTTGCGCACAGCGCGGCGCCTGTGCTTCAAAAGTATCATCATGTAATCTGATTTATTACAGCTCTGTGAATATGTCTCGCCTTGCTACCGCAGCCTTGGTATTGGACACAGAACATGCTAGAGTGCAGCTGTAGGTTTCAGGGCGAGGTGCAATTCCTCACTGGTGGTAAGAAGACACATCGAGGCCTTTAAGTCCGCGCGCCGCAGAGGGGCGGCTGATTTGGTGAAAATCCAAAACCAACGGTTAGAGTCCGGATGAAAGAAACGGAGGAAGCCACTATGGCTCAACCTACTTCTCAACATGATATCCACTCAACGACCGCGCAGGGAAACTGGAGCACCCGCCGCATCGCAATCACGGCGCTCTTCTGCGCCCTCGCTGCGGTCTGCACCCTCTTTATCGAGGTCCCGCTGCTTCCGGCAGTCCCCTGGCTGCACTATGACCCCTCCGGCATCATCTGCTTGATCGCGGGCTTTGCCTTCGGCCCTGCCACCGGCGTCGCGGTCTCCATCATTTCCTACCTCCCCCATATTGCAACGACATCCGGCTTCTGGGGGATGCTGATGGCGATCATCGCAACGCTGTCACTCGTGTGGCCCGCAAGCCTCATCTATCAGCATGACACCACCCGCCGTGGCTCCAGTATCGGTATGATCGTCGGCTCTATCGTCTCTATCATCTGCTGCATCCTGGCGAACATCGTCGTGACCCCGATCTACGCCGGTATGGATATGAGCGCTGTCGTCAATATGATCGTCCCGTTCCTTTTGCCTTTCAACGCTCTCAAGGTCGCTATCAACTGCGTGGTCACTGCTCTTATCTACAAGCCGGTCTCCAAGGCACTGGTCGACAACGAGTAACTGGGCATTGAGAAATTCCCTATGACAGAGCATGCACTGGCAGCGAAACTTGACCATGTGACGCTGACCTTCGATAAGATACGGGCCTTAGATGACTTGTCGCTCGAAATCCCCGAGGGCCAGCGCCTCTGCATTCTCGGGGCTAACGGCTCCGGCAAGTCAACCTTAGCCTCAGTCCTCTGTGGGCTGTTAGCTCCCGACGAGGGAACCGTTGAGCTCATCGGCTACAAGGTACTCGACGATCGAGGTGTTGACTTCGAGGCCTACCGCAAGGCGCGCCGTGACCTCGGGCTTGTCTTTCAGAACCCGGGCGATCAGATCGTCACGACCGTCGTCGCCGACGAAGTCGCCTTCGGACCGGAGAACTTAGGGCTCCCCTCTGAGGAGATCGAAAAACGGGTTAGAGAAGAGCTGCATCGTGTCGCAATGGAACCCTATGCCCAGGCTGACCCGACGAGGCTCTCCGGTGGCCAGCAGCAGCGTGTGGCAATCGCCTCGGCGCTGGCGATGCATCCCAAGCTGCTGGTATTCGACGAGCCGGGAGCCTTGTTGGACGTCCGTGGTCGCCGCTCCATCATGAAAGTGATGGATCAGTTGCACGATGAGGGCATCACCTTAGTCCACATCACCCACTTTATGGAGGAAGCCCTCGCAGCAGACCGTGTGATCGTCCTCTCCCACGGCTCCATCATCCTCGATGGGACACCGGAAGAGGTCTTCTCCCACACCGACCAGATCCGCTCCGTAGGGCTTACAGAGCCCTTTGCCGCACGCTTGTCGGCCCAGCTCACTGACTCCGGTATCGCCTGGACCGCCTCTGAATCTGAACTGATCCACGCACTGACGCAGCGAATACAACCGGCTTCTCCGGAGGCCTTCTACTTCGAAGCGCCTATGACTCCTACGAAAGTCAAAACCTCCGATGCGCCACAGATTACGGTGGATGACGTCTCCTACCGCTACTTCGATACCTCCTCGCGCAGACACCCAGCCCTTCAGGATCTCAACCTCACCTTTGACAAAGGATCGACGACCGCCATCATCGGGCAGACCGGCTCGGGCAAGTCAACGCTGGCACGTCTGTTATGTGCACTCGAGGTCCCCGATAGCGGGACCATCACTGTCGAAGGCATCCGCACCGATGAAAAGGGACAGCGTCGGGAACTGCATGGCCACATCGGGTATGTGATGCAGCACCCCGAGCGGCAGCTCTTCGCCCAGACGGTTGCCGAAGACGTCGCTTACGGTCCGCACAACATGGGCCTTTCCGAAGAGGAAGTCAACAAGAGGGTCTCTCAGGCTCTTGAGACCGTCGGAATGCAGGATAAGGCTCAATACTCACCCTTTGAATTATCCGGGGGTCAGAAGCGCTTGTGTGCCCTTGCAGGAGTACTTGCGATGAATCCACCTATCCTCGTACTCGATGAGCCGACGGCAGGGCTCGACCCTGCAGGCAGAGCGGAGCTTACCTTAGCGCTCAAGCGGGCCTGCGAGGAAGGCGTGACCCTGATTGAGATCACCCACTCGATGGAAGACGCAGCCCGCTTCGAACAGGTCGTCGTACTCAACGAGTCACGCGTGATCGCCCAGGGAAGCCCACGGGAGATCTTCACTCCCAAGCATCAGGCGCTGCTGCACAACTGCGGCCTGGGATTGCCCCATGCCTTGCGCTTTGCGCTTGCCTTAGGCGAAACTCTGAAAAAGCAGGATATCCTCCCGGTGGATACTTCCCTCGATACGTTTCTCGGCGCCCCACTCACGCTCGAGGCGCTTGTGACAGCTTTGCACTAGATCCTCGGAAAGGAGATGAGAGAGATGGCGCTGCGTATTTCGATCGGCCAGTACTATCCGGCTACCTCTCACCTCCACAGGATGGATCCCCGCGCAAAGATCGGCGTCGCCCTCGTCTGGATGATCACCGTCTTTTTTATCCACACCCCGTTGCAGTTGATCTATGGCTTAGCCTGCGCCTTTATGATCGTACGAATCAGCCACATCCCACCGCATAAAGTGATGCAGTCAATCAAACCGCTCGTGGTGATCCTGTGCGCCCTCTCTATCTTCAACCTTTTCTTTGTGCAGGGTGGCACCCCGCTCATCCAGTGGGGCATCCTGCGCATCACGAACCTCGGGGTCTGGGACGCCATCTGCTACCCGCTGCGCTTCTCGATCGCAATCCTGATGGGGGCCCTGCTGCTTCTCACTACCACTCCAACCCAGCTCACCGATGCCTTCGACGCACTGCTCTCCCCACTTTCCTCTATCGGGCTTCCGGGGCATGAGTTGGCGATGGTGTTCTCACTGATGCTGCGGTTTATCCCGACAATCGCCGACGAAGCCTCCGCAATCGTCGACGCGCAGACCGCACGTGGCGGTGGTTGGGACTCCAACTCCCCCACCAAACGCCTTCAGGCGATCGGCCCGGTCACGATCGCGCTGCTCGCAAGCTGTGTGCGTCACGCCCACAACGTGGGGCGCGCCCTCGACGCCCGCTCCTATGAGGGAGGAGCTGGGCGCAGCCACTGGCACCCCCTTAAGATGCATGCAGGCGATTGGGGCGCTCTCGCTGCCAGCACTGCCTACGTCGCAGTCCTCTTACTGCTCGGTTTCTAGCGCTTTTTTGCATCCCGTGCACCTGTTTCACAACGCCAAGCAACCCCGCTACAATAGATAAGTTCATACAACTAAGAGCAGGGATACTCCCCCATCTATACACGCAAAGGAATTCCATGTCATATCTGTCGGATCAGATTTCCCGGCGTCGTACTTTCGCAATCATCTCGCATCCGGATGCCGGAAAGACGACCCTGACCGAAAAACTCTTGCTCTATACCGGCTCAATTCAAACTGCGGGCTCCGTTAAAGGGAAGAGCTCTGCCAAGCATGCCGTGTCAGACTGGATGGATATCGAGAAGGAGCGCGGCATCTCCGTCACCTCCTCGGTCCTGCAGTTCACCTACCAGGGCAAGTGCATCAATATTCTGGACACCCCGGGCCACCAGGACTTCTCCGAGGACACATACAGAACGCTTATGGCGGCGGACTCGGCAGTCATGGTGATCGACGGCGCCCGCGGCGTTGAGGCACAGACCATCAAGCTCTTCAAGGTCTGCACGCTCAGGCACATCCCGATCTTCACCTTCGTCAACAAGCTCGACCACGATATCCGTGACCCCTTCGAGCTGATGGAGGAGATCGAGAACGTATTAGGGATCGCGACGTATCCGGTAACGTGGCCGATCGGGAGCGGCAAGGGCTTCAAGGGCGTCTACGACCGCAATTCCCACCACGTCCTGCTCTTTGAGAGGACTGAGACCGCCAATGCCACCAAGAAGGTCAGAGAGGTAGAGGTTGAGCTCGGTGACCCCAAGCTCGGCGAGATTATCGGCCATGAGGAGCACGAGAAGCTGCAGGAGGATATCGAGCTTCTGGACGGCGCGGGCAACGACTTCGACTTCGAGTCCTTCCGTACCGGCGAGGTCACCCCGGTCTTCTTTGGCTCCGCCCTCACCAACTTCGGCGTCGAACCCTTCCTGCAGGATTTCCTGCGTCTGGCCCCGGAGCCCCTCTTCTACACCGACACCCTCACCAAAAAGCCGGTCAATCCGGTCAGGAACCCCTTCAGTGGCTTCGTCTTCAAGATCCAAGCCAATATGGACCCCCACCACCGGGACCGCATCGCGTTTCTGCGCGTATGCTCCGGTAAGTTTGAGCGCGGTATGAGCGCCTACCACGTGCAGGGCGACAAGTATATGAAGCTTGCCACCGGCACCTCGATGATGGCAGACGACCGCGCAATCGTAGATGAGGCGTATGCCGGGGATATCGTAGGGCTCTTTGACCCGGGCATCTTCTCGATCGGCGACACGATCTGCGCTGGCAAGACCCCGGTCAAATACCCACCGATTCCGACCTTTGCCCCCGAGCACTTTGCCCGCATCACGCAGGTGGATACCTTAAAGCGCAAGCAGTTCGTCAAGGGTATGTCCGAGCTCTCACAGGAAGGCGCTATCCAGATCTTTCACGAGGAGGGCTGCGGCTTGGAGTCCGTGATCGTCGGTGCTGTCGGCGTCCTGCAGTTCGACGTCCTCGAACACAGGTTACAGAGTGAGTACCATGTCGAAGTGCGCCGCTCACCCCTCCCCTACACCCTGATCCGCTGGATCCAGAACAGCCCCGAGAAGCTCGATACCAAGACCTTGAACCTCACCCGTGACACCGCCCGTGTCCTGGATATGCAGGGCAAGCATCTGCTGCTCTTCACGAGTGAGTGGAACCTCAACTGGGCGGTCGAGAACAACCCGAAGCTCAAGCTCTCCGAGTTCGGCAACATCACCTCCTGATAGAACAGTAAGTACCACACCGATCAACTAAACCAGGCGTCCCTGAGGCTCTGAGACGCCTGGCTTCATCGTGAACGTATATCGTTGAGCGATATCGTTTCAGCCCATATCAGCTCTGTTTTGCCCGCATGCCAGGATCCAGGTAGTAGCCTGACTCAGAGAAGCGCTTGCGGTAGGTCAAGAAGCATGCCATCACAATCGCCAGCGTTGTCGCCGCTGACATCATGAGCAGCACCACGATCTGGTACTTAGCCGCAGTCACCGGATCGGCGCCAGCCAGGATCTGCCCGCTCATCATGCCCGGGATCTGTACGATACCCGCCGCGGACATCCCCGCGATCGTCGGCATAATACCTGCGCCCACAGCGGAGCGAATAGAGGGCATCGCGGCCTCCTGCGGAGTCGCCCCCAACGCCACAAGCGCAAAAATCTCGTCGGAGCGTGAGTCCAGGTCCGCGAACAATCTGCTGGTCGCAAGGGCGACTGCGGAGAGCGTGTTCCCCATTGCCATCCCCGTAATCGGGATCAGCTGCCGGGCGCTGTACCAGGGTGTCGCGTGGATGATGCCTTCGACAACGATCAAAGCGATAACGACTGAGGAGAGGGTGATGGAGGCATACACGTCGATCCACAACCCATCGAGGTGCAGCTTGATACGGTCACAGGCGATGCGCGCGGCAAAGAGGCTCATGCAGAACATCACCAATAGAACGAGCCACCAACTCTGGTACTGGAAGATGTAGATGAGGATGAAGCCCATCGCGAGCAGCTGCAAAAAGACCCGCACTGTCGCGATCGCAATGCTCTTTTCCTGACCTAGCTTCATCCGCCAGGAGACATAGGCGGCCACGAGCATGAAACCCGCCGCCAAAATAAGCTCCAAATATCCAATATCGATCACGCCTGCTTGCTGCATAGCACAGATCCTCTCACGCATATCCCCTTGTGGTGCCTAAATCGTCACCTTATGCATTCTCCGAATAGGTCAACTTTCCCGCTTCTAAGTGATGGGTGCCTTTGGCCAGCCCATCATTGGGGCGATGGCGGATACGCAGCGCACAGGCCTTGTTTCCTACAAAGCGCACGATCATGTTCCCTACTGCGCGTGCGGACTCATCGTCGAGCGATGCATCCACCTCGTCGAGCAGCAGTACTTGCGGCTTCGTTACAAGGACCCTCAAAAGTGCCACACGGGCAGCCTGCCCGCCGGAGAGCTGCGCGGCATTGCGCGAAAGTCCCACCTCAAGTTTTGCATCCTCGAGGCACTGCTCTAAGTAATCATCCTTCGGACGTGGGGCGCTCTCACGCACTGTAAGCGTCCAAGGTAGCAGCAGATTGTCTCGTACGGTTCCGGGTATGAGCGTCGCCTTCTGCGGCACCAGAGCGACTCTTTGCCGCCACTCCGTCGGCTCAAAGGTACGAAAGTCCTGACCGTCCAGGAGCATCGTGCCGCCCTGCAGGGGCAGCAGGCGGGCACAGGCGCGCAAAAGCGTGGTCTTACCGGAGCCTGAGGGCCCCGTCAAGTCATAGATGCACCCTGCGTCGAGCGCCAGTGAGACATCATTCACGGGCGGCACCGAAGACTGTTGGGAAGCTCTGTCTGCCTTCGATACATCCTCACCCCTTGATGTGGGCCCATCTGATTGGGAGCTCAGGAGATCGCTGTAAGATACCGTAACGTCACAAAGCTCAAAGAGTGCCATACCAGCTTCTTCGATAAAACAGACCTGTAGAAACAGCAATAGTGAGACTCTGAATCATGTATTCTCGCCTCACAAATCAGCGCCAAATGGCCCGCTATCAGGCTCATTTAGTGCCGCAGTCAGGCTTGATCAGGCGTATAGATCAGGTCTCTGTAAACAAGGACTATAGGATCTTTGCCCGCTCGCCTAAAGGCTTCTTCTCCTTTTGGGAAACCGGCTTGGCAGGTTTCCCAAATGGGACGATCGTACGGATCGTCTTGCCTTCGGAAACATGCAGCAACTTCGCGAGCTTTGCGCTCATATCACCTGAGCGAACCATGCCGTCCATCCAGACCCCGGCGCAGCCACAGGCGGTGATCGCGAGCATGAGGTTCTCAGTCGCAGCGCCGTAGTCCACCATCTCAAAGTTCATGCTGCCATGATCATTAGGCTCACTGGCTACGACCAGGATAACCGGCGCAGTCTTGGTGGCTGGAGTCGGCAGAAGCTCAGCAATCTGTTGCCTGAGCTTTGCATCCCGGACGGCGATGAACGAGACGGTTTGACCGTTATATCCGGAAGGTGCCCTGACACCTGCATCAAGAATAGCCTTGAGATCCTCATCCGGTACCTCGACAGGAAGAAATTCATCGCGGTAACTCCCACGCTGTTTTACAACATCAAAGAAATCCATATGGCATTGACCCCTTTATCACGCATACAAACAAAGCAATACCCTAAGCAAACCACGCTCGACGCAGAAGGTGATTAGCTTACTTCACACTCCCCAGAATCTTGCGTATTTCCTGCTGCACGGCGTACTCTTTATTGGTTCCGATCACGCGCTCAGCAATCTGTTGCACCGCATAGAGGGCGTTGCCCATCACCAGTGGGTGCCCAACATAGCGAAGCATCGCGTAATCGTTCATAGAGTCTCCGAAGGCTACGACTTCGTCACGTTCGATGCCGTAGTACTGCATCAGCTGAGCTAACCCAGTCGCCTTGTTTATGCCGCGGGGCAACGTATCGATCCAGGTATCGCCGGAAGGCATAAAGACAAACTCATCGCCGAGCTCCCGCTCGAGGACGTAGGTCATATCCATGCAATCCTTGGGACGGTCACAGCACACTGCGGCTTTGATGATGCTGACATCCGGGGCAGGTGGATCATCGACTCGCTGGGCGTTCGGCAAATCCTTATCAAGTTCGCGCACATAGTGGGACAGGTCATCCAGGATATAGGTATGCGCATCGTCATATAAAACCATATGCAGGCAATCAAATTGCTCACACGTTTGGTAGAGTTTTTGAATACCTAGGTACGAAAAATCTTCCCGATCCAAAAGCTTTCCATCTGCGTAGACTTGACAGCCCAGCGAGGCTACGAAATCCATCTTGTCCGCTACGGGTTTGAAGAACCAACGCAGCGTGTCATAGCGGCGACCACTACTTGCCACAAATATGATGCCCTTCTCTCGAAGCGCTTCTACTAGCTCATATGTCTCAGGCGGTACCTGCGAGTGTTCATCGAGAAGCGTACCGTCCATATCGGTCGCGATAAGTTTGATCATGCCAACGATCCCTTCTGAGATTGTGACAATAGATATCAGCAAATGAATACATATTCATTTGCTGAACGATTCCAATGGCCCAAGAATACATCATTGTACGCCTCATAAGGTTCCCACACAGAACCATTCAATGAAATAGTAAAGGATAGCAATCGAAATGAGGAACCGTTAGGTACATCAAACTTTTCTATGTGAATAATACCTATCTACCAGCCACAGTGCAGAATCTTATACACACATCCTGGCCGACAAATAAAACGCAACAGGAATGGCAATTGAGTCGATCAGCAAGATGATACGGGAACATACAAACCAAGAACCAACAACCGAAGCCCTTGATCCTCAATCAATATCTAACTACAAAAATATCCCTCGTTGGTCAGCGACGACCTACCCTCCCACGGACTACACCGCAGTACTCTCGGCGCTCGGGGGCTTAACTTCTGGGTTCGGAATGGGACCAGGTGTACCTCCCCTGCCATAATCGCTGACCAACGAGGGATATTCTCTTGTGAAGGGAAACGTGTACCTTCAGGGCCGCATAGCACACATATAAGGCAAAAGATATATCGCATACGTGATATCGTAAAAAGAAGAGCTCGGCCGATTAGTGCCGCTCGGCTCAATGCATTGCTGCACGTACACCTGCGGTCTATCAACCTCGTGGTCTACGAGGGGCCTTACCGAAAGGAAAACTCATCTTGGGACGGGCTTCCCGCTTAGATGCTTTCAGCGGTTATCCCAACCGGACTCAGCTACCGGGCAGTGCCTGTGGTAGACAACCCGTACACCGTAGGTCCGTCCACCCCGGTCCTCTCGTACTAGGGGCAGCCTCCCTCAATTTTCCTACGCCCACGGAGGATAGGGACCGAACTGTCTCACGACGTTCTGAACCCAGCTCGCGTACCGCTTTAAATGGCGAACGGCCATACCCTTGGGACCTGCTCCAGCCCCAGGATGCGATGAGCCGACATCGAGGTGCCAAACCTTCCCGTCGATGTGGACTCTTGGGGAAGATCAGCCTGTTATCCCCGGAGTACCTTTTATCCGTTGAGCGACGGCCCTTCCACTCAGAAGCCGCCGGATCACTAGAGCCTGGTTTCCCATCTGCTCGGCTTGTTTGCCTCGCAGTCAAGCCTGCTTGTGCTCTTGCACTCAAAAGGATGATTGCCGACCATCCTGAGCAGACCTTACGCGCGCCTCCGTTACTCTTTAGGAGGCGACCGCCCCAGTCAAACTACCCACCAGACACGTTCCCCGTGCCGGATCACGGCCACGGGTTAGGATGCCAGAACGTCGAGGGTGGTATTCCAAGGGTGACTCCACTGAGACTGGCGTCTCAATATCTCAGTCTCCCACCTATCCTCTACACGACGGACCGGCAGCCAATGTCTAGCTGCAGTAAAGGTTCACGGGGTCTTTCCGTCCTTCCGCGGGTAAGTCGCATCTTCACGACTAGTGCAATTTCACCGGGTCCATGGTTGAGACAGCGTCCAAATCGTTACGCCTTTCGTGCAGGTCGGAACTTACCCGACAAGGAATTTCGCTACCTTAGGACCGTTATAGTTACGGCCGCCGTTTACCGGGGCTTAGATTTGCTGCTTTGCTTGCGCTGACAGCTCCTCGTGACCTTCCGGCACCGGGCAGGCGTCAGACCCTATACGTCGTCTTACGACTTCAGCAGAGTCCTGTGTTTTTGATAAACAGTCGTTTGGACCTTTTCACTGCGGCCACATCCAGCTTGTGCAGCACGTGCACTCACACGCTGTGGCACCCCTTCTTCCGAAGTTACGGGGTTATTTTGCCGAGTTCCTTAACCATGGTTCTCCCGATCGCCTTGGTATATTCTACCCACCCACCTGTGTCGGTTTTGGTACGGGCTCCGAGTATCTCCCGAGAGGTTTTTCTTGAAAGTATGGGCTTGCTCACTTCGCTCAATCGTTTCGGGCGCCACCTCAGTTTATAGCGGCAGGCCGCATTTCACTGACCCGCCTACCTACGTGGCTCCACGGGGACGTCCAGAACCCCGCTTGAGCTACCCTGCTTTGTCACCCCATTGGTAAAAACGATACGTTGGAGGTGCAGGAATATCTACCTGCTGTGCATCGACTACGCCTTCCGGCCTCGCCTTAGCTCCCGACTGACCCTGGGAGGATTAGCCTTGCCCAGGAAACCTTAGGTTTACGGCGCAGGCGTTTCTCACGCCTTTCTCGTTACTCATGCCAGCATTCTCACTTCTTGCAAGTCCACGCAAGGTTATCCTTGCGCTTCACCCCATACAAGAAAGCTCCCCTACCAAAGTATCTATAAAGATACAATCCGTCGCTTCGGTACCATGCTTAGCCCCGTATATTGTCGGCGCATGTCCACTCGACCAGTGAGCTATTACGCACTCTTTAAATGAATGGCTGCTTCTGAGCCAACATCCTGGTTGTCTGAGCAAACGCACATCCTTTGCCACTCAGCATGAATTTAGGGACCTTAGCGGACGGTCTGGGCTGTTTCCCTTTCGAATACACGGCTTAGCCCACATATTCTGACTCCCAGGCTCTGAAACGCTGGCATTCGGAGTTTGATTGGTGTCGGCAGGCGGTGAGGCCCCCTCTACCATTCAGTGCTCTACCTCCAGTGTTGAACGCCTGAGGCTAGCCCTAAAGCTATTTCGGGGAGAACGAGATATCTCCAGGTTTGTTTAGCCTTTCACTCCTATCCTGAGGTCATCCCCTCAGTTTTCAACCTAAGTGGGTTCGGCCCTCCACGGGGTCTTACCCCCGCTTCAGCCTGCCCCAGGATAGCTCACCTGGCTTCGCGTCTACAGCATGCGACTCAATCGCCCTATTCAGACTCGCTTTCGCTTCGGCTCAGTTTCTGACTTTGACCTTGCCACACACCGTAACTCGCTGGCTCATTCTACAAAAGGCACGCCGTCACACTTACGCAAGGTAAGCGCTCCGACTGCTTGTAAGCACACGGTTTCAGGTACTATTTCACTCCCCTCCCGGGGTGCTTTTCACCTTTCCCTCACGGTACTTGTCCACTATCGGTCACGGAAGAGTATTTAGGCTTGGAGGGTGGTCCCCCCTGCTTCCCACCGGGTTTCACGTGTCCGGCAGTACTCAGGAACAGGCTCATGCGCTCTGTGTTGGATTCGCGTACGGGACTCTAACCCTTTTCAGTCAGCCTTTTCATGCTGTTCTGCTTCCGCAAGCGCTGCACTTTATTGCCTGCCCTACAACCCCGTCTGCGGTTTCCCTACAGGCGGTTTGGCCTCATCCCCGTTCGCTCGCCACTACTTGGGGAATCTCGGTTGATTTCTCTTCCTCCGGCTACTGAGATGTTTCAGTTCTCCGGGTTGCCTCGCCTAAGAATATGTGTTCTTCTAAGGCGTGCCAGAAAATGAGTTCTGGCGGGTTTGCCCATTCGGATATCTGCGGGTCAGCGAGCATGTGCCTCTCACCGCAGCTTATCGCAGCTTGTCACGTCCTTCATCGGCTTTCCGTGCCTAGGCATCCACCGTGTGCCCTTACCATCTTCTTTTTTTGCTTAAAACCTTGTCTTTCAATGGTTGGGATATCACTACCATCAATGTCTTTGCATTGATGCGATCAGATGCGATTATCTTTTGCTAGAAAAGAAAAATTGTTGCTTTTGTTGTGCTATGCGGCTCTCAAGGTACACGAGGGGTAAACCCTCAAAACCGGATACTTGTGACTCACCTGTCAAAGAAGTGAAGTGAAAAGACACACACCTATACAGTAAAGCTTTCTAAGTACTCCCTAGAAAGGAGGTGATCCATCCGCACGTTCTCGTACGGATACCTTGTTACGACTTCACCCCCCTTACCTTCCACACCTTCGGCGCCTCCCTCCAAAAGGTTAGGCCGACGACTTCGGGTGCAGACGACTCGGGTGGTGTGACGGGCGGTGTGTACAAGGCCCGGGAACGCATTCACCGCGGCGTGCTGATCCGCGATTACTAGCAACTCCGACTTCGTGGAGGCGGGTTGCAGCCTCCAGTCCGAACTGGGACCGGCTTTAGGGATTCGCTTGTGCTCGCGCAGTGGCACCCCGCTGTGCCGGCCATTGTAGCACGTGTGCAGCCCAGGACATAGAGGGCATGATGACTTGACGTCGTCCCCACCTTCCTCCGGCTTAACGCCGGCGGTCTCGCATGGGTGCCCGGCCGAACCGCTGGCAACATGCGACGAGGGTTGCGCTCGTTGCGGGACTTAACCCAACATCTCACGACACGAGCTGACGACAGCCATGCACCACCTGTTCAGACTCCTTTCGGCCACGGCGTTTCCGCCGCTTCATCTGAGTGTCAAGCCCTGGTAAGGTTCTTCGCGTTGCTTCGAATTAAGCCACATGCTCCGCTGCTTGTGCGGGCCCCCGTCAATTCCTTTGAGTTTTAGCCTTGCGGCCGTACTCCCCAGGCGGGGCACTTAATGCGTTAGCGTCGGCACGGAAAGTAAAGCCTCCCCACACCTAGTGCCCATCGTTTACGGCTAGGACTACCAGGGTATCTAATCCTGTTCGCTCCCCTAGCTTTCGCGCCTCAGCGTCAGTCATGGCCCAGAAGGCCGCCTTCGCCACCGGTGTTCTTCCCAATATCTGCGCATTCCACCGCTACACTGGGAATTCCACCTTCCCCTACCAGACTCGAAGCCCAGCGGTATCGGGAGCGGACGGGGGTTGAGCCCCCGGATTTAACTCTCGACCTACTGGGCAGCCTACGCGCGCTTTACGCCCAATGAATCCGGATAACGCTTGCCCCCTACGTATTACCGCGGCTGCTGGCACGTAGTTAGCCGGGGCTTCTTCTGCAGGTACCGTCACTTTCGCCTCGTCCCTGCTGAAAGCGGTTTACAACCCGAAGGCCTTCATCCCGCACGCGGCGTCGCTGCATCAGGCTTTCGCCCATTGTGCAAGATTCCCCACTGCTGCCTCCCGTAGGAGTCTGGGCCGTGTCTCAGTCCCAATCTGGCCGGTCGGTCTCTCAACCCGGCTACCCATCATTGCCTTGGTAGGCTTTTACCCCACCAACAAGCTAACAGGGCGCGGGCCCATCCCTTGCCGCTAAACACTTTCCCATCTTTTTCATGTGAGAAAGATGGAGTATCCGGTATTAACCACGGTTTCCCGAGGCTGTCCCGATGCAAAGGGCAGGTTGCCCACGTGTTACTCAGCCGTTCGCCACTCTATACACACCCGAAGGTGCTTTAACCGTTCGACTTGCATGTGTTAGGCGCGCCGCCAGCGTTCATCCTGAGCCAGGATCGAACTCTCCGTTCAAACCATTTGCAATCAAGCAAATAGAAGATGAAATGAAAGAGTGTGTGTCCTGTATCGAATGATCACGCTCGCCAAATAAAAAAGCGGATTCATCATGTAGTTCTCTTTTTTAAGAAAGAATTGACGGAAGTACATGGTGTTTAACTACCAAATACAACCGTTAGTACACAAATCACTGTCTTTTAGTGTTTGTCACACAGTATCCGGTTTTCAAGGTTCAGCGCACTTTGAAGACCAGTGCCCCGAAGCGCGAGCATTAACCCTACACGCCCACCGACCCCAAACATGTGGGATTTGTCATGTTCACAGAATGGACACAACTCAACTGGGGTTTTGCTGAAACGAATAGATTTCTGTCTCTGTACAGTATCATACCCTAGCTATTCAGACTCATTGCAGTAAAGCCCATCTTGTGTGCAAATTGAATTGATTTCTAGCCGTCAAGTATATGAGGGCTGATGCAGGCCGGCCGGCTAGCCCAGGTGATACAACTTTCCATGCCAAAGGGAGCTGTGCCCTGGAGCCTACTGGGCTCTGTGTTTGGTGACAACCTCTTCGGCTAGCCTTCAAGGAGAAAGTGGAACCGTCAGGATCCATGGTACGCAAAAGTCCCTTCCACACCCGCAGTGCCAAGGCCGAAGATACCAAGATCTGCCGGCCTAAGAAGGCCACAGTCGAGTGTTGCTGCTGTAAGCACATAGGCTTTGCTACCTTCGCTAAGCTAAGTGCCAAGATGGGAGTGTCCTGACTGCAGGCGCACGTACAGCTCGCTTACAGGGACAGTCTTTAAGCACACCAGGCACACACCCTGCCGAAGTAGGTATCACCCATCAGGCTCATGCGCTACAGTGTGCCCCTTAACTGCAAGAGACAAAGCGCTCAGATATCGCATCAAAAGCGCCTGGGGATGGTGGCATTGGGTCTTTCGTCCTCAAGGAAGTGCCTCTGGATCGACAAGGCCTACATCGCTGATGCGCACCTCTCCTGCGCCTTCGGGCAGGCGAGCAAGTATGCCCTGTCGGCGGGTTGGCACAGACGTCCTATGCCGTAGTCTGTGGCCACAAGCCGTCCACGGAAAGGATCAGAAGACCTTGCGGCCACTGAGCTGAAGGCGCAAGCGCGCCCACAGTAGGGCTGATGAGGGATTCAGGGGCTGTCACTGAATCCTACAAAGCCAGTTGTGCGCGATCCGCACTATCTGGACAGCATGGCGCTTGTGGACAATCTCTGCTTTTGGCTCAAGAGATACCTGTGGCACCTCACAGGTGTGTCCAAGGCCAACATGCAAAAGCTACCTCAACTGGTAGGTCTAGCTGTTTTGTGCCAAACAGGCAAGGCACAGATGGGTTGAAACTGCAAGGGCACCATATGCTTGTGGCCGATGTGGGTCTTCGCAGCTCGGCATGGGTCTAGCGGCCCTCATTTACTTGACTGTTAGGCTAGGGAAACGATGATTAATTCGGCTCGATGAGGTCGCTGAGGCTGTACGCTGTATGCCGCCGGCTTAAAATGGGCTCTTCGCTACTTATGGTGGGTAGCATATCTGCATCCCCTCGAAGGCGTGGCCTTTAAACGGCAGTATTTTCCCCGACAGGAAGCTGCATTCCTAAGGTGCGATATGGATGCTTAAGGCAGGGATGCTGGCAAGGCTCTTTAAGAGATCCCAGGGGGCTTAGGGACGAGTGGGAGCTCTGCGATGTCTGGTTTAAGGAGCGCGAGGGAGCGCAAGATAAGCTCCATGTGAGGGTGGCCCACAGGAAAGGGCCAGGCAGTCGAGTGTCCCGTATGCCACAGGAGGTGCGGCACCTGTGACACGCGCGAGAGGACCTTGTGGCATCTTAGCATCTGGCAGTGCGATACGATCGTGCACTGCGCGCTGCCCAGGGCGGACTGCCCCAAAGACGGTGTGCATGCCACAAGGATGCCCTGAAAGGTGCGGCCGAAGACGCACTTCACAGCACTCTTTAAGGCGCAGGTGATAAGTGATGGCGCTCTTTGGCATGAGCGTGACGCCGGTCGCGCAGCAGCTGCACGAGACAGCCCACGCGCATATGGAGGCTGCTGGGCAAGGCCGTGGCCGAGGCGAGGGATGCCGCCGACTACTCGGATGTCGTGCGCGTGGGCATAGACGACACCGCAAGGAGGCGCGGCCAAAGCTACATCAGCATCATGGCCAACCTCGACGGCCAGCGTGCCTGAGCCG
Source organism: Atopobium sp. oral taxon 416 (assembly GCF_018128285.1). Taxonomy (NCBI): domain Bacteria; kingdom Bacillati; phylum Actinomycetota; class Coriobacteriia; order Coriobacteriales; family Atopobiaceae; genus Atopobium; species Atopobium sp. oral taxon 416. The sequence continues at coordinate 2,526,269 of NZ_CP072380.1, forward strand.
TCACGCAGGGCAGGGACAAGGGGGCCTTAGGCAGGCTCTGAGACGAGCTTAAGGAGCACGCAGGGGATCGCACGAAGGTCTTAGAGGTCACGCGCGACATGGCTTAAGGCATACTCGCTTGGCGTAGCTGCAGAGATGCCCCAGGCCACACAGAGCGTGGGACAGCTTCCATGTGGTGCAGCTCCTGATGAGGGCGACAGACCCTGTGAGGTGCCAGGAGAGGCGCGAATCGGCGGAGAAGTACAAGGCAGCTTGCCCAGACGAAGTATCTGTAGCTGAAGAAGAAGGAGTCGCTCACAAAGCTCCAACTCGCCAAGAGGGAGGAGCTCGACCCTGCGAAGACCCATCTCAGGGAGGCACGCGCATGCCAGATGGGAGAGGCGCTGCAGGACGTCTATTCATGCGCAGACAGGGAATCGGCGGCAGCAGCCCCAGAGCGCCTCTGCTCGTGGATGATGCACTCTGCCGTGGCCGAGATGAAGAGCGTGGCGAGGACCTTCAGGAAGGAGCGGGAGGGGATCTTGAACTGGTGGAAGAGGGGATCTACCAACTCGTTCCTGGAAGGGCTCAACTCGGTCGTGCAGTCCGCCCGCAGCATCGCCAGGGGCTTCAGAAGCATCGCCTACTTCAGGACGATGATCTTCCTCAGGCTAGGCCGTCTGGACTTCACAGCCCAGAAGAAGCTCGCATGCGCTACCCACTAGAAACAGCGAAGAGCCTTTTATGAGAGGCCCCACACAGATCCTTGTTCGCTGCCGGCCTGAAGCCCTCTTAAGAACCTAGGGAAACGATGATTAATGCCTATGCCGGCCGCGAAAGGCCACGTAGCTAGTCCTTTCTGGCACATTATTGGGAATTAATCATCGTTTCCCTAGCTCAGGTGCTCTCTGAGCCCCCTTACCCGATTATTGTCACGTCAAACACAGAGAGAACGTGAGCTGCCTTTGCATGTATCTTTGGAGTTAATAGTAAGAGATCAATAGACAATTTGTTCATTGTTCTGCAGGGAAAGTTTCATAGAGTAAAGTTTTAAGCGTCTAGGACAAGGAGTGTATACATGTTTGATAAATTACCTGTTCCGGGTCGCAACGACCCCTGCTGGTGCGGAAGCGGCAAGAAATACAAGAAATGCCATGCAGCAGCCGATGAGAAAATGGAGGAGTTCGTGCTGAAGGGGGAAGAAGTGCTGCCACGCTCACTTCTGAAGACGAAGAAGGATATTGAGGGCATCAAAGCCTCTGCCGCCATCAACATAGGTGTGCTCGACTATGTGGGGAACCACATTAGGGCCGGCGTCTCCACGATGAACATCAACGAGTGGGTCGAATCCTACTTAAGTGACCACGGTGCCGTATCCGCAGACTTGAACTTTGAGGGCTATCCCTACAGCGTCTGCACTTCGATCAACGATGTGGTCTGCCACGGGTTCCCCAACAAGAAGGACGTCCTGAAGGACGGCGACATTATCAATGTCGATATGTCCACCATCAAAGACGGCTATTTCTCTGACTCCTCCCGTATGTTCTGTATCGGAAACGTGAGCGACGAACGGAAACGGCTCGTTGAGGTCACGCACGACGCAGTCCAAGCCGGACTCACCGCCGTAAAGCCCTGGGGACACCTGGGCGATGTGGGCGACGCGGTCCATCAGGTTGCCCTCGATGCTGGGTTTACTGTGGTGCGTGACTATGGCGGTCATGGTATCGGCAAAGAGTTCCACGAGGATCCGTTCGTGAGCTTTGTCGCAAAGCCACACACTGGTCCGATCCTGGTTCCAGGTATGTGCTTCACGATCGAACCGATGGTCAACGCTGGCAAACCGGACATCAAGATTGAGCGTTCTAACGGCTGGATCGTCCGCACCAAAGACGGCTCCGATTCCGCTCAGTGGGAAGTGCAGCTGGTCGTTACCAAGGATGGCTACGAGCTGCTCTCCTGGTAGCGTCTTAGCTATATCCGTACTCTTTCAGGTCAGGTCTTACGGCATAGGCCTGGCTTTCTTTTTGGCTCTTCGACGTTTCCCTAGCGACAACACACACCACCGTGTGGAGAATAATCTTCGTCTCCGTGGGCATCGTCTCAGTCACGGTTGCGCTGCGTGACGGCTTTTCCCCGATGTGTTCCTACCCTTTGATCTGCTTCCACTCGCACCTTAAGGCATGGGCTAGGTAGTACCTGCACTCGTCGCGATACCGATCGGCTTCATTATCGAGCACACACAGGACCGCTCAAGCACACTAAGCGCTTTTTCACTGGTCCACAGGGCAACATAGCGCCTTTAGGAGCTGTGCCTGCTGACCGTTCTCCCGCAATAGCTGCCTGCATGATTCAGCCAAAGGGCTATCAAAAATTTGTATCGTTCAATAGAGCAGTAGGGGCCATATCCTCGTGATACGGCCCCTACATTTATGCCCCTCGTATGTCCTGAAATGCTACTGCTTCTTTAAGCAAAGCTGCGGCCCGTCGGCGTAGTCCACAGGGTGAGATCACTTGCAGGGTTCGGAGCAGTCGTCACCGTATAGGTGAACGTCGTAGTGTTGGAGGGTAAGGTATTGACGTAGCCAGCGTACACATCGTGGTCGTAGAGCGTCGCCTCTCCCTGGTTCATGACCTCGTCCGCATCGATCTGGAAATTGCTGATCGAGCCGCCGGCGGGAGCCATTGCGAGGAAGGAGGTGATCATTCCATAGCCGTGTGACTCCGGAACAATGCCCGTGATGTACTCAGTCAGCTCATGCTGCATCTGATCGAGCGTCGTCGTATTGTGCAGAGTCACGGTCACCGGATAGGATACGCTGCCGTCGTCGTTGGTCGTGGGCTCACCCACGCTGCTGCGCATATCGAGGTACCAATCGAGCTTGGAGCCGGTTTTATCGTAGATGTAGAACCCAGCCCTCGGGTTTGCCGCGTCTTGGTTGATCTCCCCGTCGGCACCGAGGGCGGTGACCGCCTGCTCTTCGTCTGCGTTATTCATGTAGGCCAACAGACGTCCCTGTGTGATGCCGTCCCGGATAGTGGTAAACGCATCGACTAGATTGATAGAGCTCATTGAGCTTTTGAGTTTCTCCATCGTTCCGCTCGCGACCTCAGAAAAGAAGGGGTCCTGTTTCGCAGGGTCGAGGAAATACACCTGATTCAGCAGAACCTGAGCAGCATTGTCCCCGTCGACAACCGTACCGTCCGAAGTCGTGATCCCACCGGTCAGCTTGAGCATGCTCTGCAGGAAGACCGGGTCAAGGGCGATCACACCGTCGACGTCTCCATGGTCCTCTGCGTTCCAGCACCACTCCATCAGCTGGGCCGCACGCGGGAAGCTCGGGACGACATTTACGTCAGCTGGGGCAAACGAGGCACCGGACTGCATGAGCGTACCGACGACGGAGAACTCCTCGTCAGTCAGGGGGATCGTGCCCTGCGGGAAATGACCGCTGGCAGGCTCATAGTCCCCCAGAGTGATCGTTCCGTTATCGACGATCATCGGGATCCTAGATCCGGGGAAGCCGCCGGTGGAGCGGATCTCAGAGTTATTCTGCGCGACGATCAGATAGGTGCGCGGCCCATTGGCACCGAGCAGTGACGGCAGATAGGGCTGAACTTTCGCAAGCTCTGTCGTGGCGGCATCCAGACCATCCAGCGTTGTTTTGACCTTCTGCAACGGAGTGTTGATCTGATCCATCGAAGTAGGACCGATCGCATCAATCTGCTGCGAGGCATTCTCAATCGCCGGCTGTACCTGGATCAACTCGGCGGTGAGCGCCGTAAAAGCCGGGACATTGATAGCGCCATCTGAGAAGATCGCGCCGGAGGCATCTTGGCTCATGCGCTCGGCAATCGGGGTTACCACCTGGGTGGACAGGTCATTGGCTACGCCCGTCAACGCACGTACCTTCGGGATATCCGCCCCGGGGCCGGGGAAGACGCTCGCGATGTTCCACCAAGGGCTAGAGACTTCGTTGTTCATCTCAGAGGTAAGGTCTGTGATCCTCGTGGCACTCGTATTCATCGCCGACGTATCGCCTGAAGCGAGGTTCTTTGAGAAGTTGTTCGCTTCCTGCGTCAATTCGCTTGCATCGTCAGCCACCGTCTGCGCACTGTGGTAGACGCCGAAGGCCGCGATGCCGAGCACGACGACGATTGCGACGATCACGCGCACGATAATCGTGGTGCGGTGTTCCTTAGCGTGATGATAGCGATGCTTGCTGTTCTGCTCCGACTCCTGCACGAATGAGGGGTCAGTAAAGGGATCCCAGTTACCTGAGGCGTCAGGGGTGGCATGGCGTACGGGTTGTACGTTCTCTTCTGGTTCCTGCTCTGAATCCGACGGTTCATCCAACGAGGCGGATTTGGTATAGATCGGTGAGACCGAACGGACAGCTTTTGCGTGTACGTGGTGGCTTGCTTTGCCGTTTCTCTCCACGTTCTGACCAACGTCTTTATTGTCCGTGCTGTCAGACGAGTTCTTCTCCGCCATGAAAGCAATCCCTTCTCAGTGAAAACAAACAACGGCTATGTTACAGGATAGCGTTCCCCCGCCTCGGATTGGCCAATTTATCCCCGTAGCGGTCAACCGCGCGTTCAAACAGCGCGTAGTGTTTCACCCGATGTGCGTCACTTGCAATATAGGTGTAAAGCCCCCGCTCGAACAATTTCTTTGCGATCCGTTTTGCGTGGCCCAAACGTCCCCCGTGAATAAAGTCACCGGAAGCCTGCAGCTCACAGCCCAGATCCACCAGACGTTGGGCGAGCTCAATGTTTTTGCGGATCGCGGCATAGCGCTCAGGGTGGGCGATCACCACACGGTAGCCCAGTCCCTGCACGATATAGATCGTGCGCTCATAGGCCGCAAAGGAATCCTCAGTGCAGTTGGTATCAAGCTCAAGCAAAAACTGCCCGGTCTCGGGGGTCAGCAGATAGGGCGCCCACTTCCTCACGCCTAGCTGCATCAGCTTGGTGTGGTTCACCTCAAAGCCCATGTATATCGGGAATCCTGAGGCTGCAGCTTTGAATTGCTGAAAAGCGTGCTGCATCCGCTCATAGTCAAAATAGGGGTCCCTGCAATGGGGCGTACAGATAATGCTGGTGATGCCAGAGTGCTGTGCGGCCTCAAGCATCTTAAGGCTGTAGTCAAGGTTCGGGGATCCGTCATCGACGCCCGGCAGTATGTGGCAATGTATATCCTGCATGATACCTTAGTGGTTGACAGTTGAGGCATCGTCCGTGTAGTAACCGGCATTCTTCAGAAGCTCAGTAGTCTCATCGAGCGCAACCTTCACGGGCTTCTCAGAAGCTAAATGCGTTGCCGGACGACGATATGCCACAGCGGTTACATCCTGTGAGTTGTCGCTGTCATTAGGCGTCGCCTGCGCGTTATCAGGGGTGGCCACTGGAGCCTTCGAGGTATGCGGCGTATCCTCCTTCAGTATCTCGTAGGACTTGTTGTTGTCCTTGTTGGAAGATCCTTCCTCGTAGTAGTCATAGTACTTGTTCGAGGTATCCGCATCGGTGAAGTTGAGTATTGTGCCAATCACATGGGCACCTGCCTGCTTGAGCTGGGTGTAGGAGGCACGCACGTCCTCACGGCGCGTGAAGTTCTGGCGTACGACGAGCACGGTCGCATCGGTAAGCGAAGCCACAACGGCCGCGTCGACGAAGGTATTGACCGGCGGGGTATCGACGATCACATAGTCATACATCTTGGTGAGCGTGCCCATCAGATTGTGGAAGCGCCGCGACTGCAAGAGGTCTGCCGGATTGGGGATACTCGGCTCCGCATCCAGAAAGTAGAGGTTGGGCATACCAGCATTGATAGCAGCTTCCTCAACCGTGTGGCGTCCGGAGACAACCGAATAAAGGCCGTGTCTGCCGTGTGCGCCGAGGGCACTTGCCAAAGAGCGGCGGCGCAGGTCGCATTCGACCATAATGACTGTGGAGCCACCGGCGGCAAAGGCCTTGCCTAAGCCCACGGCAATCGTTGTCTTGCCCTCTGAAGGGATAGAGGACACCACCGCGATGCTGTGCGCCAGATGATCAACGGAAGAGAATCTGATGTTTGCGGCCAAGGTCTTGAGGGAGTTCTGCAGAATAACCTTGTCTGCTTTGTCACTTTTTCTCGGCATAATTACTTCCCCCGATCGATTTCAGGAATGCGGCCGATAATCGGTGTATCGATCAGCTCTTTAAGATCCTCAGAGCCACGTACACGGGTGTTGAGCATATCGGAGATAACGACGATTACGATTGCGACAAAAAGACCTGCGATAAAGGCTATTGCCACATAGAGAACACGGTTGGGGCCAGAGGGTGACTGCGGCACCTCCACCTCGCTGATCGGGTTGATGGACTCGACGTTCATCACATTGTGTGCGACGTTGGAGACATCCTTAATCATCGTGTTCACAATGTCTGCGGCTTTCTGCGGGTCGGGGCCCGTAACGGAAAGCGTGATGACACGGGAAGTCGTCTCATTGGTAACGTCGACATTGTAGCCTTTAAGCTCTGCAACTCCGACCTCTGAGGCCACCTCATTGGTGATACGGTCGCTCTTCAAGAGTTTCGCTACATCGTTCGTCAGCATCTGCGAAGCATTCAGATCTGAGTAAAGGTTGTTGCTGTTTGAGCTACTAGCTTCATTCTGTGCAAGGACATACATGCTTGTCGTTGCTGCATAACTGTTCCGGACAAAGGCAAACGAATAGACCCCGACGACAAGCGCACAGATGATCGGTACCAGTATCACGAACCGAGCATGCTTCTTCAGAAGTCTGAAAAGTTCAATTAGCGTCATACGGTTGGCTCTCTCACCATGTTTTTGCGATATAGACTGCATTTATTCTGACAAATTCTCATTACTAGTGCAATAACGAGGATAAAAAAGAACAGCGACCCGGGGTCTCTCGCAATGCGATGGTATCCGCGAAAAACAATCAAAGGCGATCACCCTGGGCTGCTACTATCATCTTAGCTTAGAAGAGCGAGAAGATGTCCTGCTTTCCCACACTGAGGGCAAAAACATATCCAAGATTGTCAGAAAGCTACATTGCGACAAGTCGACCATAGCTTGTGAGCTTGCAGCGAACTCATGCAACCAGGAAGTATCCGATATGTGATACAGAGGCATCTGTTGCACAGAGGCACTGCAACAGACGCAGGCAGTAGAGCCTCAAAGAGTTTTTGTGCCTGTGTGCAGGGCAAGACTATCAACTACCAGTGCTCACCGCAACAGATCACAGGAAGACTCACACTAGGGAAATGATGATTAATGCCTATGCCAGCCGCGAAAGGCCACGTGGCTAGTCCTTTCTGGCACATCATTGGGAATTAATCATCGTTTCCTTAGAGCGGTCCACACAGGTTGTTAACAAGCAGACGCAGCAACATGAGAAGAAACCCCATACTGCTGCATTACATTTGTTCTATGGCCTTCTATCTTACTTAGCACAACACTTGTTGAAAGCTTCGATCACCTTATCGCCCATCTCACGGGTTCCCAGTACCTTTGAGACAGGAGTCGCAGAATCAGCCAGATCAGCGGTTCTCCATCCCGCGTCGAGGACATCTTCCACTGCCGCATCAAGCGTAGCTGCCGCCTCATCCATCTTGAAGCTGTAGCGCAGCATCAGCGACACAGACAGAATCTGTGCCAGGGGGTTTGCAATACCCTTCCCGGCGATATCAGGCGCCGAACCGTGGCTCGGCTCATAGAGAGCGGTGCCATCTCCTAAAGAAGCGGAGGCGAGCATACCGAGGGAACCGGTGAGCATCGAGGCCTCATCCGACAGAATGTCGCCAAAGGTATTCTCCGTCACCAATACGTCAAACTGGGCGGGGTTTGCGACCAACTGCATCGCGGAGTTGTCGACCAGCATATCGGAGGATTCGACATCTAGATAGTCCTTAGCGATGCGGTGGTTGACTTCGCGCCATAAGCGCGAGGTGGCGAGTACGTTGGCCTTATCGACGGAAGTTACCTTGCCACGTCTGCCCTGTGCCGCCTCATAGGCCCAGCGTACGACACGTTCGATCTCATACTCCGAGTACTGCATCACGTCGCTGGCGAAGGAACCGGCACGGCCATTCACACCCGCACCCTCAACATGATCCTCACGCTTGTGCTCACCGAAATAGAGGCCGCCGGTAAGCTCACGCACGATCAGCAGATCGACGCCCTTGAGCCGCTCAGGACGTAAGGGAGAGGCATCCCGCAGCGCACGATAGATGTGGACCGGGCGCAGGTTGAGGAAGAGGTGCAGATTCTTGCGAATCGCCAGCAGTCCCTGCTCCGGGCGTACCGAAGCGCTCAGATCATCCCACTTCGGTCCTCCGACCGCCGCTAGAAGGACCGCATCTGCGGCCTGGGCAGCCTGCAGAGTTTCAGCGGGCAAGGCTGTGACATTTTCCCCGTTGTCACGCGTCGTGTCGATAGCGCTGCCGCCGATCAGGTGGTCCTCACAGACAAAGTCGACGTCGTAGGCAGCCCCCACCGCAGACAGGACACGTTTGCCCTCTGCCATGATCTCAGGGCCGATACCATCCCCGGGAAGCGTACAAATGTTGTAGGTCGTTGATACCATGGCTTCTTAAGCCTCCTTCGCCTGGGTAGCGTTACCTTCTTTCGCTATCCTTTTCTTCGCGTAGTTCACAAGTCCGCCGTCGTTGATGATCTCCTGGATGAAAGGTGGGAAGGGCTGCGCGGAGAAGGTCTTGCCGGTCGTCTCATCCTCAATCGTGCCGGTATCAGCATCCACCCGGATCCGATCCCCTTCGTTGATGGCATCGACGGCCTCGGGGCACTCCAGGATCGGGAGGCCGATATTGATCGCATTGCGGTAGAAGATGCGGGCGAAGCTCTTTGCGATGACGCAGCTCACACCTGCAGCTTTGATGGCCACCGGAGCATGTTCACGGGAGGAGCCACAGCCGAAGTTCTCTTGGGCTACGATCATATCACCGGGCTGAACTCGCTTCACAAAGGTCTTGTCCAGATCCTTGAGGCAGTGCTTGGCGAGCTCCTTCGGATCGCTTGTATTCAGATAGCGCGCAGGAATGATTACGTCGGTATCCACATCGCGCCCATAGCAAAAGGCATTTCCTTCAAATTTCATAGTGTATCCCCCTCCTTAATCCAGATCTGATGGCAGTGCGATGTGTCCTGCAACCGCAGAGGCTGCGGTTACCGCAGGAGAGGCCAGATAGACCTCGGAGGTGGGATCCCCCATGCGGCCGACAAAGTTGCGGTTGGTGGAGCTCACGCAGCGCTCCCCTGCCGCCAGGATGCCCATGTAGCCGCCGAGGCAGGGCCCACAGGTCGGGGTGGAGACCACGCAGTGGGCGTTGATAAAGATATCCATCAGGCCCTCATGTATGCACTCAAGCCACACCGCCTGGGTGGCGGGGATAATGATGCAGCGCACATTTGGTGAGACGGTGCGGCCCTTCAGGACCTTCGCGGCAGCCCGCATATCCTCGATACGCCCGTTTGTGCAGGAGCCGATCACCGCCTGATCGATCGTGATACCTCTGCTCTCAGAGACCGGATGGGTGTTGCTCGGCAGGTGCGGCCACGCCACCTGCGGCACGATATCCACTGCATCGAGGTGGATCACTTGCTTGTAGTGAGCATCCGGATCGGAGTGGTACTCGTGGGCGGGATGCTCTGCGCGTCCCTTGATGAACTCACGGCACTTGTCATCCACCTCGAAGAGGCCAGCTTTGCCGCCCGCTTCGATCGCCATGTTCGCCATCGTCAGTCGACCCTCAACCGAGAGGTTCCCAATCGTGGAGCCTGCGAACTCCATCGCGCAGTACAGGGCACCGTCGACGCCGATTTTGCCGATAATGTAGAGGATGATGTCCTTAGCGGTAGCGCCCTCGGGCAGCTCACCCTCAACCTCAAAGCGGATCGTCTCCGGCACCTTGAACCAGGCACGGCCAGTGGCCATGCCGACACCCGCATCGGTGGAGCCGACGCCGGTGGAGAAGGCACCGATGCCGCCGTAGGTACAGGTGTGGGAGTCAGCCCCGATCACGAGGTCACCCGGGACGACGATACCTTTCTCCGGGAGCAGCGCATGCTCGATGCCCATGCAGCCCTGCTCAAAGTAATGCGTAATGCCCATCTTATGGGCAAAATCGCGCGTGATCTTCGTCTGCTCTGCACTCTTGATATCTTTGTTCGGGGAATAATGGTCAGGAACCAAGAAAATCTTGTTCTTGTCCCATACGCCCGCCCCGATCTCACGCACGGTTTTAATTGCGATAGGAGCGGTGATATCGTTCGCGAGGACACCGTCCACATCACACTGGATGAGCTGGCCGGGAGTCACCTCGTCCAAGCCGGCGTGTGCTGCCAATATCTTTTCCGCCATAGTCTGAGCTCGCGCCATGAGATCCTCCTCCTTCTGTCTATGTCGTCAGGTGCTTATATTCGTTCATACTCTCTTCGTATGCTTCGCCTCCGTGCTCTGCAGAGGCTAAGCCGTCCACAAGCTGCCGGGCCCCACGTGCGGAGCGTCCGCCCTTGCGCAGCGCAAAGCGCTCCGCGGCCTGGTCGAGTTCTTTTTGATCCATCCGGATGCCGGCGACTTTCGCCAGCTTGTGTACGATATCTAGATAGACTTCCTTGCTCGGTTTCGAGAACGTCAAGTGGATCCCGAAGCGGTCCGAGAGCGAGACGATCTCCTGCATCGTGTCGTTGAGGTGAACGTCATCCTCCTGCTCACGCTCTGAGAAGGTCTCCTTCACGAGGTGACGCCGATTGCTCGTAGCGTAGATCACCACATTGGAGGACTTGGCGGAGACCGAACCTTCCAAGATCGCCTTCAGCGCCGCAAAGTTGTCGTCGTCACGGGCAAAGGAGAGGTCATCGATAAAGATAATGAAGCAGAGCGGATTCTTCGTCAGCTCGTCGAGCAGCGCCGGGATCATCGTGAGCTGCTCTTTGTGCACCTCAAGGATCCGAAGACCCTGATCCGCAAGTTCATTTGCAACTGCCTTGACCGTAGAGCTCTTGCCAGTGCCCGCATCGCCGGTCAGCAGGATGTTAGCTGCCGGTTTGCCGTGCAGCAGCGTCCGGGTGTTATCGAGGATGATCTTCTTTTCCCGGTCATAGTCCACAAGCTCATCCAGATTGATCGGATCGGGGTGGCGCACCGCCACAATGTGCCCTGAATCATCCATGCGGAACACGTGGTAACGCGCATACATCCCATAGCCGAACTGGTGGATATGGGAGAGCCGCTCCCGGTAGGTTGCGACGAGCTCGAGGTGCTGAGCGTCGAAGATTGCAAGCCCTGCACGGACTGGCTCAGGAAGCGTTGCGGTCAGGTCTTCAGGTGTGAGACAGGCAAGCTTCTCTAAGGTCTCAAGCTCTGAGGCGGTCGCCTCACCTAAGAGCGCTGATACCTTCTCTTTGGCGCCGACGCGCCTCAGAAAGACATTCTCGTCGTCGAGCACGACTTCTCGCACGTAGGGGGCAAGCCCGGAGAACCCGCGCGCGAACAGACCTGAGACAAACCGCGCGTAGGACTCCGCCAGGTCAAGCTGGGTGCCTTCCACACACTGAGAGGCAAAACCCAAGGTTGTAACCAGATCCGCAACCACCGGATTGTCAAGCAAGGAGCGGAAGACCACGAGGGTCTTCATGCGGATGTAGAGGTCTTCAAGTTCGCGTTGTTCCATAGAGGTTCACCTGACACTTACGCGTTGTCAGTGTCGTTCAAGATCGCGCCGCGGGCACCCGAGGAGACCAGTGCCGCATAGCGGGCCAGATAGCCGGAGAGCGGCTTTCTCTTCGGGACAAAGTTCTTCATGCGACGCTCGTACTCTTCGTCGCTGATCTCAAGTGTGAGCGTGCAGTTCGGAATATCGATCGAGATCAGGTCGCCTTCCTGGACGATGCCGATCGGGCCTCCGGAGGCTGCCTCGGGGGACACATGGCCGACACAAGCGCCTCGGGTTGCGCCGGAAAAGCGCCCGTCGGTGATGAGGGCGACGCTGTCCCCTAAGCCCATGCCCATGATCGCAGAGGTGGGGTTCAGCATCTCGCGCATGCCCGGACCGCCCTTCGGGCCTTCGTAGCGGATAATGACAACGTCGCCCGGCTTGATCTTGCCGGCATTGATTACCGCCTGTGCATCCTCTTCGCTCTCAAACACGCGGGCAGGTCCCTCATGTTTGAGCATCTTCGGGCTCACGGCAGAGCGTTTGACGACGGAGCCGTCCGGGGCCAGATTGCCCTTGAGGACTGCGATGCCACCGGTCGGTGAGTAGGGGTTCTGTGCGGTGTGGATGACCTCAGGGTTGCGGTTCTGCGCCTCGTCGATCTCCTCCCCAATCGTCTTGCCCAAGACGGTCAGGCAGTCACGGTTGATCAGTCCTACCTTATCGAGCTCCTTCATCACAGCGCCCACGCCGCCAGCCTCATTCAGGTCCTCGACGTAGGTGGGGCCAGCCGGAGCCAGGTGACACAGGTTCGGAGTCCTCTCGCTCATCCCGTTGGCGGCTTCCAGGCTGATCTCGATGCCGCACTCATGCGCGATGGCCGGTAAGTGCAACATCGTGTTGGTGGAGCAGCCCAGAGCCATATCCACCGTTAAGGCATTGTGGAAGGCCTCACGGGTCATAATGTCACGGGCGGTAATGCCCCGCTCACACAGGTTCATGACCGCCATGCCCGCATGCTTGGCAAGCTGCAGACGCTTTGAGTAGACCGCGGGGATCGTGCCGTTGCCCGGAAGGCCCATACCGATGGCCTCAGTGAGGCAGTTCATGGAGTTAGCGGTATACATACCGGAGCAGGAGCCGCAAGTCGGGCAAGCGTCGCACTCAAACTCGTGGAGCTTCTCCGCATCGATCTTGCCCGCAGAATAGGCACCCATCGCCTCAAACATGGAGGAGAGGCTCGTCTTGTGGCCGTCGATGTGACCCGCGAGCATCGGGCCGCCGGAGACAAAGGTTGTGGGCAAGTTCAGCCGTGCTGCCGCCATGAGCAACCCCGGTACGTTCTTGTCGCAGTTCGGGATCATAACCAGCGCATCGAAGTCGTGCGCCTTGACCATACACTCGGTGGAGTCTGCGATCAGGTCGCGGGTGACAAGCGAGTACTTCATGCCTTCGTGGCCCATTGCGATACCATCACAGACCGCAATCGCGGGGAAGACGACCGGCATGCCACCCGCTTCGGCAACCCCGAGCTTGACGGCCTCAGTGATCTTGTCGATGTTCATGTGGCCCGGGACGATCTCATTGAATGAGCTGACGATACCGACGAGGGGCTTTTTGACTTCCTCTTCAGTCCAGCCCAGTGCGTTGAACAGTGAGCGGTGCGCCGCCGCTTCGGGACCTACCTTGATTTTGTCGCTTCTCATGGATCTTCCCTTTCTAATCAACGAGCTCAAAGCCTTCGGAGGCCAGCTTCTGTTTAATTGAGTCTATCTGTGCGCGGTCCTTGGTTTCCATACCGATCCGCAGCGTACAGCTCGAGATCGGTAAATCAGGATCGGAGAGATCGTAGTCAACGGACACCACGTTGGCCCCCATGGAGGCGATGATACCGCTCACCTCTTCGAGCTGGCCCGGCTTGTCCATCAGTTTGATGGACAAGGTCGTCTTGCGGCCGCTCATAGCGAGGCCACGGTTGATCACACGAGAGAGGATGTTGACGTCGATGTTGCCACCGCTGATCACGCAGACCACGCGCTTGCCCTGAAGCGGGAGCTTGTGGAACATGCAGGCCGCCACTGAGGCAGCACCGGCACCTTCTGAGACGAGCTTTTGCTTCTCCATCAGCGCCAGGATGGCCGCGGCGATCTCATCGTCTGAGACAGTGACCATATCGTCGACGTAGTTCTGGACCATCTTGAAGGTCTCCTTGCCCGGAACCTTGACTTGGATGCCATCGGCGAAGGTGTTCGCGTCTCCAGAGGACTGCCACTCCCCCGCGTGGAAGGCATCGACCATCGCGCTCGCCCCCTGGGCTTGCACACCGTACACCTTGCACTTGGGGTTCAGGCTCTTGACCGCGCAGGCGACACCGGCAATCAGACCACCGCCGCCGACCGGGACGGTCACCGCGTCGACACCTTCCAACTGATCCATGATCTCGAGACCGATCGTACCCTGTCCGGCCATTACGTCCTCATCGTCGTAGGGGTGGATGAAGGTGGCGCCGGTCTCCTTCTGTAGCCTCACGGCTTCGTCGTGCGCGTCATCGTAGATGCCCGGAACTAATCGGACTTCCGCACCCAACCTGCGGGTGTTTTCAACCTTGACGATCGGGGCCCCATCCGGCATACAGACGATCGCGTGGGCGTGCAGTCTGCTCGCCGCCAAGGCTACGCCCTGGGCGTGGTTACCGGCGCTGCAGGCTATGACGCCCTTGGAGAGGGCCTCCTTGGGGAGCTGACTGATCTTGAAGTAGGCACCGCGAAGCTTAAAGGATCCGGTGAACTGGAGGTTTTCGGTCTTGAGGTAGAGCTCAGGCATATCAGACACAATGTTTGACGCCCGAATGAGGTCAGTTTTGCGCGCTATACCTTTCAGTACGTAGGCGGCCTGATAGATCCTGTCGAGCGTCAACATACGCCGTTCTCCTCATCCTTTTCTAGATTGCCAAGAAATTGGTGATGTGCTGTCCTGCCGGGACCATCGGGCGCACCATCTCATCCGGGGCGATGGCTGCATCGATCACGTAGCCATGACCGCAAGCCAATGCCTCTTTCAGCGTGTCCTCGAAGTCCTCCATTGAGCTCACGCGTTTACCAGCAAGCCCATAAGCGCGGACCAGAGCGACCCACTCAGGCGGACGGTCAAGCGTTGTTTGGGAATAGCGCTTGTTGTAGATGAGCGTCTGCCACTGGTGCACCATGCCCAGCACGGAGTTGTCGTAGATGATCGTGATGATCGGCAGATGGTAGTGCTGGACTGTGGCGAGCTCAATGCAGTTCATGCGGAAGGAGCCGTCGCCCGTGACATGGATCACGCACTTATCCGGGTTACCCACTTGTGCGCCGATCGCGGCACCCAAGCCAAAGCCCATCGCGCCGAAACCACCGGAGGTCAGAAGCTGCCCCGGATAGTCATAGTGGAAGTGCTGGACCGCCCACATCTGGTGCTGTCCCACGTCGGTCGCGACGATCGTATCCTCAGGGCAGATCTTCGCGATTGCGGTGTCGATCTGCTTCGGGTTAAGGTGGTCTCCGTCCTCTTCGTACTTGGTTTCCGTCGGATAGGAGAAGACATGCTCTTTCCACTCGTCGTGGTGCAGCTGATGGAGCCGCCCGTTAAGCATTGAGAGGACCTGCTTTGCGTCGCCTAAGACCGCATAGTCGCAGCGGACATTCTTGCCGATCTCGGCGCGGTCGATATCAATCTGGACGATCTTCGCATGCTCCGCGAAGGTGGAGGGCTGCAGCGCCACACGATCGGAGAACCGGCAGCCCACGGCGATCAGAAGATCGCACTCATCAACTGCCATATTGGAAGCCTGGGAGCCGTGCATGCCGATCAGACCGGTCGCAAGCGGGTCTCTGCCGCGAAAGCCACCGGCACCCATTGCGGTGATTGCGACCGGGGCATCAATGCGGTTGACGAACTCGTTGAACTCTTCATCGGAGCGGGAACGCACCACGCCGCCACCGCAGATAACGAGCGGACGCTTAGAGGCATTGACCATGTCGACCAGCTTGTCGACTTCATATGGTTTGGGATCCGGGGTATTGAGGCTGCCCATCAGCCGCTTGGAGAGTCGGTTGGGAAGCTCAAAGATCTGGTGCTTCTCCACTGGCACCACTTCATAGTCGCACTTGGCAGTCGCGACATCCTTGGTGATATCAAGCAGAGTCGGGCCGGGGCGTCCGCTGCGTGCGAGCAGGAAGGCTTGCCGCACCGCCGGCGCCAGATCGTGCACGTCGTCCACGACGCGGTTCCACTTGGTGATCGACTTGGTGATCTCGGTGATGTTGACCTCCTGGAAGGAGTCCTTGCCGAGAAGCTTGCTCGAGACATTGCAGGTGATAGCGACAATCGGAGAAGAGTCCATGTAAGCAGTCGCGATGCCGGTCACCAGGTTCGTACAGCCCGGGCCTGAGGTAGACATGCACACACCCACCTTGCCGGTCGAGCGGGCATAGCCGTCGGCAGCGTGCGCCGCGCCCTGCTCGTGGCTCGTCAGGTAGTGATGGATCTCTGGCGTCTGGTATAGGACGTCGTATACGTCCAGAATCGTTCCCCCAGGATATCCAAAAATGCTATCAACGCCCTGTTCCTTTAGACACTCGATGAGTATCTGTGCGCCAGTAAGCTCCATGTGATGCTCCCCTCCTTTAATGCAAACGATGACTCATTCCGTCCGATTGTGGACGGCGCCTTGAACCTGCAAAACCGATACTGTCTCGTTTTGTACGTACAAAGCGCCGAAGGCGCCGGAGCACGCACCACAAGCCGTGTCTTGTTGTGCCCCGGCGCCACAAACATACGCCGATTAGTTGTTGAGGAGCTTGTCCTCGTCGTTCCAAGAATACAGAGCACGGATCTTTTTGCCAGTCTGCTCCATCAGGGACTCAGCCTCCATACGGCGCATCGCCTTGAAGTGGACCTGGTGGGTCTCATCGGACATATCGAGCAGGAAGTCTTTTGCGAAGGAGCCGTCCTGAATAGCCTTCAGGTTCTTTCTCATGCCCTCCTTGGCGGCTTCGGTGATAACGTTCGGGCCGCAGGTGTAGTCGCCGTACTCAGCGGTGTTGGAGATGGAGGACCTCATGCCGGAGAAGCCGCTCTCGTAGATCAGGTCGACGATCAGCTTCATCTCGTGGATGCACTCAAAGTAGGCGTTACGGGGATCGTAGCCAGCCTCGACCAGGGTGTTGAAGCCTGCCTCCATCAGGTCGGTGACGCCGCCACACAGGACGTTCTGCTCACCGAACAGGTCGGTCTCAGTCTCGGTCTTAAAGTCGGTCTCAAGCAGTGCTGCACGCGCTCCGCCGATGGCAGCGCCGTAGGCAAGCGCGATATCGAACGCGTCGCCCGTAGCATCTTGGTGTGCACAGACCAGCATCGGGACGCCCTTGCCCTCCTGGTAGGTGGAACGGACGGTGTGGCCCGGAGCCTTCGGGGCGACCATGATGACGTTACAGTCCGGACGCACCTCGATGCAGCCATAGTGGATGTTGAAGCCATGTGCGAAGGCGATGGTCTTGCCCGGAGCCAGATTCGGCTCGATATCTTCCTTGTACATCTTGGCCTGATACTCATCGTTGATGAGGATCATGATAATATCTGCCCACTTGGTAGCCTCCGCATTAGAGACAACCTCAAGTCCCTGCTTCTCAGCCTTTGCGCGGGACTTGGAGTTTGGCAATAAGCCGACCTTAACGTCGACACCGGAGTCCTTCAGGTTCAGGGCGTGTGCGTGCCCCTGGGAGCCGTAGCCAATGACAGCAACCTTCTTGCCGTCGAGCTTGGACATGTCCACGTCCTTCTCGTGATACATCTTGAATGCCATAGCAGTGCTTCCTTTCTTTTCGTGCCTTGTCTATGCATTTTGCTTGCTATCGCTACGCCGCTCAAGTAAACGACGGAGTTGCCACTACTTACTTCTTTGCTGCCCGTGAGGCCAGGATCGTGCGGTTGATCGCATCGATATAGGCCTTGGCCGCGGAGACGATAATGTCGTTGTCGGCGCCGTGCCCGGCAAAGACCTTGCCGTCCTTCGACTGCGTCCTCACCGTCACTTCACCAATCGCATCGATGCCGCGGGTGATCGCCTTAACGGAGAACTCTTCCAGTTCGACGTTTGCACCGATGACCTGGTTGATTGCCTTGTAGGCGGCGTCAATCGGGCCAGAGCCGGTGGAGCAGACCACGTGCGTGTCGCCCTGCTCATCCTTGACCGTTGCGGTCGCGGTTGGAACCAGCGGATCTCCGCAAGATACCTGCAGCGCGTCGAGGCTGTAGACCGCGGTGCTATTGCGCTGACGCTCCTGGACGATGGACTCCAGATCCTCGTCATATACCTCTTTCTTCTGGTCTGCAATCTCAAGGAACCGCTTGTAGATATCATCGAACTCATCATCCGGGAAGGTATAGCCGAGCTCTGCGAGCCGATGCTTCAGAGCCGCATGGCCGGAACGGGCGGAAAGGATAATCTCAGAGCCTGCCGCGCCGACATCCTCGGGGGCGATGATCTCATAGGTGTCACGGGCCTTCAGGACGCCGTCTTGGTGAATACCAGAGGAGTGCGCGAAGGCGTTGGCACCGACAATAGCCTTGTTGGCCTGTACCTGCATACCGGTAATCCGGCTTACCAAGTGGGAGGCCCGCGTCAGCTCCTGCGTCACAATGTCGGTGTGCCCGTCGAGCTCATCTCCGTGCATCTTGAGGGCCATAACAACCTCTTCAAGCGCGGTGTTGCCCGCACGCTCACCTAGACCGTTGATCGTGCACTCAACCTGTGTGGCGCCGTTTTTGACGCCAGCCAGCGCCAACGCGGTTGCCATGCCCAGATCGTTATGGGTGTGTACGGAGATAGTAACGGTCTCAATGTCCCGTACATGCTCGGTCAGGCCTTTGATGCGCGCTCCGAAATCATCGGGCAGCTGGTAGCCGGTGGTATCAGGGATGTTGATGACCGTGGCACCTGCATCGACGGCAGCCTGTACAACCCGCTCCAGGAACTGCTGATCCGCACGCCCTGCATCCTCTGCGTAGAACTCAACGTCGTCGACGTATTTCTTCGCGTATTTGACGCAGTGGGTGGCCGCCTCAATAACCTGGTCTTCGGTCATGTGCAGCTTCTCGTGGATGTGCTGCGGGGAGACGCCTAATCCGGTGTGGATACGGGGACGTTTGGCAGTCTTCAGTGCCTCAGCGGCGCAGTCAATGTCTTTATCGACGGCGCGAGTCAACCCGACGACTACTGCGTCATCCCCTGCCAGACGCCCGATTTCCTGTACAGACTTGAAGTCTCCAGGGCTTGAGATCGGGAAGCCAGCTTCGATCACATCGACGTTCATGCGAAGCAATTCGCGGGCGATCGTCAGCTTTTCCTCGGTATTCATGGAAGCACCGGGCGACTGTTCACCGTCGCGCAAGGTAGTATCAAAAATATCGATCTTTCTGGTCATAAAAAACTCCTCGAAGTCAAAGGGTTATAGGTACCTCAAGACAACGATTCACCCGGTTTGCATAACCAGAAAGCGGTATTCAGCCCCAAAAAGGATGGTTCTACCCCATAAAGCAGATAAATGCTCCCACCCAAGCCTCAACCAAGCTTGGTAACCTGCCACAGACACACTCATGTCTTCACAAAAAGCATTTCTGTCTCAGTTATACAAAAAGGAATACATAAAAAAAACCGTTGTCCGCAACACTTGCAAACAACACGGCGTACATGACGGGATTCTGACAGATTCAAACCCTTAGGTCAGCACGCCTAGACTAGGAGGAGGCCCAAAACGGGCTTAATAATCTCTACCGCTACAGGAGCAATAATTACTAGGGACTCTACGAAGCTAGTGGTACTAACAGTATTCAGCTCACCCTTGCTTTCAAATGTCCCAAAGCTCATTGCTTATCTCCCTGTAAGAAAAACGCTCTATTTGTGGCGGCTCTTTGTCGCCTCGCGTTTGTTGAGACAAAGTATGCCAGAAAGCCGGAACAGTCAGCGCAGAAAATTACAAAGTGAAATTATCTTGTAACACTTGACGCAAAAGCCCAGGTAGACTGCTTTCAGCTACATTGCAAGCACGTAACAGAGCCCAATCTAGCCGTCAAGTATATGAGGGCTGATGCAGGCCGGCCGGCTAGCCCAGGTGATACAACTTTCCATGCCAAAGGGAGCTGTGCCCTGGAGCCTACTGGGCTCTGTGTTTGGTGACAACCTCTTAGGCTAGCCTTCAAAGAGAAAGTGGAACCGTCAGGATCCATGGTACGCAAAAGTCCCTTCTACACCCTCAGTGCCAAAGGCTGAAAACGCCAAGATCTGCCGACCTAAGAAGGCCACAGTCGAGTGTTGCTGCTGTAAGCACATAGGCTTTGCTACCTTCGCTAAGCTAAGTGCCAAGATGGGAGTGTCCTGACTGCAGGCGCACGTACAGCTCGCTTACAGGGACAGTCTTTAAGCACACCAGGCACACACCCTGCCGAAGTGGGTATCACCCATCAGGCTCATGCGCTACAGTGTGCCCCTTAACTGCAAGAGACAAAGCGCTCAGATATCGCATCAAAAGCGCCTGGGGATGGTGGCATTGGGTCTTTCGTCCTCAAAGCAGTGCCTCTGGATCGATAAGGCCTACATCGCTGATGCGCACCTCTCCTGCGCCTTCGGGCAGGCGAGCAAGTGTGCCCTGTCAGCAGGTTGGCACAGACGTCCACACGAGCCCCTATACCGTAGTCTGTGGCCACAAGCCGTCCACGGAAAGGATCAGAAGACCTTGCGGCCACTGAGCTGAAGGCACAACCATCGTGCATGAGCGCCTGTGCACCCACAGGGACCGCTCGAAGAGGGCACGCCTGCTCAGGCAGGCGCGCTTCCCAGCGCCGAAGTCGGTCGAGGGCTTCGACTGGACCAACGTCGCCTTCCCCGACGGGTGGGGGCGCGACGAGATGTGCTCGCTGGCGTTCGTGGGCGACGTGGAGGGCCTGGTCTTCTACGGCCAGACCGGCCGCGGCAAGACCCACATGGCGATAGCCCTTGGCATCGCCGTGACCTCGGCGCTCTACGCGGCGAGGTTCTTCCAGACCGCGCAGCTTATGCTCCATCTCGGCCAGGCGAAGCGCGAAGGCACGCTCGACAGGCTACTCGCCGATATAGCCAAGGCGAGGCTCCTCATCCTGGACGAGTTCGGCTACGTGCCCTTCGACGTGAACGGCGCGAGGCTGCTCTACCAGGTGATATCGGAAAGCTACAAGAGGAGGAGCGTGATCTTCACCACCAACGTCGAATTCAGCCGCTGGGGGACGCTCTTCGCCGACGACAAGCTCGCAGCGGCAATCGTGGAGCGCGTCGTACACCACGGGCAAGCTCGTGGAGTTCGGTGGCCCTAGCCACCGGCTTAAGCAGAGCCTCATGCTGGGCAGATCAGGAAGGTAGGGAAGGCACGGCGCGCCCCGTGCGTAAAGTCGAAAAAGTTTGGCTCAGACCTAAAACCTGTGTGCAGACCCATCACGAAGCAGCCCTGGAAGCCTTCGAGTAGCGCCTGCTGGCAATCGAATATCTTGAGGAAGAAGTATTCGTCGTTAGGGTATCCCTAGCCTGCCCTCCTGAGCATCTTGATCATGCAGTTGGTGCCTTCGACCCTACCCGAAGAGATCCGGTGCCTGGCGTGCGCGACGATTCCCTCCATGTGGCTCTCCACGAGGCGGGCAACCCTGGCGAAATGCCTGTCTTTCGTGCCGTGGCAGACCTCCACGACCTGCTCCATCGCATCGCGTATCGCATCCACATCGGTGCACGAATAGGCCTGCGTGAGCATCTCATCTACGATGTCGCAGGCTGCGAGGAGCTCGTTTTGGGATATGAGGTACTCGTAGCGCTTCCTGGCGCCTCCCCTCTGCAGGGCCTCCTGCTTGCCGAAGAAGGCGCTTCCCCTTAAGACCACCTTGCCGGCGTGTGCATAGCGCTCCTTCCTCTTCCTGGTGTCGGCACAGGACATAAGGATGTATGTGGAGTGCTTGAGGGCACGCACGGCCTCGCTGTCGCCCTCCTCCTTAAGCCTTGCCTGCTTATCCTTCCTGACCTTACAGATCACCTTCTCGTTGAAGTTCTTCACGATATGGAAGCAGTCGTAGACGACCGAGAGATGCGGATGGCGCTTAAGGAATGCGCACTCGAAGTCTGCGTTCATGTCGCAGGCGATTGTCTCCACATTGGATATCCACTCAGCGAGCACAAAGTCACAGAATTCATGCACGACCTGCTTCTTCTTGGAATGAGCGAGCTACAGCACATGGCCTGTCTTAAGGTCTATGACTACGGTGGCATATCTGTGCCCGCCGTAAAGCTTGAACGTATCTGCGCCCAGATACCTTGCCTGCCGCTTCGGCTTCCGGAGTCTGGTCTCGCCGTCCTCGCCCTTCTCCGTATAGAGCGCAGAGAGCCTCGCGCGGTCGATCTTTTTCACCACATTCCTGTTGAGCCCTATCATGAGGGACACTGCCTTAAGGGTCTAACCCAGGGCAAGCAGGTCACACACGAACGCGAGCAGCAACAGCGTGATGCGCTGGCCTGGGGCCCTGAAGGGCACCTCTTCCGTGAGGGTATTCCCGCACTCCCTGCATGCCCATCTTGGCCGCAAGATCCCTATCCTTGCCCTCTCCATCTTGCTTCGCGCCTTCCTCGTGCTCGACTCTGGTGTCGAAGAACTACATCTCGTCTATCTATACGTCCCGAAAGGACCACCCGGTTCTTACAGCCGCTGACGGTGCAAAAGATCTTGTGGGGGATAAGGACCTGAGCTAATTCACCTGCACACATGCCAGAATAACGGATGCATTGCTCTTTACATTTCTGCGATACCCCAGCAAACTAGTGTGTCAGAATACGACAATACCCCGCATGTTTACCGTTGGCCTCACGGAGCCCGTCGTGCAGTTTATGGGATAGTTGCACGCATTTGGCAGCCTGAGGGCCGCCGGGTTCGGTCCGTCCGAAGAACATGCTGAGCATCATCACGCTGCCCGTTAGGGCGCCACACATACAGCCGGGGCCTTGCAATACCACCGGATATCCCGGTCGCCATCTTGCTTGATAACCTCATCCGGTAAATCGAGACCAAAGTTATCACAGATTGACCGCACCACCGACTCAGCGCAAAGAAAGCCGCTGCGGCAAGCTTCTTCCGCATCCTCAATCACCTTGTGGACACCCACTTCGTTGTTGACCCGCACAGTTTCCCCTCCCCAAGACATGGTGCAAGGGCATGATTAAAACCGTACCCGTATGGTTACTCAACCCCATAGGTATACGGGGTTATATCCGCATCTTCTCATCGAACCTCACGATTGAGCCAGTAGTAATACCTATCCAATATGGCTATAGAACTCATCGACTTCTGCACGAGTCGGAATCGAGCGTTGGGCTCCGACTTTGGTTGTGGTAAGAGCAGCTGCACAGCTCGCCCATCGAAGCGTAAACTCCCTGTCCTTATGCTCCGCGACCATTACTGCCAAGGCTCCTATGAAGGTATCGCCGGCACCGGTAGTGTCTTCTACCTTCACCTCGAGGGCAGGTTGATAAAGATAGATCTCTCCCTGCATCAATGCAGCACCTTTATCTCCCAATGTAATGATCGCCGTAGGAACCCCCTGCTTGATAAACCAGGACAAGCCCTGTTTTATGGTCGCTTTGTCGGTCGGTAGAATACCGGTGATTGTCTGACACTCAGTCTCATTGACGCAGACCATATCAACTGAATCCCAGATACTGTCCGGCAGCGACATCGCAGGCGCAGGGTTGAAGAGCGTAACAAGTCCCTGATCATGGGCCTTTCTCAGCGCTGCCAAGGTCGCCCTGTAACCACACTCGAGCTGTGTGACAAAGATATCGGCAGGGTGCGCTACCCGAGAGAGGCTCTCACTTACCTCATCAAGCCCCAACGCATGGTTTGCTCCGGCATTCAGGATGATCCGGTTATCAGAATCGGTTCTGGTAATCATCGCCAAACCGCTTGAAATGTCGTCGAGGATCCGCACTTCGCTTTTATCAACACCCGCAGCTGGTAGCATCTCCACAAGCTGTTTTCCAAACACATCGTTTCCGACAGCGCCGATCAAAAAGACCTGAGCACCGAGCCGGGAAGCCGCTACCGCTTGGTTGGCTCCCTTGCCACCGGGATTGATCAGGAAGTCATGGCCCGGGACCGTCTCTCCTGCCTGGGGGATACGCTCACAGGCTATTGAGAGATCCATGTTCAGACTACCGAAATCGATAACGCAGGGCATAGTGAGTCCTCCTTTTGATCAGTAGTTGACATTCCCGCCAACTACAGTTTACGGGATTTTGGTGTGACCCATGTCTTAATCGACGTGAATTTGCTGAGGTGTTGCCACAACACACAGTTGCCGCTCTGCTGGCTTTTGCTTGTGTGTAATGTTTACGGCAGCGTTGATGTCTGCGCTCACCCAGATGCTATCTTTGGGTTCGCTATAGGCCGTCTCAGATGTGCTTGCCTAAGAAAAGGTGTGCTCACTTGTCAGCGGGCTTGTATTCGATCCCCACCCATATAGGATGCTTTGGACGTGTAGGTCTCTTTCTGCTGCATGTATCGGTATGTGAGCTAGCGTTCGAGTAGCCTACAGGGAATCTGTATGAGCGCTTGATCATTCTTTCTGCCGTGGCTGCTCCCTGCTTGCATCCCATGTTGGATCCAACAATCAGGGTGTCTGTGTTCTTCTCTATGCACAGGTTGGCGATGGCGCGTGCCGCTTTGAGCATGCAGCCATACACACGCCGACTCCCTTTGTCGGCTACCTGTCAGATTTGCCTGTGTCTAGTCGGCTTTTCAGATACGCCAAGTGCCTGTTGCAATAGTGGTTGGCTGACTTGAGTTATCGCCTGCCAACTAAGCGCCCATGGCCGGAGGTGACGTACGGCGAGATTGTCAGCTTCTATATCCACTCCCATAACACAGTACTCATTCAAGCTAAGGGGTTGTCGGGCTTTAAGCACATATTGGATTTTGAAAGCAGCTGCTGGCTGTCTAGAGAGGATGCCCTTGATACACTGCCCATCCAAACATCCGACATGGCCCGGATAGGTCTGTGTGAGCTGCCTGTGAGCGGGCAGTCTCTACAACCCGTTCGTGGGAAGTATCAGCAAGAACACACTACCTTTTGCCCTGTAGTGTGAGATCAACACTTGAGAGTAGCTGTAGTTGCCACTCTTGTATCTTCTCAATACTGTAGGGGAAGCTTTTATGCTATAGGCGACACCCTTTATCGTGTGTTGGGCCCCTTAGGCTTGCAGCATCTTGTAGGTATCGTTGGTTTTGCACAGATGATAGTTGGTCTTTCAGCTGAGAAGCCCGCCTGCAATGAAGAGATGCTGCCTTGTTTGATACAAAGCCTTGCTGTAGAGGTTGTTCGCATATAGGCAAAGGCATTTCAACTCGCGATAGTGGTTGGCGCTAATATGGCAGCTGTAGTTGGTTTGCACTCCATACTGCATGCTTGTCTTGCCTGCCTAAATATCGATAGCTTGCTGTATGCAATATATTCACTGACACCTAAGAGCAAGAAGCGCCACCTTGAACAGTCACTGTGAGCCAGAAAACCCTTCGAGATACCTACTTTGCTGCCACCTCATCCTTTCCACCAACTAGCGAAGAAAGACACTTATCGCTTAGGTGATGATCACAAACATCACTTAGCTCTCAACTAAAAAATCGCTCTGAAGCACACCATCCAGATACTTCACATGCAAACCGACAAAGACCATATCCACTACGTGATCCACCCAGCGCCCACTCAAGCGAGTTCGTGCGTACTTTGAAAGTACTCACCGCCTTCCACATATGGGAGGCCCACACATCATAGTTGTGCCATGTCTGCTGGCATAAACATACGTTCTGATCAAGTGGATACTTCATTGCCATCACAGGTGAAGTCAGCGCTAAAACCCTCAAACATTTGAGAGCTAAGGCAGACATGATTGGACGGCGTTTCATCCTGCAAACTGAAGTTCCACAGGTCTTCACGCCACAAATCTTCTATAAATGTGGGGACACTTCATATTATCTTATGTAGTATGCACATTATTGGCAAAGAGAGAGGGGAACGCACCCCCCCCCCTCTCTCATACTGGTAAACCTTATGCAAAGATGTCTCCGGAAACGCCGCCGTTTGCCATCTTGCCCTTAACAATGTCGAGCTTCGGATAGGTACGTTTCAGATCAGAAACAGCAGCACTGATGCCGGTACCGCCGGAAGTCGCAAAGACGTAGACCTGCTTGCCAGAGAAGTCATTGGCATCCAGGAACGTTTTCACGACGTTAGGCGCTACGCCCCACCAAATCGGGAAACCGATGTAGAGCTTGTCATATTTTGTGATATCCACCGGAGCCGTGGTGATCTCAGGACGGATGCTTGGATCATTCTTTTCCTTGGTGCTTCTGGAGTTAGGATCTTTCCAGTTCATATCAGCCGCAGTATAGGGCTTCTTCGGATCGATCGATACGAGGTCCGCGCCTGCTGCCTTAGCTAAGGAAGCTGCTGCACGTGCGGTGTTTCCGTTCTTGGTTGAAGAAAAATATGCGACTAACGTTGCCATACTCAATCACTCCTTTGATGGTTTCTTGCTTCAGGTTCCTGCCAAACTCACGGGCTTGTTTGACATACCTGGACCTTTTTGTCATCCCCGGCGCCCCACAGCCATACCCTAAGGTCTCACCTTTATCTTGGAAGTTCAGGTAGCGCACCAGGGTCTTGTAGTGGGCGTTTGACGCGTCGAAGGTCCAATCCGAAGAATTCCAGGCATCCACGATCAGCGCAGAGGCCATATGCTTTGCATGGAGACTCGAGCTGAAGGCGCAGAAGCGGCCTACAGCCATCTTGAACTGCACAGTTATCCCGTGGTAGTGGAGCGGCGTTGCAAAGATGAGCATATCCGCATCGAGGATTCTCTTACGCAGCGTCTCCATACCGCCCTTCTGTACGCAGGGGCCCTCGTAGCTACAGGTGACACATCCGGTACAGGGACAGACATTGGCATACGTGACATCGATGATCTCCACACTGTGTCTCACCGACTAAGTACCTTCAGCGAAGGTATGGGACAGCAGTGCGGTTGAACCGTCTCTGTTCGAACTCCCTTGGAGAACAAGGGTCTTCATCGTCGCGCTCCCCCCCCTTGCAGCTTTCAGACCACAATGCTTGGATTCTTTCGGAACTTCTGACGCTGTGTCAATTTACTTTTTATAGTACTTTTCTTGACAACATGTCTATAAATTTCCAAAGAGAATCAGATTGCTTATTTACGGCTGCAATAACTTTGCAAACAGTGAATACACCAGCTGGTAGACCGCTACCTCAGGATGTGGTGTCCCCACTATATCCATAGCCTTCACCTGTTTGTCGGTGTGATGCGCATAGGAGTAAACCCCATTGAGATACGGGAAAAACTGGAACCGAATCTCTTGGCACTTCTCGTCTGTCATCCCAGGCAGAAACTTTTTGAGGCAGGCATCGAAGGTATCGAACTCACATTTCATCGCCGTCTTGAACTCCACCAAACACTCGAGCCGGCTCTGCTCCTCAATCTCGTTGAGATTGTTTGACTGGATCCTAAGCATCGTCTGATGATTATCAAACACGTGTGCCAACGCCGATGCCAACCCATCGGCGTCCAACTGATCATGGTCATCGATGATGGCCTGAAGATCGTCGACGCAGCGATTGCATTCTCGGGTCAGGAGCCCTAAGAAGATCTCTTGAATGGTGCGGAAGTAATTGTAGATGGAAGGCCGGGAAAAGCTGGTATAGGCTGCAATGTCTTTGACTGTAACGTTGCAGTACTGGCTTTTCTTGTAGAGCGCATCCAGTGCATCGAGGATCTCATCTCTGCGCGCTTCGGTCTTCTCTTTTTTCACGCTAACTGACGCCTCGCCTTCATTTTTAAACATACCCATCTATTGACACAATGTCAATATTTTCCCTCTCCTTAATATCGTGCCTCAAGCTGCAAAGTTATAGACCGCGTACTCCGTTTATACCTGGTCCTCCCAGAAGCTCACTGCGTGGTCCAACCAGCCTTCCGCAACGGTTCCGATCCCGAGGCCAAGGCTATGGTAAAGGCCATAGAACACTTCAATCTACGCCGGGATGCCCCGCGCATTGAGCTCATTGCACTGATCGGACATGACGCGCCAGTTGGTGATCCCATCCGCTGTGCCTATATTGGAATAGGTTGACAGCTTTTCGCTGGTCACCTCTGAGAGACCTGTGTACTGCATCACGATTGCGACAAGTCTGGGGCAGTTCTCATTAATAGAGGCAGAGGTTCCCTCGGATCCGACCCAATCGGCCATCCTGGCGCCGGCAGAGCCATCACAGATGGAGTAGCCATCCATTGAAACTCCAAGCTCATCGGCGTGATCCTGCACGTAAGCGATCGCCCACGAAAGGTCTTCGCAGGCGGTCTGTACGCCCGGGCGATAGACGGTCACAAAAGCGTTGTAGCCCTTGTGCGAAAACTCCAAAGCATGGGACATGGAATCGTGGATTGCAGCCACATAGGTAAAACCACCGCCTGCGCAGCAGAAGGCAGTCCTGGCATCCTGCTACCCCGGAGAAAAGAGGCCCGTATTTGCCAGGTCCGGACTATCGTCGATCTCATCCTGTGAGTAGAATTGTAACTGTCTTATTGGAATCGGCCGCGCTGTACCACGCCAGGTTTATGGTGCCTAAGGTATCTCCGGACATGTATCCCTCATCGACCGGGAAGATCATTCTCCCCCAGTCGTCGAAGGCACCGTCACCTCTCACCTGGTCGATCGGGTTATCACGGTTGTACCAGACTGTCTGTTGGGTAGTGCCGCCGTTGCTGTAGTGGGGACCATTGAAGAAGAGTCTCATATCGTTATGGGTGTACTCACCGGCGGCCTGTACGTTGTGCTCAAACCCTTCCTACTCGCGAAAGGCGATGCTTCCCCCATCCTGGGAATCGGCCGCGATAAACCTGCTGGAGGAGTCGTTCTTCATATTCTGGATCTGTGTCTTGATCCCCGAATAGGCGAAGCCATCCGTGCCGGACATCGAGTAGATGAAAAAATCGCTCGAGGTGAAGCCCTGGTCAGCTATTTGCCAGGCAATCACACTGCCGTCTGAAGGCACCGATCCGCTTATCGGTATGAACCATCCAAAATAGTCTAAACAATACTGGAAGGTGTGCCAGGCGTTCACCGAACCCATCGAGAACCCCGCAAACCCACGGTGATCCCGGGAAGCCCGAAAAGCCTCCAGAGTCGTGCTAGTAGCATAGGTATGCCACCGGGATTTCACTGCCGGCATCAGATCATTGCGCAGCTCATTGTGGTAGTTATTCGTAAGCTGCAGCGCCAGCTCATAGTCAGAGCTGTCCGACCCAATCGTATTGTTGTAGCTCAGTACCACGAGCAGCGACGGCTCAATCCGTCCATTCTGGATCGTATGGTCGATATTGTTCTTAAAGCTGGTCTCGTTGCCGAGTACCCCGAGCAGCGTTGTCTCATTGCTCCATCCCCCGCAGCTGATGTAGAGGATGCCATAGGGCTGATTGGCGTTATATCCATAGGGCTCATAGGTCTGGTGGTCCAATTCCCGCAGCATTCCCTATTGATCGGCAGGTTGGTCATACCTATCCGGAATCGACTCAGGAATATCGGGAATCTGTCCCGCATCGTAGCCGATAGCATTTGATGCATCCGGTGTTGTATTCTGTCCCTACCCAGAATCAGAGGAATCCTTATTCTGATTGTTATGATTATTGCTACAGCCAGTCAGACCAAGGCCCACCATGATACCTGCAGCTGAAAGTCTGGAAAAATTTCTGCGTCTCATTTGCCTTTCTCATAGTGGATCGCTCTGATCGGTTGCCTATCTCCTACCCATTAGCTTGGAGTTTTCCGACACGCTGTATAATGCGCATATACGTTATCCAGTATTCGTTCGTTATCCAGTATTCGTTCCATGTATAGCAGCAGGTATTAGCCTAGTAATGGCAAAGTACTCCTCCCGCTCACACAGGAGAAGCCCCCTCTGCCTCACAGGGCTCTATGCAGACTTAAAAGATTATTTCGCAGATCCCCCCTGCGGTTTCGGAGCATCCCGTGCCGTCAGATACTGCTCAAACTGCGAGGCCACTTGATTGAAGTCGTTGGGAAGTACCACCGTGGAGGCGCCCTTTGCGGCGTACTGGTTCATCATATCGATCCACTGAGTGAACTCGAAGAGTTGATTCGCCTCATCTTCGCTGAGCTCAGCACCTTTAATTGTGTCGATCGACTCTTTGATGCCCCGCGCAATCGCCACACGCTGATCCGCGATACCTTTGCCTTCTGCTGCCATTGCCTCCGCACGTGCCTGTGCGGTGATCACGGTCTTTGCCTTATTAGCGTTTGCATCGTTCGTCGCAGACTCAAGGTTGTTTTTGGAGGCGATGATGTGGTTCATTGACTCCTGCACCTCTTTCGGCAGCTTGATGCTTGTGATGAGCGTCGTCACCAACACGTAGCCATACCCGCGCATCTTCTCTGCTACGACCCGGTCGATCGACTGGGCAATAGAATCCTTCTCCGAGAACACCTCATCGAGCGCACGCGCCGGAATTTGCGAACGCAGCGCATCTGCCAAGTAGTCCTGCATCTGCCCCACCGGGTCCTGCAGGGTGTAGAAGCTCCGGTAGACACCGGAGCCTTCCCCTTTCTCCATATCCGAATAGTCGATGTGGTACTGGATGGAGACATCCAGCTCAATTGTCACATTGTCGGAGGTCTTCGCGTCAAAGGTCATGTGCTTATCTTCCGTCATGAGGCTCAGATCGTACATCGTATCGATGATGGGGATCTTTACGTGAAAGCCCGGCCCAGCAAAGCGGTGAAACTTGCCCCAGCGTTCGATCACCGCTACATGCTGCTGCCGCACGACGAACGCGCCGAGGATAATGAGGATGACAACGATAATGAGGAGAACGATCATAACAAAAACACTCCTTTAGTTAATTGAGATAAAACACCATTAGTCTGGCTGTTCACACTGTAGCAAACAGCCTTTACAGCAATATCGTCCAAAACAAAATAAACGCTGAGAGGGCCAATACTTCCGCCGTGCGCGATGCTCTACACTGCCCTCATCCAGCTTTCAACAAACTCAATGGCACCTGTAGGCAACCAGCGCCGAGCGGGTACACTGAACAGGTTCACTACATCACTTGAAGAGTCTTTCATGGCGCAGGGGGCAATCAGCGCCCTTAGACAAGATGGTATCATGTCGCACCCTCAGCGTTTTCGTGACGTCACCAAACAGATCCCCGCATCGCAACCTTGTCCGTGATCAGCTCGGTGGGCTACGTCGTTCTGCTCACCTATGTAAAGGGGCCTCATTATCGACCGCTTCCAAGCCGATCCGACCCCACCTAATCAGGTCTTTTCGGTCTTCAAAGGCTACATCTTAGCCCTTTTGATCGTCTACGCCGTCAGCCAGGCGCTCTCAAAGCTGCAGGACTACAGCGTCTACCGCCTCGAAATCAATGGCAACTACAAGCTCGCACGCCTATGCTTCGATACACTGTCAAATCGGTCAATGAAGTTCCATACGAGTCGGTTCGGAAGATCGCTCATGAGCGAGTGCACCCAGTTGGTGGATGTCGTGGTGTATTCCCTCATCCCCATCGTTGCGAGCGTCGTCGCCACCTTTGTCATCTTGGGACCTGCAGTTTCGATCTATGCAGTCCTGCTTGCAATCATGCTCGTGATCTATTTGATCGTCACTACAAAGATGTACCGACGTATCTTGCCGCTCTCCACCGCCTCAAGGGCACAGAATACATTGAGCGGTGTCCTGAGTGGCTCAGTCACGAACATCCTGGCCGTCAAGACCTATGGACGTGAGGACTTCGAACGCGAACTCTTCAACAAAGCAGACGTCCGAGCGAAGAACGCAGAGACCCGCAACATGCGCGCTCCGATACAGCATGGCTTTGCCATCTCTGTCATAATTACGATAGCAAGCCTAATCTGCATAGCTGTGCTGACCTCATACCCTGCTAGCTGGTCTTCTTTGCAAAGAAGTCGGCCAAGTCCGAATTCGTGTGTAAATTCGCGAACGCCCCACATCTCCTATTTCGCCTTCATGAGCCCGCACTGATCGCGCGCGATGGCGGCGAGCACGGGCGCCCGCTTCTCGAGCTCCTCGACCGCCGGGCGGTAGCAGGCCTTCCTCCCCGGCCCCTGCCAGCGCTCTGAGCCCTGTCAATATAATGGACAGAGGAATCTCAGATTCTATGCGGCCTGCATCGCCTTTGGATCGTATGCAAGGCCTTTCTCGAGGTGCTCAAAGAACTCCTGCATCACCTCTTCCGGCACGCGATCTCCTATGGACTTATGCGGGCGGAAGCGGTTGCAGTACGACTCGATTAAACTCGTGTGCCTTGTGCTTGGTCGTGGATGCATCTAAGAGGCGCTTGTGGTAGTACCATTCGTTCTTGAGCGTGGTGAAAAGCGATTTGGCGAGCGCATTGTCGTGGCAGCTTCCGGTTCTCCCCACGGAGAGCCTCACGTCGTGTACGGCTGAGCAGGCGGTCAGCTTTGAGCTTATGTACTGGCTGCCTGGGCTGCTTAGAATATGGCCCCTCCGGCCACGTATCCGCGCGAATATGCCATCTTTAGGGCAAAGACGACAAGGCCTGCCCTCATGTTGTCCTGTATGCTTCAGCCCACCACCATGTGTGTGCACAGATCGTGTGCGACGGCGAGATATATAAAGCCTGCCGTGGTCCTGCGATAGGTTGTATCGCCCACGAGCTTGGCTGTCGGAACGGGACACGAAAAGCCGCGCCGGGTGAGGTCGGGGCGCTCGGGGGTATCAGGTGCGGGCAGCGTCGTTCTCTTGGAGGCATTGGATCAGATGCCGCCTATCTCCAGCTTAGCCAT
This sequence comes from Atopobium sp. oral taxon 416, assembly GCF_018128285.1. Lineage (NCBI taxonomy): Bacteria > Bacillati > Actinomycetota > Coriobacteriia > Coriobacteriales > Atopobiaceae > Atopobium > Atopobium sp. oral taxon 416. Next base: position 2,558,884 of record NZ_CP072380.1, read on the forward strand.
GCACCTGCGCACGCGGTAGCGGGTCGTGCCTGTAAATTTTGCGTAACTTTGGATCTCCTGTGAGCTTGGATCAGACCTAGCGAAAGCTAAAGCGCCTGTCGCTTTCCTCCCATATCGCGCAGATGGCTTCCTTGAGGGGACCCCACGGATCCTCACCGCCTCCGGCCTTGAGCCATCGGTAGAAGTGAGCCCTGCTCACCTCCAGTACGCGCTCCATCATCGAGACGCTGTAGGTTGCCCTCTTTGCCAGCATGAGTTAAAACCTGTCCTTGGTCAGAGGCTTCCGGCGAAGAAGGCTGCCTCTTTTTTAGGAACTTATTCTCGCTCTCGAGCTCGTGTATGCGCCTGTTGGCCCTGTCGAGCTGCTTGTGCTCGTCGATCCTTTCCTGGGTCACCCTTTTGGTCTTTGAGTGCTTGATGATCCAGTCGTTTAGGGTCTTGTCGTTGATCCTTAAGCTTCGCGGCGCACTCCCTGATGCTCTTCTTCGGATCGACCTCACGTGCCTTCCTGTAGTACTCGACAGCCTCGAGGTGATACTTCTTCAGTGTAGTGCCTGGGTGTTTCCGGCTTCGTGCGGGACTTTGCCTTCTCTATCTCGCTTGCGCTTAGCGACATCTCATCTCTTCAATCTGCTGGTGTTGGTAGGTGGGTATCTGGACAGAGCATATCTGTTGCCAGTCCCTGAATCCCACTGTCCACCAAAAGATTACAGCTCACTCGTCCTCCCGCATGAGCACCGCCGTCGCGAGCCTGAGCGCAGACTCCGGGCTCGGGAAGACCCCGACCGCCCGCGAGCGGCGCTTGATCTCGCGGTTGAGGCACTCGAGGTAGTTCGACGTGCGGGTGCAGCGGCGCATGTCGCCGGCGGGCAGCGCCATCACGGTCATCGCGTCGTCGAAGCCTTCGAGCAGCCGCTCGACTGCCCTCGGGGCCCTCTCGCGGTAGTCGGCGGCGATCTCGTCGCGCCTGCGCTCGGCCGACGCCCTGTCAGGGCAGTTGAACATCTCGGCGAGCTTACTGCGCAGCCCGGCCCTGAGCCCCTTCGGGGCGGCCTCGGCCACGTTAATCTCGCCGTCGGCGAGCTCGACGCCGAGCACTTCCTTGTCGCCCGTCGGCGTCAGCCCGATGGCCACGAGCAGCGCCTTCGGCCTGACGCGGCCGCCCTCTATGGGGCGGTTGCGAAACCTCTCGAGCGCCTCGTCGAGCTCGGCGCAGGCCTGCGAGACGGCCTGCTTGGAGAAGCCCCTGCCGCAGATCTCCTCCATCACGCGGCCGACCTTGGCTATCGAGCGCCGCCGACGACCATCTCGGCCATCGCGAGGACCAGGACGGCCTCGGCGCGCCTGTAGTTGTCGAACACGAGCGTCTTAAACGAGACGTTGCGGTGGCGCGAGACGGCGAGCTCGACCGTGCCGACCCTGGTGACGAGGGACCTCTTGCGGGTGCCGTTGCGGAAGTCGGTCCGCTCCGCCGTGCGCTCGTAGGGCTTGGCGCGCAGCTGCTCGGCGGAGTTTGCCGACAGGATCGCGTTGAGAAACTGCTGCAAGAGGAGCCGAAACGCGTCCCCTCTGGAATCCGCGAGGACCTGCGCTATCTTGTCGCTTTCGAGGGTAATATTGATTCGAGCCATGCTAAGCCTTCGATTCTCTGTGCCTTTTGGTGATTGCAAGTTTACTTGGAAGACGGGCCTCTGGCTCGCTCCCGTTTTTACACCACTTTACGGACGTAACCATCTCGAGGCAGTATGGCACAGCAAAGCTCCTGAACCCCTTGGGGCGTCCTTCAGGCTCTCACCAGATTCGTGCAAACAAGGCAATTGCCCGCGAGGCAGCAAAGCATGTCCAGGACGGCGACTGCATCTTCATCAACACGAGCTCGACGGCGCTCTCCATCATCGAGAACATCACGGCCCAGGACGTCACAATCATTACGAACAACGGCAAGGCACTTCTGCTCAAGGAGCTACCGAACGTCTCCCTCATCCTTACCGGCGGCGAGATCCGCCCTCCGAAGACATCAATGACGGGAGAGTTCGCGATCAACTGTATCCGGCGCGTTGCAGCAACAAAGTCATTCCTCGGCCTCACAGGGCTCTCTGTTGAGTATGGCCTGACCTCTGCCACGGCTCCCGAGCCCGCCGTCAACGCTATGATGCTCGAGCGCTCCCGTACCCACATCATCGTCGCCGACTCCTCAAAGATCGGGAAGACCTCGAGTTTCCAGTTCGGCACCACCGACGAGGTCAATCTCCTCATCACCGACAACGGCGCCACCGACGAGCAGGTCGAGGAGCTCAGACATGCTGGCATCTCGCAGATAATCAGGGTAGATCCGGTCCTCGGCATCGGACCGGCCGACAGCAGTACCGCAGCCGGCACGCAGGACCAGATCGTCTAGCCCGGGCAGCTCCGCCTGCCATCGTGCAGGGTCTCAGATAGTGCATGGTCTAGAATAGGAACAGATGTGCGGTTCATGCCCACGCATCCCTGTCATCTGCGTCATCTCCGAAAGGTGCGCCATGTACTTTACCGAGTGCCATACACCTCTGGTCGGCACCCTCACGCTTCTGAGCGATGGGTCCGAGCTCTGCGGCTGCTGCTTCAGCAATGGCCGCCATGTCTCAAAGGATATGGAAGGCGAGCTCATACGCAGAGATGACCTTGCTGTGCTCCAGGAGGCAAGAGCCTGGCTCGACCGCTATTTCGAAGGCCTGCGTCCCGACCCCTCAGAACTCCCCCTCAAAGACCAGGGCACAGCATTCCAGAAGCTTGTGCGTTCCGCCATGCTCGAGATTCCCTACGGCGAGGCCGTGACCTACGGCGACATTGCGCACTCCATAGAGACCGTGGCGGCAGGCGCCAGTCACCGCGTACTGTCGGAGGAGCCGTCGGTCGCAATATCTACGGTGTGATCGTCCCCTGCCACCGCGTCGTCGGATCCAATGGCAGCCTCACGGGATTTGGCGGTGGCATCGACAAGAAGATTGCACCCCTCGAATTCGAAGGCGCCATGAAGCCTTCCTTCAAGCGCCCAAAGAAAGGGCACGGCACTCACAGGCATTCCGAATTCTGTCCGCATGGGACGCGGTACCGCCTATGCCTTCTCTGACCTCACCCCTGACGATATGCATGAGATCCTCGAAGCGCACGACAGCTCGTTTGCCCAGGCCTTCGTCGTCGCAGACACAGCATCCGGCTGCTTCTGGAGGCCCGGCGCATCCGAACTGGTGTCACTCCAGGAGCGCTGCCGCTACTTTGCGACGGCAGAAGATGCCGAAACAGCAGGATTCCATGCACTGAAGGAGCAGGCAGAGTAGCATGACGCGCTACTTCGAGTACGGCGATGAGAAGGTCGCCTACCTCAAACGTCACGACAGGAAGCTGGGGGAAGCCATAGACGCCGTGGGACACATCTATCGCGAAATGGATGAAGGAGGCCTCTTTTCCGGCATCGTCCATCACATCATCGGCCAGCAGGTCTCAAACGCAGCCCAGGCAACGATCTGGGCTCGCCTCCAAGGCATGCCCGGCGACGTGACGCCTGAGGCCATCGCCTCTGCCACAGCCGAGGAGCTCCAGTCCTGCAGCACGACATTCAAGAAGGTCGACTACATCAGGGGCATAGCCGACAAGATCCTCTCAGGCGCCTTCGACATCGAAGCTGTCGAGCACATGTCCGACGAAGAAGCGATAGAGGCATTGAGCTCGCTTCCCGGCGTCGGGCGCTGGACCGCAGAGATGCTCCTGCTATTCAATCTCGGGCGTCCCGATATCCTGTCCTTCGGAGACCTTGCCATCCAGCGCGGCATGCGCATGGCCTACCATCACCGCACTATCACACGCGAGATGTTCGAGTGCTACCGGAACCTTACGGAAGCACGGCAAGCCTCTATCTCTGGGCCATATCCCGCATGGATGTGCCGGGCTACTACAGAGACTATGCACCGAAGAAAAAAACGAAGAGGAAGCCTGCCCCAGACAAGCATCCTGCGAGGTAAAGGGAACATCTCTCTCCGGCGTCTGTCCAATTCGCGACGCAATGTGTCGCGAATCTCAGCTCATGCAGGAGAAGCCGGAGCACCTGCTAATGCGCCAGATGCTTTGCCGCCTGACCTTCCGTGCGCTTTCCATCCATGTGCCGCCAGAGAAAGACTGCGAGCACAAGCGAAGGCAGGAACCCAGCGAGACCCAGAGGCGAGGGGCCCATGATAGTCGAAGTGCCGGAGCTGAAGAGAAGCCCCAGACCCGCTGTCGCATTCATCGCGCCATGGGCGAGCGCTGGTGCCCAGACACTTCCCGTGCGGCTGCGGAGGAAGGCAAGAAGCATGCCGAAGGCAGTGCATCCTGCCACCATCATCAAGATGCCTGTAACAGGAAATCCTGCATAGTCCGTACCGTAGTTGTAGCCTTCGGCAATGAGCGGCGCATGCCAGAGACCCCAGATGGCACCCGTCAAGAGCGCAGCCTTGCGCTCAGGAATGTAGTGTCCCAGCGCCGGAAAGAGGAATCCTCGCCAGCCTGCCTCCTCGCCGATTGCGACAAGCATGTTGATGAGAGGCGCTACGACAACGGCATAGGCAATCTGCACAGCAAGCATCAGAGACACCTTGTCAGAAGAGATGCCGAGCTGGGCCTGCGCTGCTGCAGAGAAGCGCCCTGCCTCCGCATCGAACTCTCCCGGGAAGGCCAGGAAATAGAGGGCTGCGCCAAGCACGGACAGGGCAGCAGGAGCAAACCAGGCAAGAAGATAGACCCTCACGTGTCCGCGAATCTTCGGACGCCAGCCACGCTCTATATCCTCTCCCGGAACAGCACGGACGATAAGGGCAGCCACCATGGGCCCGAACATTGCAAGCGGCATGACAAGAGACCAGAGGCCGGCTCCTTCGGTGACCGGACCAAACGCTATCGTCGTAGCAATCCACAGAATCCAGTCAATCGCAAAGGCCAGGATGATGAACAGGGCAATCTTCCTCTTCATGGATGCCTTCTTTCAGCTGCTTGGCAGAAATGATAGCACCATGAGAGATAGCGATATCTCGCATTCCGCATAGAGCTGAAGGTCCGCGTCTATAGCGGAGCCTGACTTTCGAGACATCTCGTCGCCGCATGCATCGCCGCTTTCGCAGCCCTCTTCATCCGTCTCGCCAGACGCAGAATCATATCCAGATGCTTCTGCAAGCCCTTCCCCACGTCAGCCAGCCTCCTGGATTTGCTACATGGCGCTCACGGCTGCCTGCCCAGCCTCCTTTGAGGGCGCTGCATGTTATGCCTGCGCTTGAGTTCGTCGAGCGCATCAGCATCGTTCTGGCACACAAGCTCGACAACAGCCTCAAGCAAACCGAGATCTACATGCCGCTTGGCAAGCCTCTTCACATCACGCGAAAACGCCGGGAGGGCAATCCGGCTCAAGCCTGCCCATATACCTAATCTTTCAGTGCTGCATCGAGCATTTCATGCGCACTGCGATATCCATGACCACCTTTCTCCAAGATTTCCTCAGCATCTTTTACGCTCTGCAGGCTTTCCTCGTTGGGATCGCCGTAGGAGAGATTCAGGGGAATCCGCCTCTCGCGGACAATCTGCCGGTAGAAGGCCCTTGTAACTGATGAGAGGTCAAAGCCGAAATCCTCGACAATTGCGGTTGCCTCGGCTTTCGTCTCTTCATCCACTCGCACTGTCACAGATGCCATAATTCTCTCCTTATGTAAGACGTATATATATTATTGCCTTACATTGTCTGTGTTAATCATGTCAATGTAGACCGATAGCCATCAGTACATTCGCAGCGAGGAAAGCCTTTTCCGCAAAAAAGATGCTGATTCCGAGACTCTGCAGAAGGCAGACATGCCTTGCCGCGCTGAGCGGAAGAGCACCTCTATCACCTGCTCCCACTGCTTTGGCCGGCTGTATCAGCAAGATCCTGCACATTCAGAGCATCCGGTACAGGGCATCACCAACGTGCCGGAGCTTCCCCTATCGCTCTTGGATCTTCTTTCCGCTCATATGCTCGATATCGATCACGAACATCTGTACAGCCCTGCCTGAAGCCTGGGTTTCCTCCTCCACCAGCTCTGCGCTGGGATAGTACTTCAGAGCGAACTGACGCACGTAACGGATATTGTCTTCGAGGCTGTCGACGAGATGGCATCGGCCAAAGACGACAGCACTCTCAAGATAGGGTGCCCAGGACTCATCCTTGATGGTCTCGTTTCCATAGACGGTAAAGCAGACCTTGTCGCTCTTCTTCAGTGCGTCGACCTTGTGCCCTTTCTTCGACCCATGGACGATGATCCGATTCGATTCCTCGTCGTACAGGAAGTTGATAGGGATGGCATACGGATAGCCACCATCCCCATTGACAGCCAGGACACCTCTTCTTGTCTGGATCAGGAGCTCTTTGACAGCAGCGATGCCAATCTCGTTCTTCCTCTTTCTTATCTTGCGGAATTCCATGTTGGCCCTTTCCCGAAATGCTCCCCCCGTTCCCTTCAGACAACCCGGATAGGCGTGCCGCATCCGCCTCTCTGCTTATCGGCTGCATGCAGGCAGGAGACGCACATGCAGCAGCATCTTGCTTAAGTCTGCCCCGGAACTCATCGGTCATCAATAGCAGCGTCCCAAACTGCAGCCATGCCTTCATGGCTGTCGTCCTTCCAATTCATGGAGATGCCCCAGATGGATGCCGATATGGCCGATAGCGAGGATGATGGCAGATATCACTGCTATAGGCGACTCGTGCCATATTCCCAGAAGGATGAAGGCCGCAACCGGCAGGCTTGCTATGGGCACGGGGATAGGCCCCAGAGACCGATACATCCCATCAAGCCTCGCTCCATCCCTGAAATAGCGGGCCCAGGCAATCTCGTAGAGAACCACGAGAAAGACGCAGCAACAAGCACTAAGATCCAGGGAAACGAAGCGCCTTCGGGACAGACGAATATGAGCGAAGCACAGGTGGTGAGCGCCTGTCCTGCACGTTCGAGCACGAGCAGGACCCTGCCCTCATGCTTCTGCAGTTCCTCATATCCTGCAGGCTGCCTCTTTGCCCATCTGATATTGGGAATGAAGAGCGCAAGCAGGAATGCGGCACCGACGGCCGAGAAGCCAAGCTGCATCTTTGCCTCCATGCCCCTGCCCATCACTCCCTACCTTGTACGGTACGGACGCTACGGTGCCGTGCAGGCCTTACACACTCAGTACAAGGAACGACGATGCGGCTCTCGCAAGGTGCGCCAGCCACGGGAGATATGCAGCACTTTGGTCGCTCTATATGCCGCATCATTCATAGCAGCGCATGCGGCCAGGCAATGCATTCTTTCTTCCGTAACTCCCTGATGCATCATTTTTGCTAGACTCGCAACCAATACCACAAGACCCAGAAGGAGAAGGCATATGGGCACGACCGGACGCACTGCATACATCGGAGCAACCATCCTCGATGGCACGAAAGGCATGGAACCCAAGGAGGGCATGGTCCTCGTCACTTCTGGCAGCAGCATCGAGGCAATCGTTCCCGAGGCGGAGAAGAGCGCCTACGCCGGCTGCGAAGTCCGTAATCTGAAAGGCCTCTTCCTCATGCCTGGCCTCATCAACATGCACGTTCACCTGGCAGGAAACGGCAAGCCGCAGAAGAAGCAGCGCGACAATGCAGCGCTGGTCAATAAGATCATGAGCAACGGCCTCACCCGGGCAGTGGCCTATCGGCTCGTGCGCCAGTATGCGCAGATCGAGCTCATGAGCGGCGTCACGACAATCCGCACCGTGGGCGGCCTCGGCGACTTCGACACACGCTGCCGTGACGAGATTGCATCCGGCAAGGTGCTGGGTCCCCGCATCCTCGCTGCCAATGAGGGCATCTCGGTGCCGGGAGGCCATATGGCAGGATCGGTCGCAATCGCTGCAGGCTCCATCGACGAAGCGCTCGCACAGGTCGAGCACTGCAGGGAGCAGCGCTGCGACCTCATCAAGCTTATGATCACAGGCGGCGTGCTCGATGGCACACGCAAAGGAGAGGCAGGCCTTCTCCGCATGGATCCTGCCATGATAAAGGCCGCCTGCAACCGCGCCCACCAGCTTGGCTACAAGGTTGCCGCCCACGTCGAAGGCGTAGAGGGGCTCAGGGCCGCTCTCGAGAACGGTGTCGACTCCATAGAGCATGGCGCCAAGCCCGATGCCACCATCATGGAGCTCTTCCAGACCACCGGAGCCTCCCTCTGCACGACGCTCTCCCCTGCTCTTCCCTATGCGCTTTTCGGCCGCTCCATCTCCCATGCATCCGAGATAGAGCAGTACAACGGCAACATGGTCTTCGAGGGAATCATCGCCTGCTCCAAGGCCGCACTCGAAGCGGGCATACCGGTCGCTCTCGGAAACGACGTGGGCTGCCCCTGGATCACGCAATACGATTTCTGGCGCGAGCTCGTCTATTTCTGCAGATACGTGGGCGTAACCCCCGCATTCTCCCTGTACAGCGCCACACTCGGCAATGCCCAGATAGCAGGAATCGATGATGTGACGGGATCGCTCGAGCCCGGCAAGCATGCAGACATGATCGTGACCGACGCCAACCCCCTCGACGACCTCACCACCCTGCGCAATGTCAGGCACGTGGTGCGCGATGGGGTCTTCATCGCAGAGCCTCACGTAAAGCGCAAGCCGGAAGTCGACCGCGAGCTTGACAAGTTCCTGTAGGGCATGTGTCTTCCTCTCCCCTGGCCTCATATGCAGATCGGGGTGCCTTCGAAGCAGCCCGGCAAAGGCATCCAGAGCATGATGCCTTTCATCTTCCTCACACGTCCTTCAGGACCGTCCGCCCTCCAGTTCATGGAGATGCTCCAGATGGATGCCGACATGGCCGATAGCAAGGATGATGGCAGAAAGATCGCTGCCAGGGGCGACCCGTGCCATACTCCCAGAAGGATGAAGGCTGCAACCGGCAGGCTCGCCATGGGCACAGGGATAGGTCCTTAGGACTGATACATCCCATCGAGCTTCCCTACGCCCCTGAAATAGCGAACCCAAGCGATTTCATAGAGGACCCTGAGGAGGGATGCAGCAGCAAGCGTGAGGGTTCAGGAAAACGAAGCCCCCTCGAGACAGACGAATGAGAGCGAGGTACAGGTGGCGAGCACCTGTCCCACACATGAGAGCACAGCAGAGCCTTGCTCTCATGCTTCTGCAGCTCCTCAAAGCCTGAAAGCCGGCTCCTTGCCCATCTGGCATTGGAGGCAAAGAGCACAGGCAGGAAAGCGGCACCGGCGACCGAGAAGCCAAGCTGCATCACTGCCTCTATCTTGATGCACCCGCATTTCCTGCATGATACGGTACGGATGGCACCACACTATGCAAGCAGCTTCTCATCCGGTCCTGAAGGCATGCAGGCGGCATGGTCTTGCACGCTGCATCGGCCTCGCGCAGGCATATCATCCGCCCATCCCCATGGCCTCTCGAGCAGAGCAGAGTCTAATCTTTCTGCACAGCGCCCCACCAGATGATTTCGGTGCGATATCTGTGAACCATGCCGGAGCGCTTGCCGGCCCAATAACAACAGCCTCTGAGCAAGAGGCGATAGCAATGACCGAAGAGGGACACTGCCCCACAACGCAATGCAACGACCAACTACATGGCATCAGCTGTATGAGAAGGTCTCAGCACTGCATCTTTCGGATATTCTGGAGCTTCCACTGGGCTTCCGGGTTGGCAATCGCCGCACGGGTGATCGGGCCATCCCCGAACAGCAATGACGGATCGAATTCCCCTCGCTCAAACCGTATGAGATACTCACGCTCCCCATCTGTCTTGGGCAGCACGTAGCCAGAGACAAACTCGTGCGCAGCTGCAATCAGCCCTTCAATAGTAGGCACCTCTTCACCTCTCCTGAGCATGGGCAGGAGCTGTTCCTCGAGTTCGCGCGACCTGTCAGCGAATCGCTCGGGGCGATTCTCGAAACCGCGAGGAAACGTCGCCGAAAGCGATGCATAGAACAAGATTATACTTTGTGGGCTGTAGCGCGTTCTTCCATGCTCCTTCCATCAAGCACACGTCTGAGATTCGCTACGTCGTAGAGGTCTCGAGCCTTCACGCGATCGAAGAATGCCTTGGCCTTTCCTCCGGCAAGCTTCGCATCCGAGAAGACGGAAACGGCGAGCTCCGGTCTTAGCGGGGATATTCTGTGCTCGACCAATATCAATGGAGAGCGGTTCATGTAGATGCAATCTATCTTGATGTGGTCTGCACCCCACCGCGACCTGTAGTTCAATACAAACGTCCTGCCAGCATGGCCACCTTTCGCCCCGGAGACAGCATATCCCTGGGAACGAGCCACCTCGTCTATCGACCTCTCGACTATCGGCCTGTCGGCGAGCATGGCACCCCTGTCGAGCGCTCCAACATACGAGAGGTCGAATGTCGACGGAAAGCCTCAGCACATCGAGCATGAACAGGTTGATGGCAGTTCCTCCGTGGAGTGCGAATTTGCCTGCCAGCAATGGATGCTCGTCAAGCTCGGCGAGCAGATCGAGGAGCCTCTCAACCTTGTCAAGCGTGCGCGGCGGAAACTCCCTTACAAGTGCGTTATCCACGATTGCACCTCTTCCTTGCTTCCGGGCAGGACGAGCCGCCATCTGGCAACCCAGCTTACCGATTTAACGCCCGCAGGCCCCAGACGGTAAGGGCCTGGCCCCAGCCATTCCTCAAGCAGAGAAAGACTCTCTTCGTTCACATGCCATTCAGCCTGTTTCTCGGACAGCAGCCATCCAACGCGGGACACCATAGAAGGCCCTGCATCGATGGCCAGCACAACCAGCTCCTCCACGTTGAGATATATAAAGGCGCTCAGGCTTCGCACTGCCTCCTCGATTCCTCCTGCCAAGGCAGGCTTCCCCAGGCAGTCCACGACCGTCTGCTCCCTGGTTGTGGCAAGATACGCACCTGCAGGTGATCTCATGGTTTTCGACCTTGCGTTTTCCACCGGCCCGCAGGGGCGGTATGCGATGCCTCGGAAGTCGAATTCAGAGTGCACGATATCTGAGCGGAAGCGACATACGAAGCCCACATTATGTGCGACGCCGTGCGCTTCAAGAGCCGAGTGGTACGAGATGACTGCACCGGCATCGAGCGCAGTGACGACTTCCGTCTGTTCTACGGAGACATCCTTGAACCGGCCATGATTGGAGACGAGGAGACCACGACGCGCACGCTCCACGGCACCCGATTTCACGGCGAGGCGCAGCTGCTCCTCGGCCGATGCCGGAGAGTCCATCGCCTCGAAGAGTGAGGATGTGGTGAACACATGGTGGCTATTTATGTAGTCAGTAAACTTCATACTGCAAATTTTATCATGTAACCCCAATTTTTTATTGGGGTTTCCATATATGTATAGCAGCATATCGTGCAGCAACACCTTGAAAGCGAGAACGCTTTGAAAGTCAGCGGTTCAACTTCTTTCGAAGGGCCACAGGAATCCAACGAGAGTCTATAGCGCACACAGTGCTCAATGCGAAATGGACGCCGTCTTCACAGGAAACTCCAAGGGGCAGAAAGTGGGCTGCGGCAATCGGATAGCCTGAACGCTCATTCAGTCCATCGCTCCGAGAGATTAGTTACTCCACTCGATCGCTGCAGGCAGCTTCGGGATGATGTCGCAGGCAAAGCGGCACACACCGACAGAGCGGATGCCGAGAAGAGCGGCGACACCTACCTCATTATGGACGGCAACCAACCACAGCGCCCTTGTCTCAATCCAGCTATCCCCATTAGCACTTTGGCTAGCTGACAACCGCCTCGACCCATTCGACGAGCTGCTCAAAGGAGGTTGTCCCGCTAGCGATTCCAAGCATTTCAGCGAGGAACTCGTCATGTCGCGGCTTGAACTCATAGCCAGCAAGCCTAAGACAGGTACCAAGCAGCGCAGCGCCCGTTCGCTTGTTGCCATCCACAAAGGGATGGTCGCTGATGATGCCGTAGCAGAGCCTGCATGCTTTTGCCACATCGCTGCCATAGAGCTCGATTCCCCCGAACGTCTGATGGGGCCGAGCAAGTGCAGACTCCAGCATTCCTTCGTCGCACACGCCGCCGACGCCACCGAACTTCTCTATTGCAGCAGAATGGATAGCAAGGACCTGGCTCTTCCCTATCGTCACAGGCCCACTCATTTGGCAAGCTCTGAGAAGACGTCGGTATACTCATCCATGAAGTCGACCGCAACATCGAGCGCATCGTCTGTCGCTGTAGACGCAGGCTGGATGATTACCCACGGCTTGTTGTTCTTGAGCACCGTTACAGGGCGGCCTGTACGGTTTACCTCAGCCGTAACCTTCGAAAAATTGGGCTCTTCGGTAGTTTGTGTGGGTAGCCCGCCATAGCTTTGCGCAGCTCGCATGCAGAAAACACGCAGTCTCAAGACGAACGGCCCCGCGAGGGGCCGCCCCGCGCCGTTTTCCCGAAGGATTTCACTTCGTCAAATGCATCCGATACAAAGGGAGGTAGGCGCATGGGAACGATTCTGCACTACGTCCTGTCGCTTGTGAAGACTGTCGTGGTGGGAGCCGGACTCGATAGTCGTGCGGGTGAGGCCGCACAGGCGCGAGCAGCTGAGGTGCCCGGTGTGCGGGCGCCGCTGCAGCTGCCACGACCACGTGCCGGCGAGGCGGTGGAGGGCGATAGGCCTCGCCTCCTCGAGGTGCTACCTTAAGTAGCGCCCCGCACGCGTGAGTTGCCCCGAGCACGCAGTGCTCGTCGAGTGCGTGCCATGGGCAAGGGCGGGATCGAGGTTCACCCGTGACTTTAAGGACTAGGTGGCGTGCCTTGCTGCTCACAGCCCGCTCTCATGGACTGCAAGGCTGGCCAGGATCGAGTGGAAGAGCGTGGGCGGCATCTACAGACGGGTGTAGGAGGAGATCGAGGCTGCACGCGGACAGGGCCACATCGACGGCCTGAGGCGCAAAGGCATAAGACGAGCTACAAGAAGGGCCACAGATACCTCACGCTCGTTGTCGACCATGATCTGGGATGCCTCGTCTGGGCACAGGAGGGATACGGCAAGGAGGTGCTGTCGCTTTTCCTGGACGGGTTCGGGCGCGAGCAGAAAAGCTCGATCGAGGTCGTCACAGCAGACGCAGCGAAGTGGATAGAAGAGCTACTCCGGCGTCGCTGCCCCAATGCAAGATGGGTCATGGACCCCTTCCATGTGGTCGAATGGATAAACGATGCGCTCGACCAGGTGAGGCGCGACGAATAGCAGGCAGCAGCACGGCCACCCGCCAGGCAGACAGGCAGGCGAGGGCCGCAAAGGCCCAGGGCGCGGCACGTAGAGCTCAGGGAGCGTGCGCGCAGCCTCTCGGCGGAGGCCTGTCGCATCAAGGGGAGCAGCTATGCGCTCGCGAAGAACCCCCAAGGACCTGAGCGCGCGGCAGAGGGAGCGGCTCTTAGAGCTGAAGCGCGCAGAGGGCCATCTTCCGCGCAAAGGATGCGCATGAGGCACAAGGGCTGCTCGATGCTTGGCTGAAGGCCACCGCATACTGCAGGATCGCGCCCGTCGTCGCAGTCGAGAAGAAGGTGAGGCGCAGGCGTGCCGACGTGATAGCCGCCGTCGAGCTCGAAACCGGCAACGGGCGCGTCGAGAGCATCAACAACAAGATCAAGGTCACCATAGCCAGCGGATACGGATTTTGCAACACCGACAACCTCTGAGCGCTGATCATGCTGCGCTGCTTTGACGAGCAGCCTGCGCTGCCCTGGGAGGACAGGGCCGAGGAGGCAAGGAAGGTCGAGGCAAGGAGGAAGCACGACAGGGAGCGGTCAAAGAGGCGCCGGAAGGAGCGCGCCGCCTCTACCGGCTAACTTTCAGCCACAGGAATCAACGAAGGCTCTAAATTAATGACAGAAGATACAGCTGGCTGGGCGCATGCAAATCTCTATCGCAGTACTTGTCCATTTGCCTTAAGCACTGACTGCATGACTTCTCCCACATTCTTGCTCGCAAGTTCTGCCTTAAAACTGTCCTGTATCACATGAAGATCCTTATCAAGTGCCTCATGGATATGGCCACCGACCGGGCATTTGGGATTCGGGTTCTCATGGAAGCGGAACAGTTTATCAGCGCTATTAGTTTCTACCGCGTTGTAGACGTCGAGGAATGTTATCTGAGAGAGCGGGCGTGTCAGGGTAATCCCGCCTGGGCCACGCTTAACTTCAATGAGGCCAGCATGGCGAAGCTGATTCATGATGTTACGGACAATAACCGGGTTCGATCCGATACTGCCTGCCAAGAACTGGCTGGTAACCCTTCGCGTCTTCCTGAAATACTCTGTGGCCACCAATAGATGGATCGCAATGGTGAACTTTGTCGATACTTGCATGAGCACCTCTCCTATTTTTGCTCTATCACGTGGATGAAACAGATGCTGAAACAATTTCCACAGTAGAGACAGTGTTCCTGCTCAACCACATATAGAACGCTCCCATGATCAATGCACTCCTGTGGGCATACCGGCAGACAGGTGTCAGTGATAACAAAACCTCCCGCAGGTTTTGGTTCAGATGCATCGACAAGCGTGAATTCCTCTCTCGTTATCGGCTTCGTCGACAGGTCAAAGAACTCCCTTTTACCATCACTCATCTTGAAGACCCGCAAAGCTTCCCGGGACTGCTCATTCGGATAGACCTTCACCATATACAGATTCTCAGCAAAGATCTCATCCAATTTCTCAGTTCCGATATTTTCGACGTAGCCACCCAGCGAGATTGCCTGCATACGCATTGACGCCTCTTTACGGCTCATGCCTTCTCCACCGCACATGCCGGTCATTGCGATGTAGTGGGTATCCATCAGCTGCCGATAGAATCCCCTGCCCTTCGCCATGAGAAATTAGAGAGTCTCCCCATCAGTGAACATCATATCGATCGCACGCGTTGCCGGATGTCCCCCATTGCCGACTGTAGCCACGACAACCGCATGGATATCATGCACTAAGATGATAAAGTCATGATGTAATGATATACTTTATATCATAGTGAAGCAGTAGCACACTGTCATATCAAAAATGCAGATATTCTTGTGTTTTGTTACATCATTCGTCGCACATGGAACGTTACATGCTGCTTCATGCTGTCCTATACAAGCGTACCGATGGCGCTTACTTGGTGAGGATATCCACGTCGTTGTCTTTGCACAGCTCACGGAACTCCGCGGAGATCCCTTCAGTTGTCACAACAGCGTCGATCGCGTCAAGGTTGCAGACAGAGAAGGTGGAACGTCTGCCTATTTTGGTTGGGTCCATCAGGACAACCACCTGTTCGGCACTTTGGATGCAGGTCCTCTTGAGGCTTGCCTCCTCGTCACTCCCACAGGTAAATCCTGCTTCTGCGGAGAAAGCAGTGGCTCCGATAAAAGCGATATCGAAGGAGAGCCCCTCGATCTCCTTACTGGTTCTGCTGCCATAGGTACTCAGGGAAAAACGGTTGAGCCTGCCACCGAGGATGATCGGCTGTGCCACCTCAAGCCGGGCCAATTCATTGGCGCAGGAGATACTGGTTGTAAAGATAAAGGAGCGGACATCGGGTAATGCCGCAGCCAACATAGTTGTCGTACTGCCTGAGTCAAGGAAGATCGTACTGTTAGGGCGTACAAGCTTTGCGGCTGCTGTCGCAATCTGACGCTTAGCGTCAACATTTCTCGTTTTTCGGGCTCCAAGTAAATCATCAGTCCCCACCACGAACTCAACGGAACGAGCGCCGCCGTGAACACGGATGATCCGGTGCTCCTGGTCCAGTGCTTTCAGATCGGTCCGCAGTGTCATCTCAGACACATCAGGGAAGGCCGCCTTCAGCTGAGCGAATGAGATATTCCCCTCTTGATTGATAAACTCAACAATTGCATTTCTCCGCTCTTTCACACTGAGTCCCTTTCCCCTCTTCAGACCCCCATGCTAGCAAAAGAGGCGCGACGTGCTTTGCAGCGCCGCGCCTCCTTCATATTCATACAAACATGTTAGTTACCGAGGGCTATCTAGCCTCTACGTCAGGCCAATTCTTCAGAACGTAGCGCTCTGCTTCGGGATTCCACAGGCCATTGTTCTTGTCGACAATGTCTGCCAGATCGCCGTAGCGCTTATCCTTTGCAGCCATCTTGCGCAGGTCAGCCAGAGCAACCAGTGGCATCTCCTTGTGGGTGTAGATGAGCTTCTTACCACCCGGGATGTTCGGCAAGTTGCAGGTCGTCTCGCCGGCAACGTTCAGGCCACCGATGTGGGTGATCATGACAGCCGGGTTCATACGGCCCTCTTCGGTCATGCGCAGGGACTCGATCATATCGGAGGTGTTACCGCCGGTGGTGCCCATTACGTGGTGGGAGCCATAGTGGACCTCGTAGAAGTTGATCGGCGCGGAGAACTTCTTATCGGTCGGGCCGGAGAAGAAGTTCAGGCAACCGTCGCGACCGAGCAGTGCATCGGACAGGGTGACGACCGAGGCAACCGGTGCGTAGCACAGGACATCGTCGAAGCCCTTATCGTCCTTGGTCAGGGCACGGATACCCTTGATCTGTGCATCGAGATCACCGAACTTGCCGTTGTTCACAAAGTGTAGCTCAACGCCGGTCTCCTTCTTGACCTGCTCAGGCGGGAAGAGTGACTCCGCGCGGTCGAGACGGTCCTGGTTGATGTCAGCGACGACGAGCATGCCCGGTCTTCTGCCGCGGTGAATCGCGTAGGTCAGGCAGCCTAAGCCCATCGGGCCTGCGCCTGCGACGATTGCCATGTTGCCGCCCTCTTTAATGCCCATATCGTGGACATAGACACCCATGTGGGTGTGGTAGGCAGCGTTCAGCGCACCGATTGAGCAACTCAGCGGCTCTGCCAGAGAGGCTTGAAAGTAAGCCTCGCCGTTGTAGACCAGGAAACTGTTGGTATCGAAGATCTCGTGAGGAAGGATGCAGTAGGTTGAGTCACCGCCGCAGAACTCATAGGAGTACCCGGGGGAATCCATAGAGCCCTTGTAGTTGATAGCCGGCTGAATCGTGAACTTCTGACCTGGCTTGTACTTATCCTTATATTTAGTGCCAACCTCTACGATGTCGCCCGCAAACTCATGGCCGGTGATTGCCGGATGCTCAGCGACGTCTGCGTGGACGCGCTTGTGGTTGACACCGAGCTTCGCCATCTTATAGGTGGACATGCAGATGGTGTCGGATACCACGCGTACCAGCATCTCATCATCCTTGATAGGAGGAAGCTCAAACTCGTCGAGTCTCAGGTCCATTGCCGCATGAAGTCTCACTGCTCTTGATTTCACGGTATTCTCCTTTCGCCTTTGTGGACGCCCTCTTTGAGCGTCCAGACCATCCAACCATTCAAACACTTTTATTTCAAAACTAATTTTAGAGTAATTGTTGTTTTAAAACTGTCAAGAGGAAAGTCAAAAATTGTTTAGTAACGCCATATAACAGTGTGATCATTTTATGGAATATTGCAGGTAAAACGCTTAGCTTTACCGTTGATTTTACGCTTACCGCCGACTTGCTACCGCTCACCTGAGATTGTTGCTTTGATAACTATACTGTTGAACCAAAAGTTTACATTGTTGTTAGCAAAGATTTTATAGGCGTGCGTGTTCTTTAGAAAGGGGTATGAATGGCTAAGGCAAAAGAAGGCGTACAGCGCTTTGGTAAATTCCTCTCCGGAATGGTTATGCCAAACATTGGCGCATTTATCGCGTGGGGCTTCCTCACCGCAATATTCACAACAGGAGGCTGGTTCCCCAACGAACAGTTGGCAACCATCATCTCCCCGATGCTGAAGTTCTTAATTCCTATTATGATCGCGGGACAGGGTGGCTATATGGTCGCCGGGAACCGCGGCCGCGTGATCGGCATGATCTCCATCGTCGGCGCTATCGTCGCTTCCGACTACACGATGCTGATGGGCGCCATGATCATGGGACCGCTTGCCGGCTGGATCATCAAGAAGTGGGATAGATGGGCAAAGACCTGGACCCCCACCGGCCTTGAGATGCTCGTCGACAACTTCTCGATCGGCCTCATCGGCCTCGCACTCGTTATCTTCAGTTACTACGCTGTCGGCCCCCTCATGGGCGCGATCCTCGTGCTCCTGACCGCTGGCACCCAAGTCCTCGTTAACAATGGCCTCCTGCCGTTCCTCGCCTTCTTCATAGAGCCGGCAAAGGTCCTCTTCCTCAACAATGCAATCGGCAACGGTATCTTCGTTCCTATCGCGACTGAGCAGGCGCTGACCACCGGTAAGTCCATCATGTTCATGCTCGAGTCCAACCCAGGACCTGGCCTTGGCCTGCTTTTGGCCTATGCTTTCTTCTGCAAGGATGACGACACCAGACAGTCCGCCCCGGGCGCTATCATCGTCCAGTTTATCGGCGGCATTCACGAGATCTACTTCCCCTATGTCCTCATGAACCCGAGGGTCATCATCGGCCCCATGCTCGGCAACTTCGCCGCAATCCTTTGGTACGTCGCTACGGGCACTGGCCTGGTTGGCCCCGCATCGCCGGGTTCCATCATCGGCTTCCTGAGCATGGCACCGGGCGGAGCGATCGTCCAGGTACTCGTCGGAGTCGGCCTTGCGGCAGTCATCTCTTTTGCCGTGTCCTCCCCGATCGTGCGTGCCTCTGACGTCAGCATCAACGATCAGTCAAGCTCTGAGGAATCCGCTGAGGCAGTCGCAGCAACACTGGTTGCTGATAAAACCGCAATCACTGCAGGCTCCGTCGCCAAGGTCGTCTTCGCCTGCGACGCAGGCATGGGCTCCTCCGCAATGGCAGCAAGCCGCTTCATGAAGCGTATCTCCAACGTGCGTCCCGATATCAAAGTTACTCACTCCTCCGTAGACGAGATCCCAAGCGACGCAGACGTCGTCGTGTGCCAGAAGACCCTGGCAGAGCGCGCTCACAAGAGCGCTCCTTCAACCGCCCAGATCGTCGTCATCAACAACTTCATGAACGACCCTACAATCAATGCTCTCCAAACCCAGCTCACCACATCTGCTACCACTCAGAAAGCTGCTGTCGCTGCTACCAATGCCGCCAGCAAGGCAACTGAGCAGACACCAAAGCCTGTCAACGACGTCATGACCGCAAACGATGTCAGGCTTGGCCTCCCCTCTGTCTCCCGAGAAGAAGCAATCCGTCAGGCCGGCCGCATGCTCGTGGACGCCGGATGCGTCGACGAAGGTTACATTGACGCAATGGTCGAGCGCGACAAGGAAGTCAGCGTCTACCTCGATAACGGAATCGCTATCCCCCACGGCACCAACGCTTCCAAGAAGTTCGTGAAAAAGACCGGCGTCGTAGCCCTGCAGTACCCCGATGGCATCGACTTCGACGGCAACAAAGCCTACGCCCTCTTCGGTATTGCCGGCAAGGGTGACGAGCACCTGGAGGTCCTGGCCAAGATCGCCGGAGCCCTGGATGACAAGGCAGCCGCAGACAAACTGCGCACCTCGAAGTCTGTCGATGACTTCCTGAAGGTCTTAAGTTAGCCATCCGCTTCATACGGAGCACCACGCCGCAGTACCCCCATGCTTCACACAGCGTGGGGGTACTGCTTTGTTATACCGATGTAGGGAAACCATACAGGCTAGCCAGAACAAACAGAGAGACTCTATAAGCCCCGATTGCAGCCAGCATCTGATAAATACCAAGTGACTCTATCGAGCTTCTAAGAAGCGCCGGGGTGTAGCATGGCACTACCACATTTGTATGAAAGAAGGTCTCCCCTATGGAGGATCCATATAACCGCTGCGACTGGGGGGCAAAGACGCCCCTCACGATAGAATACCACGACGAGCGCTGGTGTAAGCCCGTGCATGAGGAACAGGAGCTCTTCGCGATGCTCTCGCTTGAGATCATGTCCTCAGGCCTCTCCTGGTCCCTGATCCTCGACAAAGAGACCGGCATGCGGCAGGCTTTCGATCAGTTCAACCCCGAAGTCGTAGCTACCTACGATCAACCTAAAATCGATGAGCTACTCAAAAATTCCTCCATCATCAGAAATACCATGAAGGTCAACGCTATCGTACAGAACGCAAAGGCGTTCTTAGCGATCGTACAAGAGATCGGCAGTTTCGATGCTTATATCTGGTCCTTCTCAGATTATCAGCCTATAGTGCACCATGCTACGAAGCTCAAAGATATATCAGCACAAAGCAAACTCTCCGAAACGATCTCCAAGGACTTCAAGAAACGTGGATTCAGGTTTGTAGGCCCCGTTATTGTTTATTCATACCTGCAGTCCATCGGGATCTATAACGACCACTTAGAGGGCTGTCCCTGGAAATACACCCATGGTCAAAACAGAAAGTAATGCACAATACATCGCTAATAGAGTCTTAACCTTTGCACATCTCCACCATAGTTTGTCTTACCACAGGTCACACAAGGTTACTGTGCCTCTATGTTGCACTGATATGGGTTAAAAAAGGGCTCTTCGCTACTTATGGTGGGTAGCACTCCTGTATCCCCTTGAGGGTGTGGCCTTTAAACGGTAGGATTTTCCCCGACAGGAAGCTGCGTTCTGGAGGTGCGATATGGATGCTTAGGGCAGGCATGCTGGCAAGGCTCTTTAAGAGATCCCTTGGGACTCAGCGACGAGTGGGAGGTCTCCGATATCTGGTTTAAGAAGCGCGAGGGAGCGCAAGACGAGCTCCATGTGAGGGTCGCGCACAGGAGGGGCCAGGCAGTCGAGTGCCCCGTATGCCACAGGAAGTGCGGCACCTACGACACGCGCGAGAGGACCTTGTGGCATCTTAGCATCTGGCAGTGCGATACGATCGTGCACTGCGCGCTGCCCAGGGCCGACTGCCCCAAAGACGGCGTGCATGCCACAAGGATACCCTGAAAGGTGCGGCCGAAGACGCACTTCACAGCGCTCTTTGAGGCGCAGGTGATCGTGATGGCGCTCTCGGGAATGACCGTGACGGCGATAGCCGGGCTGATACACGAGACCGACACGCGCATATGGAAGCTGCTGGGCAAGGCCGTCGACGAGGCGAGGGATGCCGCCGACTACTCGGATGTCGTGCGTGTGGGCATAGACGACACCGCAAGGAGGCGCGGCCAGAGCTACATCAGCATCATGGCCAACCTCGACTGTCAGCGTGCCGTGGCCATCACGCAGGGCAGGGACAAGGGCGCCTTAGGCAGGCTCTGCGCCGAGCTTAAGGAGCACGGAGGGGACCGCACGAAGGTCTTAGAGGTCACGCGCGACATGGCTTTAAGGCATACTCGCTGGGGGGCGGCGCCAAGATGCCCCAGGCCACACAGAGCGTGGATAGCTTCCATGTGGTGCAGCTCCTGATGAGGGCGACAGACCCTGTGAGGTGCCAAGAGAGGCGCGAGTCCGCCTCGAAGCGCTGGCAGCTCGCAGGGACGAAGTACGTATGGCTCAAGAGGAGGGAGAGCCTCACAAAGCGCCAGCTCGCGAAGAGGGAAGAGCTCGACCCTGCGAAGACCCATCTCAGGACGGCACGCGCCTGCCAGATGGGAGAGGCGCTGCAGGACGTCTACTCATGCCCCGACAGACAATCGGCAGGCAGGGGCCCAGAGTGTCTCTGCTCGTGGATGATGCACTCTGCCGTGGCCGAGATGAAGGCCGTGGCAAGAACGCTCCGCAAGGAGCGGGAGGGGATCTTGAACTGGTGGAAGAGAGGATCCACCAACTCGTTCCTCGAAGGCCTCAACTCGGTCGTCCAGCCCGCCCGCAGCATCGCCAGGGGCTTCAGGAGCATCGACTACTTCAGGACGATGATCTTCCTCCGGCTGGGCCGTCTGGACTTCACGGCCCAGAAGAAGCTGGCATACGCTACCCACTAGAAACAGCGAAGAGCCTTAAAATAGACTATCGATTATACAGAGATGGAATATCTATCCATCAGATCTGAGGTGGACCCTGAACTCTGCACAACTCTAAGCAACGAGCGCAGAAGCCACCTGGGGCAAATTACAAGGCGGGTGCAGACACCACGCGTCAACGAACTGCTGCAATGACGCCCGAGAGGGCCCTATGGACTTCCGGTGTGGGGGACGCACACGGGTTTTCGATAGCGCACTCGTGAGCTTTTGGAAACCCACCGCTCCGGCCACCGGACCGGGAGACCGAACCTCGCTGGACTTTCAATAGCACGGCTCGAGTTGAGCCTCGACCAGCCCGAGCCTTGCCACATTGTTGGAAGGCTTTGGGCATTGCCCAGGTTGAAGATCTCAAAAAGGTTCTCAGAAGCCGTAGCGCACCGGGAACGAAAAGCACCGCCCTTTCTCACGGCGGGACGGCACTCGTGCGTTATAGGCCTAGCAGCTGTTTCTTCTTGGCATCGAACTCTTCCTGGGTGATGATACCGTCGTCGAGAAGGCCCTTGAACTTACGGATCTCATCGGCAGCATCCACAGTGGCCGATCCAAGGTTCTCTTGCTGTTGGTGAACCTTGGATTTATTTTCCTCAATGATAAGCTCAAACTTTGACGCTAGCTCTTGCGCAATCTCCATGTTCAATCGATAAATGATTCCATCTTTTTTTGTGCCAGTGCTAATCAGCTTGATGAAGAACGCGGGGTCTTTATAACCTTTCACGGTTACCTTTACCTGAAGACTGTCACAGACCTCTTTCTGCTTCCTTGTCGAGGCGCCTACAATGGCACCGGCTCCGCCAAAGAGAATCCCGCCTACAGCAGCTCGTCCAATTCCGCCCTTCGCAATCGACAAGCCGTTCTCTAGAATTTCGTAATCAACGATCTGCGAATAAGAGAACTTCGTGTAGTGCTTGGCTTTTGAGTTGATATAAGCTGAGTTCGAGAGGAGAGCGACTTCCTCATCGTCATTAAACTTACCGATATCTCCAATATTGTCCGTCGGCTTGAAATTCTCGATGTATACTGTCTCCTCGTCGCGTTGGCTCAGATACTGCTGGAGTTCTTCTAACGTCATCTGCGCGGGGATCATCTTCATATCATCTAGGGTAACGCCCATCTTCTTGAAGCATTTTTTGCAAACGACCCCATCTTTAAGCTGAAGCTTCCTTGACATCACGCCAATTTCAGCACCGCAGACCATACATGTCTTCTTCGCCATTTAAGGCCCATCCTCTCTCGCTCCTGTAACGTGCCTGCCGGTATACAGCAGACACACCTCTTTCCACCGAGACGATTATCCTCTTGTCTGCTATCACGAGAGGAGAAATCTTGACCCTGTTAGACCATTGTAGATATAGGGAAGCGAAAAGATGTCACGGGGTCACCCTACAATCGGGTTCGACTAAGAAACCGACCTGAAGAAGGCCCCGCATGCTCGACACGATACGACAACTAGCAAAGTAGCTGACCCGCAAGGAGAAGGTCGCGCTTACCGCCGATCTCAAGCGCATGATAGCCGAGAAGCTAACATCGCAGGCCGATAAGTCCGCCACATGCCCGCAGCTCACCAGGCACGTGTGCTCGCTTACAGCAGGGACAGGCAAGCTGCTCGCGCAGTCGAAGTTAGCAGCATCCCAGTGGATGGAGCTTACCCAGTGCCTAGCTGGCAGGATCACACAGCACAGGTGTGAGAAGAGATGCGGCGTGTGAGTGTACAGCGTCTAGTTCATGCGCCAGCGCGCATGTGAGGCGATAGCGTTAAGGCTTAAGTTGTTGTACGCCGTCGGCAAACACTTCGCAAAGAGCCTAGCCGACCACCATGGGGCAGGCTCATTCGAGATGGTGTTCCCTCAAGCAGCGCAGTGCCCACAGCATCTGTGTGCGGGGGCTCTCTAACCTACAGCTCTGCGTTGTCTACGGCGTAGACAAGCTCGGCGCGACGGTAAGGGCCAATATGCAAGCGGCCTGGTCAACCTCGGTGTAGCGCACGTCACAGGTCAACTCCATGCACTTGCGGCTTAAGCACTTCATGGATCGCATCCGCAAGGTCTCGACCAAGCATCTCTAACACTACCCAGAAGTAGTTCTGCTACAAGGAGCAGCTCCGAAGATCGGACGGCGATAAGCGCGAGCAGATCTACAGGCACAAGTGAGACAGCGTCTACCACACCACCCAGAGAGACTATATGGGTATGCCGATTGTGTTCCCTAAGTACTGGGAGCAGGCGACATGACCTCATACCCACAGTGGTCTAACAGAGTCAAAACCTTTAGTATAGAGAGCAAAGTCTAAAGGAGCAAGCAATGCAATACACCTGTGCTATCTACCAATCCCCGATCGGTGCCCTCACACTCTGTGACAACGGAGCCGGCCTCTGTGGCCTCTGGCTCGAGGGACAACGATACTTTGGTATGCCCATCGCCAAAGGTACCGAGCTGAATACCTATGGAACCACACCGACCCTGAAGAAGGCTTGTACCTGGCTTGATGAGTATTTTGCCGGTAAGGCTCCTTCCCCTACCGACCTTCCTCTTGCACCGGAGGGCAGCGACTTTCAAAAGGCTGTATGGAAAGAACTGCTCGCTATCCCCTATGGGGAAACGACAACGTACGGAACAATCGCAAAGAGCCTTGCAGTAAAAACAGGCAGACGAGTGGCAAGCATTGCCGTAGGGGGTGCCGTAGGCCATAACCCCATCAGCGTCATTGTCCCTTGCCACCGAGTAGTGGGAGCAAACGGCAGCCTCACCGGCTATGCCGGTGGGCTCGACCGTAAGATTTGGCTCTTAAAGCACGAGCATGTCGATATGACCCATCTCTTCAGGCCTAAGACGGGGACTGCGCTATGAACAGACAGATGTGGCATGATGTACAGACACAAAAACAAGGTATTCGGCCTCTCAAAGGAAGACTTCTACCAGGCATTCAAAGCAAAAGATTCGCGCTTTGACGTCCAAGTCTTTATCGGCGTCTCATCCACCGGAATGTGTAGCAGACCGGTACTCCCATATGCCAAGATTGCGAACTACACCTTCTTCGCTACTGTCACAGAAGCAGAAAAAAGCTCTTCGCTACTTATAGTAGGCAGCACTCTTGCATCCCCCTGAGCACGTGGCGCCCAGATGGCAGGATTTTGGCGACAGAAGGCTTCGGTCCAAAAGCGCAAGATGGATGCTTAAGACAGGTATGCTGGCAAGGCTTTTTAAGAGATCTCCTGGGGGCGCAGGGGCGAATGGGAGATCCTCGATGTCTGGTTCGGGAAGCGCAGATGAGTATAGGACATCCTCCATGTGAGGGTGATGCATATGAAAGGCCAGGTAGTGAACTACCATATCTGCCACAGGCGCTGTGGATTGGCAATATCCAGCTAGATGGGATAGACGGAATCGGGAGGGACTTTTCCCTGAATTTGACCTGGCTCATCTAACTTAGCTTTAAGTGTACCCACTCGTAGCTGTACCACCACCTGATCGCTGAGCTTGGCCTGCAGCTCATAGAGGCTCTCAAAGCGCTTACGGTAGGCGAACTCGGCTTTCTGTATCTTGTTGGTAGACTCGACAATAGCGTTGTCGCAGGGGCAGCCCTTCGTACACCTCGACCGCATGATCCCGAAGAGCTCGCCTATCGCCGCACTGTCGAACCTAGGGAAACGATGATTAATGCCCCATAACGTGTTAGAGGGGACTGACCACACGACTTTTCGCGGCCGGTATGTGGGAAAGGCAGGGAAGGATGCCCATCCAGCACGTGCAGAAGCCGCTATCCTTACATCCGTCCTGCCCCATGCACCGCAAGAAGGCTCCAAGACGGATCAAGCGACGCTGAGAGCCAGGAGGTGCAGCCTGCCGGCAAAAGATGCACATGGGTAAGGTTTGCAAGGGCGAGAAAGACTTGAGTGTGCAGGCATCTTCTCTATCCTCCTGTAGCGCTTCCTTAAGGGATCGAAGCGCCGCTTCACGATAAGGAAGGGTGCTTCTGCCTTTGAGCGGATGGATACCTTCCTGGACTCGATGCCTTTCTCGGACAAGAGTGCACAGGCAAGACCTTCTATGGTCGAAGGCTTCCTTAGCAACGCTTTAGCGCATAGATGAGAGGTGTGGGTCTGCTGTGACCTTAAGGGCGCTTCGCTATACCTCTATAGCCTAAAGTCTGCGCAGCAGAACCTGTCATCTTCCCTTACGAGTGTGTGTGCCACAGGATATGTCAGATACATTCTAGGCGATCGTCTCCACACCATGCACAAGGCCACCTGCGGCATCCACGCCGATATGCGCCTTGTATCCGATACGCCAGGCTCCCCTTTTCTTGGACTGGTGCGCTTTAAGGGTTACGCGTACGGTCTTGGCTCTTCGTGAAGCTTTAGAGCCCAGGTGAAGGTCACATCCACCATGGAGCCGCCCCGTGCCGTGATCCCTGCCGCTTTAAGGCTATGGCGGAATTTCGCAAGTGTCGTTGCATCTGGTACCTGCGCCTGCATGAGGTCTGCGTGCACAGAAGCGCTGCCAGGAGTAGCAATCCAGGATAGCATCTTTAGGTTCTCTCGTCTTAAGAGAGCAAACATTACCTAAAGCAGGATACATCCTAAGCATCGTCTTTGCAGTGCGCACATGCCTGACAAGAGCCTGTCAGTGGTAGCTGGTATCTACCAGAACAATCCAGCTGTCCCACACAACGATTGCATCCATCCGCCCCAGGTGTGCCTCTCGCCGGGTCTTCTTCCTTAGACCTTAGGATTTAAGGTCTTGAAAGCTCATCTATCTGTCCATATCTGTCTTTTGGATATGCTGGAATGTGTGGATGTAGCTATACCATATCCAGAAAGACAGATAGGCATCTATGTGGGTATGGGCACTGTGTGGTTCGAGACATTTTGAGCCGATGTCATACAGCGTGTGGCCCCACTGGCCTCATCGAGGCGAATTAATCATCGTTTCCCTAGCTCTGTGGCGTTCAGCCCTTATTACAAATATGGGGCATATATACTCCAGGAAGTCCTCTCCGACACATATCATGAGCGCATAATTCGCTAACGGTAAAAGAAGGCAAGGTCCGTGGACAAACCTGTGTTCTCGGACCCTACAGTGACGGTCGCTATGATCCGATCGGCATCAGTCGTATCCCCTATGCTTGGCCAAACTGCTCGAGATTCTCACCACGCCAATAGAGGTGGTTGGCGATAGCGAAAAGGTTTGACTTCAGACCGGTTGGTGATTCACGCTCCTCAGCGGACAGCGTGTAATCAGACAGGAATGCCCAACCACAGCCGGTCTTTTCAATGCTACACTTCTTCAGGGAATCCGGCTCCTCGAAGTTTGAGAAGCCTGCGGTAGCCACCTCATCGAATCTTAACTCAATCTCCGGCCAGTTGCCGCTCTTGTCTTGGGGACCGAATCTCAGCTTCAGAGAGAACTCATCTGTGTCGGTGTAGTAGTGTCCCTCTAAAGCCGTCTCTGCCTTGTCCGCGCGAGCAAGAGGGTCATAGTGCATATCGATCACATACCAGTTGTGAAATCCTCCCATGCGCTTAATGAACTGTTTTGCCTCTGCATCATCTGTTATCTCATTCCATGCCATGTTTAAAACCTTTCTGTCTGATTAGTTCTCTGATCCTTAAAATAACTATCTAGTACTTTGTATCGTTATATTTCTCTATAGTAGGACTTTTAAGAATGATACAGAGTATCAATTAATAAGTAATTCCGATTTAATCCCTAAACCTCTGGGATATTCCTCTTATCGTTCACTGATTCTCTATAAGTACTCTGTTTTAATTTATATAATCCCCTTGCTGAGTTTCTTACAGCCCAGAATCGAGCTTTCAGTACTGTAACCTCATATAGGAGAGCTCGTAGTCTCATGCAGTCGATCGCAACGAATCGTTAATGCCAAACTATAAAAGAAAGTATCACCACCATTGCGTGGCATTCATGTTAAGCCATCAAACAGTGAGACGACGCCTCGTATGGCATAGAACTTTTTACAGTACAAGATCCCTTATTCGATAACTGCACGCACGGTATTCGGAAACTCTGCCACATACCCCGCCGGCTCAGGTACATACAACAGTCCATAACTTACCGATATATTCCAATCCGTGGGTACCGTCCACAGGAGTGGGTGTACCTCTCGCCATATTGGCAATGTCACCAATGCCAGCTCCTCATTAACAGCACGGTTAAAGATTTCTGCACGATACTGCAGGAGATCAACCAGCTTGATATCGGGATAGTCACGGTGTATACGGTCACACAGTACATCAATATCGCCATCCCATCCACGCCGGACCAGCATCAAGGAGTGCCTGCGCAAATCATCTAAGGTCACAGCGTCGAGTGAAGCCAGCTCTCCGTCGATTGAGACCGCGCAACGCAGTGGTTCGCGGCAGAGTTCCAGCCCCGCACAGGAATGCTCTGCGAGAAAATTGTTGTCGAAGACGCCCACAATCACATCCATGTCAAACACGAGATCCGCAAGCCCACGGGCTACCCTTGCCCATTCTCGAAGGTCACTACCTGCAGGCTCATCCCCGGACATTGTTTCTTGATCTTGGGCCACAGCCTGGCTAACAGTGTCGACGGCATCATGAACGACACCCTAACCCGCACGATCCGCTTCTCTTCATGCTGCACCATACGGGCGCGAGCTACTGACTCATGGGAGTACTACACGATATGTTTGGCATCCTTCAGCAGGCTCTCCCATTACAGTGAGAGATAGTCCCTAGGGAAACGATGATTAATGCCTATGCCGGCCGCAAAAGGCCACGTGGCTGGTCCTTTCTGGCACATCATTGGGAATTAATCATCGTTTCCCTAGAGTAGTTCGTCGGCTCCCAGCATCTCCATCGAAGACCTTGTGGGGGCGGCAGACAAGGGAGCAGCTTAAGTGCAGGATGCGCTTCTACTTACACCTGTCGCTTCTGATAGCAGACAAGCTTAGATACCTGTAGATCGACAATGGGGGGCACTGGCCTCATCTTCTAGATTGTCTCGATAAGCTATAAGAGGGGCTCGACGGCGCGTCGGTAAGCGTGGGGATAGCATGTGGGCCGACGTCTTCGGCAATGCGCCTATAGCCTTAGCCATAGCCGACAGGCTATACTACCGCTGCCATCTCATACGCATCACGGAAAGCTCCTACAGGATCAAGGACCTGCCTGCAGCCAGCCTCTCTCAAAGGAGGGCACAGGCACCGATTCTGGCTGATCCTATTGCCCCGGCTGGTGCAGATATATTGCCCAAATCGGTAAGTCTGGGGTTGACTTTAACAATCGAGGACGACTACCTGTTTTCCATGGTGGGGAGTGACCTACCTGAAGGCCAGGGCCGACCACAGGATCTGCCCGATGGGGCTTGACAGGGACGCGATGAAGGAGCTCATAGGGCTTAGGCTTAAGGAGTGAAAGCCACACGAGACCTGGAAGAGATTCCTCTCCTCACTGCGCGCCTGTGGGCAGTCGGGCATGAGCATGTTTACCTTAGATGCCCACGAGGGGGCCCGCAGGCGACACACAGGTGCACCAGGACCTCGAAGGCTCAACGCCGAGGTGACGCGCGCCCAGAAGCTCATCGCTATATTCCCGAGCGAGGACTTACTCATCAAGCTCGTGGGGACCTACCTTATCGAGGAGAGCGACAGATGGGCGGCAAAGAGCAAGCAGTACTTGCCTGCCGGCGGTCGAAGAGCTATGAGAGGAAAAAGGAGGCGCTCGCAAAGATAGCCTGTACACAGCGGCAGATGAGGCTTGATTTGTGATGGCTTGCAGACGGCGGTTGCTTATGAGCTAATTTACACACAAATTTGGACTTGACTGCATCGAGAGCCGCTACCATCTCCCGATCCTCATCACCGAGAATGACATGGGCGCCCGAGAGGAGGCAGACGCTGACGGCGTGGTCCACGACCAGTACCGCATCGACTACCTCGAGGCCCACATGCGCCAGACAGAGCTTGCCGTGGCAGACGGCGTCAACCTCATCGGCTACTGCCCCTGGGCCTTCGCCGATCTCGTGAGCACGCACAACGGTTCTGCCAAGCGCTATGGCTTTATCCGTGTCGACCAGGACGATACCGACACCAGCACCTATGCCCACACGCCCAAGGACTCCTTCTGGTGGTATACACACTCCATCGAGACAAACGGTAAGGCGCTCCACGGAGCATAAAGAGTCACA
Source organism: Atopobium sp. oral taxon 416 (assembly GCF_018128285.1). Classification (NCBI taxonomy): domain Bacteria; kingdom Bacillati; phylum Actinomycetota; class Coriobacteriia; order Coriobacteriales; family Atopobiaceae; genus Atopobium; species Atopobium sp. oral taxon 416. The sequence goes on from NZ_CP072380.1 coordinate 2,588,932, forward strand.
TCTTCAGACTGACACGCTAGCCCAGCAATGTACCCGGCAGGACTTCTGCTCTTCCTGCGATTGCCTGAAGCCTGCAGCCGCATCATATCTTCGGTTCTGCGTGCTGAATATTATTTTTACGTACTATATAGTACGTGTTATATCACCGGAGATTGGAGGGCTGACATGTTCGTTGCGCGCGAAAGAGAGCTTGCATCGCTTGAGCAGATGTACCGCAAGAACAGTTTCCAGATGGCCATCATCTATGGCAGACGACGCGTAGGCAAGACTGCACTCATTGACAGGTTCATCGAGGACAAGCCGGCACTCTACTTCACTGCACAGCAGAGGACGATACGACAGAATCTTGAGCTCTTCAGTATGCAGGTCTATGAATTCTTCTCGATGCCGCAGACGCTTCCGGCTTTCTCGTCGTGGCACGATGCAATAGCGTTCGTTGCAGACAAGGCCGCCAGCTGGACCGATTCGCGTCCTTTCGTCTTTGTCTTCGACGAGCTACCGTATGCCGTCGAGACGGAGCCATCTCTCCCATCGGTGCTGCAGACAGCAATAGACCACGGGTTTGTACAGACGAATACCAAGATCATTCTCTGCGGTAGCAACGAAGGGTTCATGGAAAGCGAAGTACTGAGCAATAGGAGCCCCCTCTATGGACGCCGGACCATGCAGATTCATCTTCAGCCGTTCGACTACCTGGACGCGGCGAAGATGCTTCCTAGAACTAGCCACGAGGACCTCATCGTCTACTATGCGACATTCGGCGGAACGCCGTATTACCTCGCACAGATCGATACTGCAGAAAGCTATACCGAGAACGTGCGCAGGCTCTGCTTCAGCCCGCACGGGCTACTCTATGAGGAGCCTCTGATGCTTCTGCGCGAAGAGCTTCGAGAGCCGGCTTTCTACAATTCCACGCTCGACGCAATAGCCGCCGGCGCAACTTCATCTTCCAGAATCGCGGAGCAGGCTGGCATCAATCCGAACTCCATCAGCAGATACCTTAGGATACTTGACGGCCTGCGCATCATCGAGAAAGCGGTTCCCCTCGGAGGAGGATCTTCCTCCAGAGATGCCCGCTGGCGTATCAAGGACCCTTTCTTCTCCTATTGGTACCGCTTTGTAAGCAGATATCTCGGCAGCATCGAAGAAGGAGCGGGCGACGCTATCGTGCCGTATGCCACCCAAGGCCAGGCATTTGCCACCTATGTTGGCAAGCAGTTCGAAACTGTCTGTCTTGAATGGGTACGCCGGCAGAGCATGGAGGGCAGGCTTCCCTTCGCAGCGCTCGAATTCGGGCAGTGGTGGGGTACCGATCCAGAAAAGCGGGAGCAGACCGACATCGGTGTGGTAGCCACAAACAGCATCGAACACAAGTTATTGGTCGGTGAATGCAAATGGCGCAGCTCATTCAATGAGAGCGCTGCAATAGAAGCGCTTGAGCACCGCTCCACCCTCCTCAAAGGATTCATCAGACGCTACTTCATGCTCTTCACAAAGGAAGAGACGAGCAAGACGACACAGGAGAAAGCATATGCCAGAGAGGGCCTCCAGCTCGTGACAGCAAACGAGCTGTTTGAAGAGCTTTGACGAAGCAGAGGTGTGTTAGAGCCGAATCATCCTGTACCACTTCGTGCCGTACTCATCAGTACAATATTGAATGATACGGAACTGTAGTGCATCCACTCTAGGGAAACGATGATTAATTCGCCTCGATGAGGTAGCTGGGGCTGTACGCTGTATGACATCGGCTTAAAATGTCTCGAACCACACAGTGCCCATATCCACATAGATGCCTATCTGCCTGCGGATATGTTATAATTACAGCAACGTATTCCAGCATATCCAAAAGGAAGATATGGGCAGATAGATGAGCTTTTAGGACCTTAAATCCTAAGGTCTAAGGAGAAAGACCCGGCGGGAGGCACACCTGGAGCGGATGGATACGATCGTTGTGTGGGATAGCTGGATTGCACTGGTAGATACCAGCTACCACTGACAGGCTCTTGTCAGGCATGTGCGTGCTGTAAAGACAAAGCTTTAGGATGTAGCCTGCTTTAGGTCATGTTTGCTCTCTTAAGACGAGGGAACCTAAGGATGCTATCCTGGATTGCCACTCCTGGCAGCGCTTCTGTGCACGCAGACCTCATGCAGCCGCAGGTGCCAGATGCGACGACACTTGCGAAGATGCGCCATAGCCTTAAAGCGAGAGGAGTTCGGCAAGGCTATGCTTCACGATCTGAACTTAGAAGCTTGAAAAGGCAGGGATCATGGGCGCAAGGCGGCTCCATTGTGGACGCGACCTTCACCTGAGCCTTAAAGCTTCACGAAGAGCCAAGACCGTACGCGTAACCCTTAAAGCGCACCAGTCCAAGAAAAGGGGAGCCTGGCGTATCGGATACAAGGCGCATATCGGCGTGGATGCCGCAGGTGGCCTTGTGCATGGTGTGGAGACGATTACCTAGAATGTATCCGACATATCCTGTGGCACACACACTCGTAAGGGAAGATGACAGGTTTTTCTGCGCAGACTCCGGCTATACCGGTATAGCGAAGCGCCCTTAAGGCCACAGCAGACCCACACCTCTCATCTATGCGCTAAAGCGTTGCTAAGAAAGCCTTCGACTAGAGAGGGCCTTGCCTGTGCACTCTTGACCGAGAAGGGCATCGAGTCCAGGAAAGTATCCGGCCGCTCAAAGGTAGAGCATCCCTTCCTTATCGTGAAGCGCCGCTTCGATCCCTTAAGGAAGCGCTACAGAAGGATAGAGAAGACCTCCTGTATGCTCAATGTCTGCTTCGCCCTTGCAAACCTTACCCATGTGCATCTTTTGCCGGCAGGCTGCACCTCCCGGCTCCCGGAGTCGCTTGATCCGTCTTGGAGCCTTCTTGCGGTGCATGGGGCAGGACAAATGTAAGGATAGCGGCTCCTGCACGTGCTGGATTTCCGCATTCCGGCCGCGAAAAGTCGTGTGGCCGGTCCCCTCTAACACGTTATGGGGCATTAATCATCGTTTCCCTAGAGGTGTATTGGGCACCTTTGTCTGAATGAAAGGCTGCATTTTCTGCCACATATCCTCGACACTGAGCCACTTCCAGTGTATCTACCACACTATCGGCTCCCGTTCTATCCAACAGCGATCAAGCCCACCACCATGTAGGTGTTCAGCTCTCACACAGCAAGAAAGATAGAGCCAGCCCTTTTCCACGAAGAGATAGGTGATATCTCCAACAAGCTTATAGGTGGAGCTAGGGAAACGATGATTAATGCCTATGCCGCCCGCGAAAGGCCACGTGACTGGTCCTTTCTGGCATATCATTGGGAATTAATCATTGTTTCCCTAGGGCTCGTGAAGTCACAATGTATAAGATCAGGCTTTGGTTTGGCATATCTGTCAGGGACTGTGGCTCTCTTCTGATCTGTAAAGGGGGTGAGCCCTTTATTCTGGTTCAGTCCTGAAACCTGTGTGCGGGCCTATCATGCCGCAGCCCCGGAAGGCTTCGAATAGCGCCTGCTCGCATCGAATATCTTGAGGAAGAAGTACTCGTCGTTAGGGTATCCCTAACCTGCCCTCCTGAGCGTCTTGATCATCTGGTTCGTGCCTTCGACCTTGCCGCTGCTGATATGGTGGCGTGCATGGGCCACGATGCCGTCCATGTGGCTCTCCACGAGCCTGGCGAACCACTCGAAGTGCCTGTCTTTCGTGCCGCGGCAGACCTCGACTATCCTCTCCATGGCATCGCGCATGTGCTTCTCCTGCCGGTAGGCATACGCCCGGCTGAGCATCTCACCCGCGATGTCGCAGGCAAAGGGCAGCTCGTTTTGGGATATGAGGTCCTCGCAGCGCTTCCTGGCTCCTCCCTTCTGCAGGACCTCCTGCTTGCCGAAGAGGGCGCTTCCCCTTGATACCACCTTGCCGGCCCGTGCATCGCGCTCCTTCCTCTTGCTGGTGTCCGCACAGGACTTAAGGATGTATGTGGAGCGCTTGAGGGACCTTGCAGCCTCGCTGTCTCCCTCCTCCTTAAGCCTTGCCTGCTTATCCTTCCTGACCTTACAGATGACCTTCTCGTTGAAGTTCTTGATGAGGTGGAAGTACTCGTAGACGATGTCCAGATGCGGATGGCGCTTAAGGAAGGCGCGCTCGAAGTCGGCGTTCATGTCGCAGGCGATTGCCTCCACATACAACATCCACTCGCTGCCCACGAAGTCGCAGAAGTCATACACGACCTGCTTCCTCTTCGTATAGGCGAGCCAGAGCACGTGACCGGTCTTAAGGTCGATGATCACGGTGGCCCAGCGGCGGGCATTGTGCAGCTTGAACTCGTCTGCGCCCAGGTAGTGGGCCTGGCGCTTGGGCTTCCTGAGCTTCAGCCTGCTGCCTTCGCCTTCCGTGTAGAGCGCAGAGAGCCTTGCCCTGTCGATCTTTTTCACGACGTTCCTGTTAAGGCCGGCCATGAGCGATACCGCCTTGAGTGTCTGGCCCAGGGCAAGCAGGTCACACACGAATGTCAGGAGTGGCAGCGTGATGCGCTGCCCTGGCGCCCTGAAGGGAACATCCTCGATGCTGGAAGTCCCGCATTCCCTGCATGCCCATCTTGGCCGCAAGACCTCGACCCTTGCCCTCTCCATGCCCAAAGGGAGGTGCCGAAGCGCAATGGGGACCTGCCCGTTGCCCTCCATGGCCTTTCCGCAGCAGGGGCATGAGGGGGCTTCCCTTGCAGCCAGCCTGCCTGGGACCGTGAGGATCTGCACCGGCCTGCTGCATCGTCTGGCCGAGGTGCCGAACTCCTTGGTGCGCACGCTCTCCTTAGGCTTTCCCATATGCACGAAGCCTTCGAGATGAGAGGGGATCTGGATGAAGCCGGGAGCACACATCTCATCGGCATGGGAAATGGCGGGCAGCTGGGCTGCCGGCGATGCTACACTTGTCATCGCACTCCATCCTTGTTCGGAGTCTACATGTTGCGATGCCAAGATTCTAGAGGATGGCCGCTCTTCTGTCTCTGGGGGCGCTATGCCGCTGGCATTCGCCCACAGCTTTTAGGATTGAACCTTTATTCTTAAGCTCGCGCATGTATCTTCTTACCCTGTAGAGGGTAGTGTTGGAAAACTCATCAGCTAGATAGCAGTGGTGTGAACCTAGCCCCAAAACCTCTGTCAGAGTCCACCCACACCCGCCAGATAGCCTCTGTAAGCTCACCTCACCTATTTCTGTGGTGCTCCTGCGAAACACCCATGAATAAAAGCTTGAGCGCAATACCTTAAGGATTAAAGCCTATATCTTGATCGGGAAGTTTTCCTTCTCTTCAAGCACCTGCTTGTAACAATCTATTGCGCTTAGATCCTTTGCGAAGAAGGCTTACGACTGCCTTTAAGAAGGCATGTTCCATCTCAAGCTCTCTGCTGCGCTTGGCATAAGGCTTTTGAGCTTTTCCTCTTTAGCCTCGCTGCGCTAAGCAGCTGATAGTCTATCTCTGTGCTCTTCTACCCAGCGGATCTGTGTTTTGGGACTCAAGCCCTAACTCGGTGGTAAGGTGGGCTATCGGCTTGCCGGTGAAGATAGCACACTCAGCTGTTTTCAGGCGCTACTCATCGCTGTATTTGGTAGCGGGATTGTTTGTTACCTGTAGTCCTTTCGGTCGGCTTGTCTTGCAGTTAAGAGGAGCCTCATAATTCCTCGAGCCGCACTGTCCGAAAAAATGATACAGGTCATGCATCGGCGATGTCTCGCCCGAGCGCAAGCGTCTCGTCAAAGTCTGCCACGAGTCGGTTAAGGCAGGCCTTGCTACCGTGAAGCCATGGTGGGAAGTGCAGCTGGTCGTGACAGAGGTCGTGACAGAGGATAGCTACGAACTTCTGTCCTGGTAGGCAGAACAGAGGAGATTGTTTCGGAAGGCATGCGGGAGCTTCTCCTGCATGCCTTCCTCCGTATCTGGGCACCGTCTGCGTGCCAGCCCTTTGAAGCTTTTGGCCGGGACGATAGACTGGTGAGAAGTGCCATACCGGAAAGGGGTCCTACCATGCTGAATAATTTCTCGAAGCATCCGCTCTGGGAGTGCCACAAAACGCTGATCCGGGTGGCGCAGGGGCAGGAGCCTGCCGATATCGTCCTTCGACACGTCACGCTTGTGAGCGTGACGACGCATGAGCTTCTGGAAGATGCCGATATCGCGATTGCGGCAGGACGCGTCGCCTATATTGGCATAGAAGGACATACAGCAGAGCACTGCATCGGCGAGAAGACGGAGGTCTTCGACCTTGCCGGTGCCTATGTCGCCCCTGCCTTCATGGATGGCCACATCCATGTGGAGTCCGCGATGGTAGGACCTGCCGAGTATGCCTGTGCCGTCGTGCCGCACGGCACCTCCGCGATCATGTGGGACCCACATGAGGCAATGAATGTCGCGGGGATAGAAGCGCTCGATGTCCTTATGAAGGATGCTGAGCGTGTGCCTTTGAAGTGCTATGTGACGCCTGGCTCCTGTGTGCCGGCTGTTCCTGGCTTCGAGGATACGGGTGCCACGATCGATGCAGCGGACATCCACGAAGCAATGAAGCGGGACGAGATCTGCGGCCTCGGCGAGATGATGAATGACCCGGGTGTGCTCTCCTGTGCAGATGGTCCGCTTGCCGAGATCGAAGAGACCTTGAAGGCGGGAAAGACTGCCACGGGCCACTACACGATGGGAGACACCGACCGTGGCCTTGAGGCCTATATCGCCTCCGGTGTCTCCTGCTGCCATGAGTCGGTCACGCGCGAAGAGGCGCTTGCGAAGCTCAGGTGCGGCCAATACGCGCAGCTCAGGGAAGGCTCTGCCTGGCAGAATCTCAAAGAGCTTGCGCATGCCGTGACGGACAACGAGATCGATACACGCTTCGTGAATCTCGTGACGGATGACTCCCATCCCGAGACGCTCGTATCCGAAGGACATATCGACCGGATTCTCAAGAAAGCAGTCGCCTTCGGAATCGATCCTATCTCTGCGATCCAGATGGTCACGATCAATGTGGCGCAGTGCTTCGACCTTGCACAGGACCTGGGCTCGGTCACGCCAGGCAAGTGCGCCGACATCGTCGTGCTTGACGACCTCAAGGACTTCTGCGCCCGCCTTGTTTTTATTGACGGCGAGCTTGTGGCAAGAGACGGACAGGCGCTCTTTGCACCTGACCCGTACGCGTGGCCCGCAAAGTTCCTGCATACGATGCATATCACGGACGAGATCTCAGCTGATACGTTCAAGATCCCTGCCCTGAAAAAAGATGGCTCCGTCCTGCCTGATGGGAAGGCCTACGTCCGTGTCATCGCATCCTCGGCAGGATCCACACTCACGAAGGAAGAGCATCTCGAAGTGCCGGTACGCGACGGCGCGCTTCTCGCCGATCCTGCGCAGGATGTCCTCAAGGCCTTCGTCTTCGACCGCCATCACGAGGGAGGCCAGCACGCCTGTGCCTTCGCGAGGGGCTTCGGTATCCACGGCGCGCTGGCCCAGACCGTCGCGCACGACGCACACAACCTGCTTGTCGTCGGAGACTCGGATGAGGACATGGCCATCGCGGCACGCGATCTCATTGCATCGGGCGGAGGCGAGGTCGCCGTCCAGGACGGAAAGATTCTGGGCAAGGTCGCCCTGCCGCTTTTCGGTATCATGTCCACCTCACCCATCGAGAAGGTCGCGCACGACGTTGCCGGCATAGAGGCTGCCTGGAAAAAGATGGGCTGCACGATGCCAAGCCCATTCATGACAATGGGGCTGTTGTCGCTCGCCTGCATACCGGAGCTCAGGCTCACGGACCGGGGCCTTGTCGACTGCTGCCGCTACTGCTTCGTGCCGCTCCTTGTCGAGGACGGGGACTGAGCCCTCTCAAAGAGGCCAAGCTGGAAGTGTGCGGCCTCGCTCATGGGAAGCAGCGCATAGCGGGAAAGCTCGTCTGTACGGGTAGAGATGAAGCGCCTTGTCTCGAAGTTTGCCATGATGTCTTCGAAGGAGGGGAGCGCTGCCAAAAGCAGGGCGCTGGGCTGGAGCTTGCGCTCACCGATGAAGATGCCAGAGAGCTGGAAGGACTCTTCGGGAAGCGTGATGCTGAGCTCCTCTGTGCATTCCTGGCTCGTGCAGGAACGGACGGGATCTTTTACCTTGAGGTCTTGCTCGTCGAGCGCGCCTGTCACGGAGACGGAGTACGTCTTCGGGGCCAGGGCCACAGCACCTGAGCGCTCTGCCAGAAGGCAGCGTCCCTCTCTGTCGTGCAGAAGCACGCTTACGGCGAGGCCGTTTGCAAGATGAGCGCAGGAGAAGATCTGTGCAGAGTCTTCTGCAAGCTTTTCCGCTAAGACCGTCTGCCTGAAGTGCTTAGCCAATGTCTGGGTCAAGTCCGAATTCGTGTGTAAATTCGCGAACGCCCCACATCTCCTATTTCGCCTTCATGAGCCCGCACTGATCGCGCGCGATGGCGACGAGCGCGGACGTCCGCTTCTCGAGCTCCTCGACCGCCGGGCGGTAGCAGGCCTTCCTCCCCGGCCCCTACCACCAGCCTGAGCTGTAATCTTTTGGTGGACAGTGGGATTCAGAGACTGGCAACAGATATGCTCTGTTTAGATACCCACCTACCAACACCAGCAGATTGAAGAGATGAGATGTCGCTAAGCGCAAGCGAGATAGAGAAGGCAAAGTCCCGCACGAAGCCGGAAACACCCAGGCACTACACTGAGGAAGTATTGCCTTGAGGCCATCGAGTACTACAGGAAGGCACGTAAGGCCAACCCTAAGAAGAGCATCAGAGGATGCGCCGCGAAGCTTAAGGATCAACGACAAGACCTTAAACGACTGGATCATCAAGCACAGCAAGACCGGAAGGGTGACCCAGGCAAGGACCGAGGTGCACAAGCAGCTCGACGCAGTGAACAGGCGTATACACGAGCTCGAGAGCGAGAATAGGTTCGGTGGATTAGCATTCTAAGTGCAACACAATGACCCGCTGGATGCAAGCGTGGCACACTCCGGAAGGCTACGATGTTGGTTGTCTCAATCAACGTCGAAAGCTAAAAGGAATGTGCCACTACAAGCATCTCAAGCCTACAGGAGAGGAACTGCATAGCCGTACTGTGTGGCACAAGGGAAGGCTAATCGCCTATATCGCGGCAGAGATTGGCAAGGACAGCTTCAGCGTCTGCCACAAGCTCAAGAGGAATGGCCGCCACGGCCGCTTTAGGGCATGTGCTGCCCAAAAGGAGGGCGGATGAGCGCCGCAGGAGATGCAGGGCGAAAAGGCGGCTTTTCAGACCCTGCGCTTACGCAGAAGGTGCGCTTACTCATCATGGACAGACACTGGTCCCTGGAGCAGATAGACGACATCTCAGGCTCGAGGGTGGCGGCAGGTGCACCGTTGAGCCTGCCGACTATCTATCGTGAGGTCCTTAGCCGCCACGCTCGAGCTGCCGGGATCCGGCCCGCAAGGCCAGGTGTGGCGCCACCTGCGCAGCAAGAGACCTAAGATGAGGGGCAAGATCGAGATCTTACCCACCGTGGAGGAGAGGCCCAAGCAGGCCGATGAGAGGTCTCGCCTCATCGAGTGGGCAGACGACACGCTCGTGGCAGCCGGGCCCGTGTGCCTGCTCGTGCTTGCCGACAGGGCAGTGAGGCTGCTTGCCGCGAAGAGAGCCAGCACGACAGCGGAAGCGTCTCTAAGGCCGAGGTCGGGCTGCTGTAGGGACGTCCCCTTAAGACGCTCACTTCCGGATAGGGGCAAGCAGTTCGCAGGGCATACAGGGCTCACAGATGCCCTTTGAGGCGTGCAGTTCTACTTTTGCGACCCCCACCATCTATGGCAAAAGCCGACAGTTAAGAATACCAACGGGCTCCTGCGCAAGTTCTTCCCCTAAGGGCAGCAACTTCGGCAAGGTCACAAACGAGGAGGTGCAGCATACGGTGGAGCTGATCTGTGACAGGCCGAGGAAGGTCCTGAAATACAGGACAGCCAACGAGGTCTTTAGGGAGATGGTGCACTCAGCTTGACAATCTGCCCCCTGAAAAGATACACGAGCCAATTTAGATATGACTGCAGGTTGTCCATTCTCATGCCGATGAAACGATAGATGTATCTCTTAAGCCAGGAACACATGTTATTGATCAGTGCCATATTCTCCAGATAGTTCTTATCCTTCTCATTAGCAATGTATGATTCGCTATGAAGATGGAGCTTCTCAATGAGAAGATTATGGGCATTTTCACCATCATGAACTAACACTGATCCAGGAGCAATATGGTCCTTGAGCGCATGATAGATTCTTGTGCTTGAGGGCTTTCCATGACGTGTGGCTCTATCAACAGAATTGTTTACTGTTAGATTTACATATTCGTATCTTTCCGCAATGGATAAGCAATTTCCTGACATAAAAGGGTACTGTTGACGGCAATGCCTGTACGGATGCAGGCAGCTCTTGGAGAGGAGAACGCGATGAAACTGCTTCGCGCCATGCGCGAGCCCCTGAAGTATGTCCAGGGCAAGGATGCGCTTCTGAAGTTCAAGGACGAGATGGGCTACATGGGGAGCCGCTGGCTCTTCATCTGCTCGAAGAGCGGCTACAAAGCCTGCCACGACAAGATCGAGCAGAGCTTCGGCGACGATGGCAGCTACCGCCGCTACGAGATCTTCGGCGGCACCTCGAGCAAGGGCGAGATCACGAAGATGAAGAAGATCGTCGAGGAGGACAAGACCGACGCCGTCTGTGCCTGCGGCGGCGGCTCTGCCGTCGACACGGCAAAGGCGACTGCCTACTACACCGACAAGAAGGTTGTCATCATCCCGACGGTTGCAGCAACCGATGCTCCCTGCACCGGTCTTTCTGTCATTTACAATGACGACGGTAGCTTCGACAAGTACCTCTTCTATCCCCAGAACCCTGATGCAGTGATGGTCGACTCCCAGGTCATCGCCGATGCACCCGTGCGCTTCCTCGTTGCTGGTATGGGTGATGCCCTCGGCACGTTCTTCGAAGGCCGCGCCTCCATCCGCACCGAGTCCCCGAGCCTCGAGGGCACGGGCATCACGCGTGCCGGCATGGCACTGGCAAAGCTCTGCTACGAGACACTCAGAAACTACGGCAAGCAGGCCCTTACTGCCTGCGAGCACCATGTGGTCACACCGGCACTCGACGCGATCATTGAAGCAAACGTTTATCTTTCTGGCGTCGGCGCAGACAACGTAAACTGCGCAGCAGCCCACTCGTTCTATAACGGACTGACGGCGCTCGGCGGCCACAGCGTGCCACATGGCAACTGCGTCGCCTTTGGCACACTGGTCCAGCTCACGCTCGAAGGCGCCACGAAGAAAGAGTTCGAGGATGTCCAGAGTTTCTGCCTCGAGGTAGGCCTTCCGGTGACGCTTGAGGAGCTCGGCGTCACGACCGAGGACCAGATTCGCACGATCGCAGAGCATGCCTGCGTCCCCGGCGAAACGATCCACAACCTCGCTGGCGATGTCACACCCGACGAGCTCTATGCAGCCATCGTCGCAACCGACGCTGAAGGCAAGGCCGTTCTCGGCAAGTAGCTTCCAGCACATAGCACGTCCCAGGAGAGGTACCGGCACGTCCGGGTCTCCCCTCCTTCTGTGCGGAGAATGAGTATCATAGTGGGAAAAGAAGAACCGGCGAAGGAAGAAGGACCATGGAGAAGCTGCCGCCTCTGCAGAAGATCTATGAAGCATGGAGCGCCCTGGCTGATAGCAGGGTCGAGATGGAAGAGGACACGGCAGAGGTCACGTCCTCGAACGATACCAAGCGCTACACAGTCAGCTGGTCCGGAGATGTCTATTCCTCGGACGACAATGCAAGCTACTGGCAGGGCTATGCCGGCTACCCCGTCCTTGCAGTCCTCATGAAGCAGGGAAAGCTTCCCTTGGCAGATGCGCTTGTGCCCCGCTTTGCGCATATCGACTGGAATGCCCTCAACAAGAAATACAAGAGAGACTATGCCGCAGCGGCCCAGGAAGCTTTCAAGGCTGCAGGACTTACCGAGGAAGAGATCACCGAGGCAGAAGCTGCTGCCCAGGAAGCGCTTGACGCCGTGGCGGCATTGCCGATCAAGATGAAGCGCAAGGGACGTCCTGCCGAGTAGGCGGATGCCTATCTCATCTGCCGTATCATCGAAGCAGACCGATCTTTGCTGCAGAGCAGCCAGAACAGAGGAGGAGCAATGACCACGACCGAGCTCATCAAGCTGGACCATGGATGCGCAGAGGGCACCATGGTGCCGGCGCTTGCAGGAGAGAACCACGCTTCCCTCCTTGTAATCCGCTGCGCGAAGGGCTTCCTCATGTGCGGATACCTGAGCCTCGAGAAGGCAGAGCAGCTTGACGATGTGGCCGTGCGTGTTGCCGGCGCAAGCTTCGATGAGGTCCTCGCGAACAAGATCACAGGCATGACCTCCGCCGCTGCAGCTCTCGGCATCACTCCCGATATGACCGGCCGCGAGGCAGCAGAGATCCTGAACCAGCAGTAGGCACACACAAGCTTCCGCAATCCTGCCCTCAGGGGACAACGCGTGGATTGCAGGAGTATTTGTCTCCCCATGTTGTCCGATACCGTATCATCGGGTGGACCAGATTGTCGGACCCAAGCTCCGGCCCATCAAAGATATGAGGCAGAACAGATACTCAGCGTTCTGCCAACACCTTCCAGAGAGAAGATTCCACGGAACTCAATGGCCGCCAGATCAGGCAGCCCCGCAGCCTCGCTAACAGGTTTGAGGCAACCGTCGGTATCGGTAAGGTAGGCATCACGGACGCCGTCGTGCACCAGATGGACAATATACTCGAAGCACATGAGCTCGTGAAGTACTCCGCCCAGGGAAGCGCCGGCATGGACACCCACGGGGCAGCTATCGCCCTCTCCCGCCCGACCCATTCCGCCGTCGTCCAAGTCATCGGCCATCGCTTCGTGCTCTACCGCGAGACCCACCGCGACGATATGGAGAAGATCCAGCTCGTGCACTAGCACAAACCAGGCAGCCTGAGACTATGCCGGCCCGTTTCCAAAAGGAGGCGGGCCGGTGCTTTATAGCGATAATATTGGCAAATGAAGGTTCTAGGTCAATGCGCCAGGCAGCTGAACGGAACCACATGCACACCATCGGGACGCGTATAGGCATACTTTCCGCCGGTGAGTACCATCAAGAAGCTCAGTGCCCCCATCTTTTCGTGATTTACCTTCTCGTAAAAGCGACAGGAGATTGCCCACACCTTCTTCTATGCGATCCTTTCCTCCGAATTTCACCTCTATGCCAGCCCAGCGCCCGTCATGGAGCCGGATGACAGCATCAGCTTCGAGGCCGTTCTTGTCTCGATAGTGATAGATTCTTCCTCCCGGCGGACGTGCATAGACGCGCAGGTCTCGAACGGATAGCTCATCGTGTTCAGACCGTTGAGCAGGCCCTGCGCATTGCAGCCCAATGAAGCTGCTGCAAGGGACGGATCGCACAGATGCCAGACCCGCGCTTTGCGCAAGAGGGGTCTTCGAACGAAGGTTGGGGGCCCAGGCTCCGATATCGGTAATGACATAGAGCCTGCGCAGAGCATTGAGATAGACCCGGAGTGTCAGCTCGCTGATTTTGAGACCAGTGTCTTAGACGTCTGCAAGGAGGGTGGCGAGTGATGCCTCCTGAGCGCTGCAGCGTACAAGCGAGCGCAGAAGTGCCCGTGCCCTCGAAGGATCAAGATCCTGGTCTGCGGCCTGAGAGACATCCATCTCGCAGAGTGTATCTATGTAATCTTCTGTAACGCCCGGATCCGGCCTTCCGAATGAGATGGGGGCTGTCCATCCACCATTGCAGATGAGATCGGCATAGCCCTCGATATCGATATCCAAGCTTCCTGTGACATGCTCGTTCCTCTCAAAAAGCTTCGCCAAGCTCACGTCCCTTGAAGAATCCCCGGACTCCTCAAGAGTCATGGTGTCCATTTCCATGCGCGCAATACGGCCCGTTCCCGTATGCTTTGGAGCATCCTCGTTATCGAGGCTGAAAGGAGTTGCCGAACCCGTCAAGATGTATTGGCCCAGAATGCCTCCCGCAACATCCACCACATTGATTACCGTATCCCAGAGGACAGGAGCGACCTACCACTCATCAATCAGGCGCGGCTTGTCTCCTCGCAGCGAGAGAGATGGCTGCATCTCGAGCGCACCTGCACTTGCAGCAAGCACATCCGGATTGCGAAGCATGAGAGAGCTCTTTGCTACCTACTGACAGGTCGAGGTCTTCCCGCACCACTTCGGACCACGCACAAGAAGTGCGCCAGAGCGGTTGAAGCGCTTTGCGAGCTCTTCATCAGCTATCCTTGGCATGTATCTCATATTTGGCCTCCCATCAGGGACTATTGTACCCTACTTTAGGGTTTGGCTGCTGTTCCACTTCAGGGTCTAGCTGCCAGTGCAGTCTTCGACTATGCCCTGGCGGCCAAACTTCAGCTTTCATTCTTAGGGGTGATACACCGCTTGGTCTGCGAGCTCTTCTTACTGGAAGATGCGTTCCACAGCTGCCTTGTACTCATCAGGCTCGCGGACCTTCGATCCGCCATACCTTCTGTAGGTCCTTGAAAGCAAACCGCGCATAGGGACCACTACACCTTAATGCGGAAGAGAGTATTTCCGCCCATCTTCTCCACGTACCCCTCGAGCGGCCTCTCATGAAACTTCCTGATCTCATCGGCTGTGGCAGCAGGACCGCCCTTGAGCATACGGCCAAGTACAGGATTTGCCAGAATGCCACAGCCTAGAAGGACATGCGTCGTCGCAGGATAGCCCTGGACCAAGGCACCGAGATCAGCCGGAGAGAAGATGTCTCCACTATATGCCACAGGAAAAGGCATCTCCTCGAGCGTCTCTCCATAGCATGCAAAATGCGGTGTCCCTTTGTAGAGCTCCGTCCTCACTCGGGGATGGACAATGAGCTCCTTCAGAGGGCAGCGGCAGAAGATGTCGAGGAGTCTCTCATACTCCGAGACATCAGTGAGTCCCAAGCGGGTCTTGACCGAGACCGGCAGAGGCGACCTTGTACAGATATCCTGAAGGAAGCGCTCGAGTTCCTCCGCATCGCGCAAAAGCCCTGCTTCTTTACCTTTTGCAACAACCGTTCCGGAAGGACAGCCCACATTGAGGTTGACTTCACTGTAGCCAAGCTCGGCCAGAAGCCCTGCAGGCCAGACGAAACCGTCGGCATTCTTCGTCAGCAGCTGAGGGATGACAAGAAGGTCGTCCAGCTTCCTGAGCGCCTTCAGCGTCTTCTCGGTGAAGGGCTTGCCCAGGTGTGCCGGTGCGATGAAGGGAAGACAGTATCTGTCGAGCTTGCCGAAGCAGGAGGCATGGACCTCGCGGAAAACATGTCCTGTTATTCCATTCCTTCCATAGGGGTGAGCGAGAATTCCACGGGCTTCTCCTTCATCTCATCTCGGCAGAAACAACCATTCCCCCTTGTATCCGCTGCTTGCGCATCTCTTCGGGAGTCATCCGCACAGAGAAAGAGGGAGACGCCCACAAGCATCTCTCTCCACGCAATCTTTCTGTCTTTGGATCTCTATGCCTTGTGCCAAGGCGCATGGCCATTCACGATGTTGAGCAGGCTCTGCGCCAGCCAAGCCGGCATCGCTCCTCCTGCACAGTTCACGAGGCTGAAGAGCGCACATCCTGCGCTCGACTGTATCGACATGCGGCACTGGGGGTCGCTTGGATCGTCGTAGCCCTTCTCGATTGCACCGACGATCTGGTCCATCATGAATCGTGCGACCTTCGAGGTCTTTGCCATCTCGATGAGCGAGTCCGTCTCGTCGTAAGTGCCCTTTACATGGTGTGTTTCCTTGGGGACCGGCTTTCCGTAGAGTGCCTCGAAGTCTGCAAGTGCCGGCTTCCCTTCCGGCTTCTCATACCAGGTGTCCGCAAGACGTGCATCAGCCAAGCTCTTCACAGCCTTTCCCTCGTGCTCGATCGTGCAGGCAAGCGGAAGGTCGTGCGCAGAGAATCCTGCATGCACGGTGTAGGTGCCACCGAGCTCCTGCCAGCCGTCCCTCCAGACGCGGAAGGCAGCAGGATCGAGCGCAATCTCGACCTGCTTCGTCTCTTTGGGCGTAAGCTCGACGCGCGCAAAGCCAGCGAGTGCAAGCACAGGTTCGGGAAGCCCATCCTTGGGTGCCGTGATATAGATCTGGGGCACGACAACACCGGTGCGCTTGCCTGTGTTCGTGACGGAAAGCGTAGCTGTCATGCCGTGGACGGCGAGGTCTTTCATCTCAAATATCGTATAGGAAAGGCCTTCGCCGAAGTGATGCGCAACCGGCACCTTGGCCGTCTCGTAGTAGCGGTAGCCCACGAACGTGCCCTCGCGGTACTGCGCCTGGCGGTGTGGCTCTCCCCACCAGCCCATGCATGGCACATCGCCTGCATGGAAAGGCCAGGTCTCCGTGAGCCTGCCGGAAGCGTCTGTGTCACCTTCGAGCACATGCACGGTTGCCTTTGCTCCCGCTTCTCCGCCAAGGCCTGCCCAGAGCACGGCAGATACTTCCTTCTCCCAGGGAAGCTCGACGGCAGATCCGCTCTGCACGACGACGACCGTATGCTTGGCTGCCGCGGCAACCGCACGCACGAGCTCGTCCATGCTAGAAGGAAGCTCCATGTCCTTCCGGTCATAGCCCTCGGACTCGATCGTCTCAGGAAGCCCCACAACGACAACTGCAACCTCGGCTGCACGTGCTGCTGCAACTGCCTCGTCCACGAGTGTCGGCGTCGTCGAGCCGTTCTTCGGATCGTAGCCGGCAGCATAGGTCCAGTCAGACCTCAGGCCAGCAAGCGTCTCGACCTTGCGAGCATTGATGTGGCTCGAGCCGCCACCCTGGTAGTGCGGCGTCTTTGCAAGGGCGCCGATGAGGGCGACCTTTGCATCCTTTGCAAGCGGCAGCACTCCGTCATTTGCAAGGAGCACCTGTCCTTCCTCTGCAACCTTCAAGGCAACAGCACGGTTGCCGGCAATGTCCACAGATGTGCTGCCTGCCTCAGCATGCTCAATCGCAAGCGCTGCAATCCTCTCCGCGCAGGCCGTGATGTCGGCCTCGCCGAGCGTGCCCGCGTGTACTGCATCGAGCGCCTGCTTCTCGAGGTGCTTGCCGGCGCCCGGCATCGCAAGGTCGCACGTCGCCTTGTACGCGGCGGCCCTGTCGTGCATGCCGCCCCAGTCTGTCGTGATGGCACCTTCGAAACCCCACTCGTCGCGCAGGATCTCGCACAGAAGATGCCTGTTATCCGAGCAGTAGATGCCATTGAGCATCACGTAGGCGCTCATGATCATTTCAGGCCTGGCATCACGCACGACCATCTCGAACGCCCTGAGATAGATCTCACGCAGCGTCCTTTCGTCGATGAGGCAGTCATTCGAGAACCGCTTGTACTCCTGGGAGTTCACGGCAAAGTGCTTCACGCACGAGCCGGAGCCTGTCGACTGCACGCCCTTCACGTACTCGCTTGCCAAGGTGCCCGTGAGATACGGATCCTCAGAGAAGTACTCGAAATTCCTGCCGCAGAGTGGACTTCTCTTGATGTTGAGTCCCGGACCGAGGACGACGCCGACACCAAGCGAGCGTGCCTCGGCACCGATTGCTGTGCCCATCTTTGCCACAAGCTCCCTGTCCCAGGTTGCTGCCGCCGTGGCAAGCGACGGGAAGCAGGTCGCCGGCTCCGATTTCGTCATTCCTTTCGCATCGGTGCCCGGCTTCTGGTAGCGAAGGCCGGAAGGGCCATCGCTCACCGTGAGGGCAGGAAGGCCCTTTTCAGGGATGGCCTGCGTGCGCCAGAAGTCTGCACCGATACCGAGGTGCACCTTCTCCTCGAGCGTAAGAGAGGATACGACCTTCTCCGCCTTCTTCTTCGTGCTATCGTCCACAGAAATGCTCCTTATTACCTAATCCTTGCAATTGAAATGATGGGTGCCGGCACCGACCGCCTTTTCCGTGCCGTCAGGCAAAATGATGTCGGCCGTGACATTGGCAGGAATCGCGATATCGAAGCTCCAGCCCGTATCCGTCCTCTTCCAGCCGGATACAACCTCGCCATAAATGCTCGCATAGGCTGCCTTGGCATAGGAGAGATCTCCGCCCGGATGAGGTGCAATGCGGAAGTGGTGCTCGCCTGCGCACTCGATGCCGCACATGCAACGGAAGAGCCAGGCGCAGATGGCACCTTTCGAATAGTGGTTGAGAGAGCCGATGCCGCCCTGCGCAGAGGTGCCTTCCCACGACTCCCATACGGTCGTCGCTCCCAACTTCGGCATGCAGAGCCACCCCGGCAGCTCCTCGTTCTCGAGGAGACGGTAGGCAGCCTTCAGGTCATACCCTGCAAGCACATCGAGGATGAGTGGCGTCGAGAGGAAACCTGTGCCGACCCTCCAGCCGTACATGTCGAGCGCTTCGATGAGACGCTTCTCGGCGAAGACCGTCTGCTCTTGGTCAAGAAGATGGAAGGCCAGGGGGCGCACGAGCCTGGCCTGGCGGTCCGTATCGAGCGTGTACTCCTGGAGGTGCGAGAGCTCCTGATAGGCTAGGCGGCACCCATCCGCATAGCGCTGGTAAAGCTTCTCGTCCTCGAGATGCCCGAGCTCGTGGGCAATCTCTGCCATGCGCGACATCACGAGCGCCGTATAGGCAGTCGCGACCTCGGGGTGCGGTGTCACGGTATCCTTCCAGTCCATCTTGTGAATATCCTCGGGCTCTGCCCACTCGCTGTAGCACTGGCCGGTATTGACGAGGAACTTCTTCGCTTCGCGCGAGAGCACAATCCGCTTCGAGAACGCGCCCCTCTTTCCACATCTCTTCATCATAAATCCCGCATAGCGCTGCATGCCAGGATAGAACTCGGAGAGGATGCTCGGGTCGTTGTAGTGCTTCCAGTAGCGATACGGAATGAGGACGCCGGCATCGGCCCAGCCGACCGAGCCGTCGAGGAACTTCATGTAGGAGTCCACGCCGCCGTAGGGCGCGATCTGCGTGAACGCGCCATCCTTGCGCTGTGCATCGAAGAGGTCGTGCAGCCATTTGCGCTCGAACGTCTCACAGTCGAAGAGATAGGAAAAGGTCTCGAAGAAGATCTGTGCATCTCCCGACCAGCCATGGCGCTCGCGGGTCGGGCAGTCGGTCGGGATATCGAGGGAGTTGCCCTTCGTGGACCAAACCGTGCAGCCGAAGAAGCGGTTCAGAAGCTCGTGCGAGCTCTCGAATGTCCCTGTCCTCAGCATGTCGGAATAGATGGCCTCGGCAAAGAGGTCTCCTTCATGCAAGTCCGTGTCGGTCTCGACCTCCACATAGCGGAAACCGAAGACGGCAAAGCGCATCTCATAGCTGTTCTCTCCCTCGCGGCAGACATACTCGACCTGCTGGAGCGGTGTCGCGAAGCCCTCGCGGGCACACTGGATGTTCTTGAGC
Source organism: Atopobium sp. oral taxon 416 (assembly GCF_018128285.1). Lineage (NCBI taxonomy): Bacteria > Bacillati > Actinomycetota > Coriobacteriia > Coriobacteriales > Atopobiaceae > Atopobium > Atopobium sp. oral taxon 416. Next base: position 2,608,379 of record NZ_CP072380.1, read on the forward strand.
GTGAGGTTTCCCTCGGAGTCGAGCAGCTCGCCTGCACGCAGGAGCACGTGCTGGCCTGCATGGGCCGAGATGGAAAAGCCGATCCAGCCTGCGATGTTCTGCCTGAGGTCGAAGAGAAGCCTGCCGTTCGGAGCCTTCTGGCACGCAGGCACGAAGCGCTCATGGGCACGCACCGGCACAGAGTCGGATGCGGTTGGCACGACCTTGCAGGTTGCAAGGCGCGCATGTCCCGAATAGCTGGGCACACGGGTCGCATCGACGATCTCGCCGTCCTTGTTGTCGGCGAAAAGGATGGGGCCATCATCCGACCATTCCCAGTCTTTACCGGAGCAGATGCACTCGGAGATCCCGTCCTTATAGGTAATCTCGAGCTGAGCCAGAAGCTTCGTCTGCGTGCCAAACTGGTTCAGGAGCCCCCAGGCGCCGGTCGAGCCGCGATACCACCCATCGGCGAGCTGGACCTCGAGCGCATGCGTACCCTCCTGGACCATATCGGTCACATCGTATGTCTGGTAGTGGATCCTCTTACGATAGTCCGTATATCCTGGCGCCATGCAGAAGTCGCCAACCTTGACACCATCGATCCTCGCCTCGTAGAGGCCGCAGGCCGTGATATAGAGACGGGCACGCACAACCTGCTTTGCTGTTTTGATGAGGCGGCGGAAGCAGTCGGCAGGGAAGCGTCCCTCGATGATGGGCTCACACACGACCTGATCGGGCCCTGGTGGATGCATGGCAGAGATCATCTGCTTGAAGTTGCTGACGGCGCTCGACCTCTGGGACGGCACATCGTAGTCGCCGGAGATCCAGGACGCCCTCCAATCTGCGGCATCGAGAAGCCCCATCTCGATCGTAGCGGCATCGGACCAGGGACCGGCTTTGCCCTCTTCATCCCAGATGCGCACCTGCCAGGAGACGCGCTCGCGGCTCCTGAGCGGGATGCCTGGCCACATGAGCTCCATTGAGGCGCTCTCAACCTTGCCGGTATCCCAGAGAAGGGAACCATCGTCTGCCCGGGAGATTATCTCATAGGCGCTCTGGGCGATGCCACTCTCATCCTGCCAGCGCAGGCGGGGCAATGCCATATCGATTCCCAGCGGATTCGTGAGGCAAGCTGCCTCAAGATTCACTGCATGCATGACCTTACTCCCTCGACTCGGTAGCTGCTGCCTCGTGACGGCTCTTGATCTCTGCCTGCTCCTGTCCAATCGTCTTTTCTACATCGAGCTTCGAGAGCAGAAAGACGATAACGATGGAAGTAATGATGTCGAGGATCAGGAAGAAGAACACGAAGACGGCCTTCGTGGCGTCGGACTGCTGGGCGGCAACCGTCACGCCGTCCACGACCGAAGGCGGAATATAGCCCGTGACCGAGAGCATGAGGTTGAAGACGCCGTTTGCAATACCGCCACAGACAGTCTGGGTGATCGAGTAGATGGCACTCGACAGCCCATCACAGCGGAAGCCGAACCTCCACTCGCAGTGGTCGAGCACATCGGCGAAGAGCGCCATGAACACATAGGAGGCAGGAAGGCAGCCGATGTTCTTGATAAACTGGCCAACAAGGACGATCGGCATGCTCGTCGGGACGATGGCACAGATCGCAGAGCCGACAGCGACGATAACGAAGCCGACAAGCGTCGTATTCCGAAGACCTGCACGTTTCGCAATCGGCCAGACGGCGAAGATACCAAGGCCCATCGGGATACCGCCGATAACGTTCACGAGCGTCATCGTTATGCCGTCATTGTAGGAGCCGAGAACATAGTTGCAGTAGTAGAGAAGTGACAGGTTCTTGAAGTTCATCGAGAGCGTGTAGATGAAGAGATAGAGCATAAGGACAAACCAGTAGCGGTCGTGGATGACAGTCTTGATCTGCTCGCGGAAGGGCAGAGGCTCTGTCTCTTCAGCCTCTCTCTGCTCCTCGGTCACGCGCTCGCGGGTGTAGTAGTATTCCATCAAGATCATAGGTAAAGCGATGGCGCCCAGGATCCAGCCCATAGTAGCCCAGGCCTCGCGGGAGGCGCCGAGGACCGGCAGCACGAACATCGGGAAGAGCATAGCGATGATGATGCCGGTCGCCATGGTCATCGCGATGTTGTTCATAACAGAAAGCGAGCCACGGGCGTCGGAGTCGCGGGTCGAGAGCGGGACCATCAGGTTGTGCGCCATCGTATAGAATGAGTTTGCGCAGAGATAGAAGAGGTTGTAGGTGATCGTGACCCAGATGACCTCAGCAGCGATGCCGAAATTCGGCACCGTGAAGCAGAGGGCCGAGGTAATGAAGAAAATCGGTGCCGAGATCAGAAGATAGGGACGGGCTTTGCCCTGACGGGTATGCGTGCGCTCGATGAGCTTTCCAACCCAGAGATTCACGGCGGCATTCGCGATCTTCGAGACGATCGGGAAGATGAGAAGGAAGAGTCCTCCCCACACGAGGGTGAGGCCCAGGGCATCTGTGTAGTAGACATTGAGATAGCTTGCAAGCACGGCGTTCACGAGCGCGGGCCCGATCGGCCCTATAAGATAGCCGAAGATCTTCTCCTTAGCACCCACTTTGTCTGTCTTCACGCGCGAGTCGAAGATACGTCTGTTCATGAATGAGAGAGATATGCCGCCCGCCATGCGATTCCTCCAAGCTGTCTGGCCACTTTTCTGATGTTGGCAAGATTCTACGGAGGGAAAGCAGAAATGTATGTCATATCTGTTCTATATTTGTCGTATCTGTTATTGTGATGACAGGTGGCAGGAAACGGCGGATGAACGGCGGCGTCCATGGACATCGGAGACCGCGACTATATAGCCCACCTCGTGACAGACATCTCGATGGTGCCGGTCCGCGTCTATGCGGGCCACGACAAGATTCTCTTCTCGAGCCCTGCACCTTTCCCCCAGGACCCGGCAGACCCACTCCTGCCCCGCCTCGAGAAGGAATCATCGGAGGCCTTCTGCTTCGAGACGGACGACTTCGCGCTCTACGGGTGCGTGCGAACAGAGAAGCTCCTCTTCGTCGTGGGGCCGTTCTATGACAAGCGGCCCGACGAACTTACCCAAGAACGCCTCAGCATCGCCTTGGGCGTCCTTCCCGATCAGATGCCTGCCTTCAAGGAGGCCATGGACACGCTTGGCATCATGCCCCGTGAGACCGCCCTCCTCATGACCTGCTCTCTCGGCTTTGCCCTCACAGGGAAACACCTCACGGTCGAAGACCTTGTAATCAGCAAAGAGTACCAGGAGGCGCTCTCGCGCGAGATGGCACAGGAGGAGTTCGGTCGCAACACATTCCGACCCGACGAGCGCACCCACTCGAGCCGCCAGGTCGAGCAGAAGATCTCCTCTTTCATCTCCCAAGGCAGGCCCCAGGAGCTTAGGAGCTACCTTGCAAGCATCCCGACCTTCCGTGCCGGCACGCTCACGAAGAGCTACCTCCGCCACACGAAGGACCTCCTGATCGTCGAGGCGACGCTCGCCTCGCGCGCTGCAATCGAGGGAGGTCTCGCCGAAGACGAAGCCTTGGGGCTCTCCGACGCCTATATCGGCCGCTGCGAAAGTATGCAGGACGTGAGCGAGATCGCTGATCTCGGCTGGCATATGCTCCTCGACTATGCAGAACGGGTCGAGAGGCTCAAGATAGGCAACGACCCCTCCCCCCTTGCCCGCGACGTTGCCGACTATGTGCATGCCTATATCTTCAAACCGATACAGACCCAGGAAGTGGCAGATGCACTCTCGGTGAGCCGCGGATTTCTTTCTACGCAGTTCAAACGCGAGTGCGGCATCTCACTTTCTGCCTATATCCGGCGCGAGAAGGTGGAGGAGGCAAAGCGTCTCCTCAAGAACACCGACCAGCCACTCCTTGCCATCTCCATCTATCTCGGCTTCTGCTCCCAGAGCCACTTCAGCACAGTCTTCAAGAAGGCCACGGGGATCACGCCAAACGGATGGCGGAAGCGCTACGCTTGAGGCTCTCCAGGCTGTCTCTGCGGTGAGGAGTTCCAGATGAAGCAGTACATCGTCGATGCCTTCACGGAGACCCTCTTCAAGAGTAATCCTGCCGCTGTCTGCCTTGTAGACGCCTGGTCTGAAGATTCCCTCATGCAGGCCATTGCGAAAGAGAATGCTCTCTCCGAGACGGCCTTCCTGCTTCCCAAGGAAGGATCCTATGGCCTTCGCTGGTTCACACCGAAAGGCGAGATCGACCTCTACGGGCATGCGACTCTGACCTCTGCCTTTGTTGCAAACCAGATCCTGCACCGATACTTTCCTTCGAAACCGCAGGCGGCAGGCTCGACGTCGTACGGAGAGACGGCCTCTATGCGATGGATTTCCCTGCCTTTGCGCTGATACGCATGGACGTCACGCCTGCCATGGAGCGTACCTTCGGAGAGGTACCCAAGGAAACCTGGCTCGGAGAGGACCTTGTCTTCCCGGAGCTTCCAGGACCAGCCAACCAATCTGAAGTGCGGGTTGGCAGGAAAGATGGCACCGTCAGGCGCTGCCATGCCCGGTCCCTCATCCGGCAGGCCGGATTCTTCTGGCGCCTTTGTCGCTTCCTACCCCGATGCCGGCGACAGGAATAATGACCTGTGTCAATATTTCGGACGGCGGATTAGCATTCTGAGTGCAACAGGATAGCCCGCTGAATGCAGGTGTGGCACACTCCGGAAGGCTACGATGTTGGTTGGCTAGTCAGCGTCGAAAGCTAAAAGGAATGTGCCACTACACACATCTTAGCCCTCAGGAGAGGGACTGCATAGCCACGCTGCATGCAGAGGGAAGGTCAATTGCCTATATCGCGGCAGAGATCGGCAAGAACAGCTCCAGCGTCTGCCACAAGCTCAAGAGAAACGGCCGGCACGGACGCTTTAGGGCATGTGCTGCCCAAAAGGAGGGCGGATGAGCGCCGCAGGAGATGCAGGGCGAAAAGGCGGCTTTCAGACCCTGCGCTTACGCAGAAGGTGCGCTTACTCATCATGGACAGACACTGGTCCCTGGAGGAGATAGACTATATCTCAGGCTCGAGGGTGGCGGCAGGTGCGTCATTGAGCCTGCCGACTATTCTTACAGGCAGGTCCGTAGCCGCCGCCCTCGACCTGCCGGGATCCGGCCCCGAAGGCCAGGTGCAGCACCACCTGCGCAGCAAGAGGCCTAAGACTAAAGACAAGATCGAGATCTTACATACCGTAAAGGAGAGGCCCAAGCAGGCCGATGAGAGGTCTCGCCTCGGAGAGGGGGGGAGGACGACACGCTCGTGGCAGCAGGACCCGTGTGCCTGCTCGTGCTTGCCGACAGGGCAGTGAGGCTGCTTGCCGCGAAGAGATGCCACCACGACAGCAGGAGCGTCTCTAAGGCCGAGGTCGGGCTGCTGCAGGGACGCCCGCTCGAGACGCTCACTCCGGATAGGGGCAAGCAGCTCGCAGGGCATGCAGATGTCACAGATGCCCTTTGAGGCGTGCAGTTCTACTTCTGCGACCCCCACCATCTATGGCAGAAGCTAACAGTTAAGAACACCAACGGGCTCCTGCGAAAGTTCTTCCCCTAAGGGCACAGACTTCGGCAAGGTCACAAACGAGGAGGTGCAGCATGCGGTGACCCTGATCAACAACAGGGCGAGGAAGGTCCTGAAATACAGGACAGCCAACGAGGTCTTTAGGGAGATGTTGCACTCAGCTTGACAATCTGCCGACAGAAATATTGACACAGGTCACTCCATAAAGTCACAGAAGAGCGCCCATAAAAGCAACAAGGCGCTCAAGAACCTCCTCATATTCAGCTGCAACTCCCTCGTGGGGACGAAGAAGCGCTTCAGGAGGTACTACGATGCCTGCGTTGCAAGGGGCATGAGACACAACAAGGCGCTCAAGGCACTCGCACGCAAGAGGCTCCGCGTAATCCATACAATGATGCGCGATGGGGTGCCATATGTGGAGCCGCCGGCAGGCGATGTAGAAAAGTCACCTGCTATGGCTTGACAGGACTATAGGGACACCCTCCCCGCACAATGCGGCCAGACGAGGCAAGCGTCTCCTCGAGCATCTCCCGGTTCTCGAGAAGCTTTATAGTCACCGACATGGTAGGTCCTTTCAGAACGGCGGCTTTCCCTGAAGTACGTCTACCACATCCCGCTGAAGCATCATCCCAAGGTATGAGAAGGGATCCAAAACCAACGCTTCGGACCTCATCGCTCACCCTGCCCTAGCGCTATATGTCGAGCTCGCTGACTTCCTTCGGATACTCGCGAAGCTCATCCGACTCATGGAGCGGGTTCCATACCTGCGCGAAGAAGGGATCGCGCTTGGCCCGCTCGCCGTAGTTCCAGCTCTTCCTCTCGCACTCGGGGCACCAGTGGCCGCCCTCGAGCACAAGGCGCGGCGATGCCTCGAACTCATGGCCGAAGGCGCAGCGGAAGCGGAGCTTGCCTGTCCAGTCACCCTTCTTCATGCTCGTGGAGAGGAGCTCGCCACCACGGAACTTGGCGGCCTTCTGCATGTCCTCGAGCGAAAGCTCGCTCTCGGACTTGGACTCGTCGTAGCCGTGATCGATGCGCACGGCCGTATCCCAGTCCGTGAATGGCTCCATCTCGCTCACTTTGGAAGGCAGCACCTCCCAGGCCTTCTTCGAGCCCCAGTAGGCGTCGATGCGGTCCTCCATGTTGGCCTGGATGAAGTGACGTGTTCCGTGGCCCGCATCGAGAAGCTTGTCGAAGGTCGACTTGTTGATGATCTTGCCCATGAGAGCCTCGCCACCCGGAACCCGGCAGAGGAAGCGCGAGAAGCCAATGGTAGCAGGGTCCATGGCCTCGAGGTACTCGTCGTAGAAATACTGCATCGAGTCATGCTGAAAGTGGAGGTAGCCCTCGAGCTTGTTCGAATCGAGGTAGTACTGGCCGTGGAAGTTCCTCGTCGCCGTATAGCGCGGATCGATCACGTGATCGAGGCTCTTGAATCCGAGCGCTCCATAGAGCGTGCGATACATGTCGATTGTCGAAGTGCGACAGGAGGGGCCGCCGCCAATGTTATAGATGTGGCCCCAAAACGAGGAGTCGAGCGTTCCTGTTGCCTCGTAGTCTGCAAGGTGTGCCATCGCGCATCCCGAATCGCGGTCGGAGACATACTCGAGCACGTTGTAGAGGCAGTTATGGAACTGGATCGCATCGCGGATACGCACCATCGCAGGCCCCATGATGCCGGTTTGGCGCAGGCTTGCCCAGCGCGTAAGGCCGGACTCGATCACAAGACGCTCTGCTGCGACCTTGGATACTGCGTAGTAGTCGAATATCGACGGCTTGATCGGATCTCCCACACGTCCCCAGTGGATCGGCGGCATGCGGTCTCCGGTCTCCGCGACCGTGCCGATGTAGACAAAGGCACAGCTCTTCTCTTCACCGAGCTCGTAGATGCACTCGATGAGGTTCTTCGTGCCGCCGTAGTTCACCTGCATCGCGCGCTTCGGATAGTAGTCGGCCGAAGGAGAGACGAAGGCCGCGATGTGGATCACGAGGTCGGTGTCGGAGAGGCAGCGCTTCAGGGCTTCCTTGTCATCGAGGTCGCCCCAGACGATCTCGAGGCCGTCTTTGCCCTTGAAGGGTGCCATCTCCTTGCGGTTCTTCTCCGAGTTGCGCACGAGTAACACGAGGTCGTATGCCTTGCCTACATTGGGCATCATCTGCTTCAAGGACTCCATGCCCATGCCGCCCGAGGCACCGGTCATGAAGACACGAAGATTCTTTGCCATCCTACTCTCCCTTCATCGAAATCGTCTTAGCCTTGCCTTCTGCCACTGCCATGGAGAGCTTCACGGAGTCGCCGATGGCGGCGTTGATATCGTCGTCCGTGACTCCCAGGGGCACAGACCCCAGATTCCTGTCAATGAAGAGATTCGTGCACTGGATGTCGGCAAAGCGGACCATATCGAGGCCACCATCGATACCGCGCTTCTTCTGATCGCGGCGGATGGTCCAGCCACCGATTGCATACATCCACTTCGGGATCGTCTTGATCGGCTTGCCGGCGCAACCCATGTACTTCTGGACGATATCGAGCATGTCCTTCCACGTCATGTTCCACCAGCCGATAGGGTAGCAGTTTCCGCCATGATTGTGCTCGACGGCACCGGCAAGCGCCTGCCCCACCTGGCGCACTGTCACCATGGTCGTGCCGCCCTTCGTCCAGAGCGTTTTGTTCTTCATCTTGGCAATGGTTTCGACGAGAAAGACCCGCATGGGGCGCCTGCCTGGCTGCGTGCCGAAGATATAAGGAAGCTCGAGCACCGCGACATCGAAGTGGCCATCTGCGAAGCTTATGGCAGCCTCCTCCTGCTCGATGCGGCTCCTGATGTAGGGATGCCACTTCGTGAGCTCCATGTCAGGGTGCGTCTTTGCAAGATAGGCAAAGTAGCTGCCGCAAATCACGACATGCTTCACACCACACCCCTTCGCAAGCGGAAGAAGCCGCTTGATCGGATCGATGTTGAACTTCTTGTACAGGTCGTAGATCGGTGCCGGTCCCTCGACGCGCTCGTCGACACCTGCCGCGAAGAGGAAAGCATCGCAGCCACGAAAGTGTTCTCGCAGCTCATCGTCAGACATTTCGAGATAGTTGCCGAACTCAATCTTCATCTCCGGAGGAAGCGGGGCCCCTTCCGGCAGTGGTGGCAGCGCCAGCGTTGCCACCTCATGGCCGCGAGCTATGAGCTCGCGCGCCGCCTCGCTTCCCAGAAGCCCCGTGCCACCGATTATGAACACCTTCATGGAGGTCCCCTCACCATCTGTCCTACACTCTGATTTGAGGAAATGATAGCGGCGAGAGAGGCCCTCTGTCTTATATTCCTGTCCTCAATCTTTCATATCTGTCATATCGTGCCCGCAAGATAAAGAGTCACTACAACGAGAGAGGTCTACCATAGAGAGCAGCAGTGCAAAGAGAAAGGAACTACATGGATATCAAGATCAAGCGCCCCTATGAGGCAGCAACACCCGACGATGGCTACCGCATGCTCGTGGACAGGCTCTGGCCACGCGGCATCAAGAAGGAGAATCTCACTATGGACGAGTGGGCAAAGTGCCTTGCCCCTTCGACCGAAACGAGGAAGGCCTTTGGCCACAAACCGGAGAACTTTGACACGTTCCGGCAGCAATACCTCGCAGAGCTTGATGCCTCTGCAGATGCTCAGGCAGAAGCAGAAAAGCTCAAGGAACTCGCACCCGAGACTGTGACGCTACTTGTCGGTGCCAAGGACCCAACCTTGAGCCAAGGACCGATCCTCAAAGAGTGGCTCGAGCAGAAACTTGCCTGATCAGATTCCCAAGACCTCGATAGCCTCCGCCAGGAAAGCGGCAGCGCCCTTTTCTGCCCCTGAGGCGTAGTACTCCTGAGAGCGCGGATCTACCACATACATCTGGCCCAGGCTCACATGCATCTTGTGTGTGAGCCTGCGGTCCCTGCCCCGGTGTGCCTGTACCCAAGCAGTATGGGTGCGCATGAGTTTTGTCACCTCGCTGCTCTGGGCATTGCCCGTCTTCAGAGCGAGCTTGAGCTGGTCGATGATTCGATCTTCAAGCACGCGCAAGTTGTTCCACTCACCCTCGTCCATGCTCAGCAGGACATCATTGGCAGCATTCACGACGGCATCGTCGTATTTCGCCTTCACCTTAGCCCCGTAGCACCATTCGTTCTCTTCTATCGTTGCTTCCTTGAGGCTCGAGAACCTCTCTTATGTACCTATCTCCCTTCCTTTCTTCAACGCCCCAAACGTGCGCTCGGCACACTTACGCGCCTCATGCTGTGCCTGTTCGCGCTCTTCAAACATCGCTATCTGTTCCTCAAGCGCTTCCTTTTCATCCATACCATTCTCGTCGAGGAGCTCTCCCATGCGCACAAGCGGCATCCCGCAGGCCCGCCAAAGCAGGATCTCCTGCAGGCGCTCGGCATCCTCCTCCGTATAGATGCGGTAGCCATTCTCTGCTCGCTTCGGCATGAGAAGCCACCGCTCATCGTAGAGCCGAAGGGTACGCACGCTCACGCCAGCAAGCGTGCTCATCTCCTAGGGAAACGATGATTAATGCCCCATAACGTGTCAGAGGGGACCGACCACACAGCCTTTCTAGGCCGGAATGCGGGAAAGGCAGGGAAGGATGCTCATCCAGTACGTGCAGGAGCCGCTATCCTTACATTTGTCCTGCCGCATGCACCGCAAGAAGGCTCCAAGACGGATCAAGCGACTCTGGGAGCCGGGAGGCGCAGCCTGCCGGCAAAAGATGCACATGGGTAAGGTTTGCAAGGGCGAGGCAGACTCGAGTGTGCAGGTATCTTCTCTATCCTTCTGTAGCGCTTCCTTAAGGGGCAGAAGCGCCGCTTCACGATAAGGAAGGGTGCTTCTACCTTTGAGCGGCCGGATGCCTTCCTGGACTCGATGCCCTTTTCGGCTGAGAGTGCACAGGCAAGACCCTCTCTAGTCGAAGGCTTCCTTAGCAACGCTTTAGCGCACAGATGAGAGGTGTGGGTCTTTATGCGTCCTTAAGGGCGCTTCGCTATACCTATATAGCCTAAAGTCTGCGCAGCAGAACCTGTCATCTTCCCTTACGAGTGTGTGTGCCACAGGATATGTCGGACACATTCTAGGCGATCGTCTCCACACCATGCACAAGGCCGCCTGCGGCATCCACGCCGATATGCGCCTTGTATCCGATACGCCAGACTCCCCCTTTCTTGGACTGGTGCGCTTTAAGGGTCACGCGCATGGTCTTGGTTCTTCGTTAAGCTTTAGGGCCCAGGTGAAGGTCACATCCACCATGGAGCCACCCCGCGCCGTGATCCCTGCCTTCTTAAGTTCTAAGTTCAGGTCGTGAAGCACAAGCTTTACCGAACTCCTCTCGCTTTAAGGCTATGGCGCATCTTCGCAAGTGTCGTCGCATCTGGCACCTGCGCTTGCATGAGGTCTACGTGCACAGAAGCGCTGCCAGGAGTGACAATCCAGGATAGCATCCTTAGGTTCTCTCGTCTTAAGAGAGCGAACATTACCTAAAGCAGGATACATCCTAAAGCTTTGTCTTTGCAGCGTGCACATGCCTGACAAGAGCCTGTCAGTGGTAGCTGGTATCTACCAGTGCAATCCAGCTGTGCCACACAACGATTGCATCCATCCGCTCCAGGAGTGCCTCTCGTCTGGTCTTTCTCCTCTGGCCCTGGGATTTAAGGTTATAGTTTCGCTCTCACGGAATAGCATACTCTGCTTTAGTATGATCAGGAACTTATCGGATCAAATCATAGCAATCATATCATGCATAGCGACATGATATGATGCGTTTTCGATACGATAGTGATGCGATTCTGATGTGATTTATGAATATACAGGATGATTCGTACGTCCACTCCCCTAAGCCATTATGTTGTAATTGTATCCATACGAAAGCGTCCCACTGCTCCCCTCTTCAGGAAACAACGGAACGCTCATTCCAACGCATTACCTTGTCGCATCGTTCTGCAGGTTGATCAAATCTCTATTTCTCAAGCTCTCGGCGCCCAAGCTCCAGGGAGCCGAGGATGCCTTGGTCTCCGCCACAGCCAGCAGGCACGATGTAGTTGTCGATATCGTCCAACTCAGGGGTTACCAGGTAGCCGCCGAGCAGCTTCAAGGTCTTCTGACGGACCTGCGGGAACATCTGCTCCTGTTTCATCACACCGCCGCCGAGTACGATCTTCTGCGGTGAGTAGCACAGGATATAGGTTGCAACGCCCTGCGCGATGTAAGAGCTCTCGATATCCCACACCTTATCGTTGCCAGCGAGCTCATACCCCTTCTTGCCCCAGCGCTTCTCGATTGCAGGGCCTGCCGCCATGCCTTCCAAACAGCAGTCATGGTAGGGACAGTTGCACTTGAAGTCATCGCCTGGAACACGCTCAACATGGATGTGTCCAGCCTCAGCATGGAGCATACCGTGGAGAAGGTTGCCTTCGATCATCACGCCGGTACCGATGCCAGTTCCGATCGTAACGTAAATGACATTCGAGAGGCCCTTCGCGGCACCGAAGACCGCCTCACCTAAGCAGGCAACATTGACGTCGGTGTCATAGCCCACCGGGACATTCAGCTCACGTAGGAACGGCCCACGCAGATCGCAGTTGATCCAAGCCGTCTTAGGAGTGATGAGGATGTGGCCGAACCGGGGATCCTTTGGGTTTACCGCAGTCGGTCCAAAGGCGCCAATACCTAGTGCATCGATATTGCGCAAACGGAACCACTCTACCATCTTCGGAATACACTCCTTTGGCTCAGTGGTAGGAATCTCTTCGCGCTCAGAAATATTGCTTTTCTCGTCGCCGATGGCCATGACCATCTTTGTACCACCGGCTTCAATAGCACCTATCTTCGCCATTTGAGCGTCCCTCCTTACTTGGGATAGTTATGGGTGAAACAGCTTCGCCAGCCTTTTGCCGGCGGAGCCCTTTAAATGGCCTTGTTCTACGCCCTGTCTCTACCACACGTCACCTATGCATATGTGTAGCACCTCGTTCTTGCTGCCAAAACGAGGTACTGCTTTGACCTATCATTTCGCTAATTCTATACAGAGATTATTATCTTTTTTAACAGTTCTGTATAGGCTCCTAACGATGAGCGTGATATAGCGCTAAGCCCACAAGTATTTCGGCTCAGACCTAAAACTTGTGTGTAGCCCCATCACGCACCAGCCCCGGCTGCCTTCGGGTAGCGCCTGCTGGCATCGAAGATCTTGAGGAAGAAGTACTCGTCGTTAGGGTATCCCTAGCCTGCCCTCCTGAGCGTCTTGATCATGCAGTTGGTGCCTTCCACCTTCCCCGAGGATATCTGGTGCCTGGCATGCGCGATGATGCCGTCCATGTGCCCTTCTGCGAGACAGGAAACCCTGGCGAGATACCTGTCTTTCGTGCCGCGGCAGACCTCCACGACCTGCTCCATCGCATCGCGCATGCGCTTCTCCTGCCTGTAGCCATATGCCCTGGAGAGCATCTCATCTGCGATGTCGCAGGCGAAGGGCAGCTCGTTTTGGGATATGAGCTCCTCGTAGCGCTTCCTGGCGCCTCCTGTCTGCAGGGCCTCCTCATTGCCGAAGAGGGCGCTGCCCCTTAAGACCACCTTGCCGGCGCGTGCATCGCGCTCCTTCCTCTTCCTCGTGTCCTTGCCGGACATAAGGATGTATGTGGAGTGCTTGAGGGGCACACGCGGCCTCGGCGTCGCCCTCCTCCTTAAGCCTTGCCTTCTTATCCTTCCTGACCTTACAGATGACCTTCTCGTTGAAGTTCTTCACGATATGGAAGCAGTCGTAGACGATGTGCGGGAACCTCTTAAGAAAGGCGCACTCGAAGTCGGCGTTCATGTCGCAGGCGATGGCCTCTACATGCAAACATCCACTCCTCGCCCACGTGGTCGCAGAAGGCATGGAGGACCTTCTTTCCCTTCGAATGGACAAGCCACAGCACATGTCCCATCTTGAGGTCTATGATCACGGTGGCGCAGCGGTGCCCGCCGTGAAGCTTGAACGTATCTGCACCCAGATACCTTCCCTGCCGCTCGGGCTTGCGCAGCTTTCGCTTACTGCCTTCCCCTTCCGTGTAGAGCCCAGAGAGCCTCGCGCGCTCGATCTTTTTCACGACGTTTCTGTCGAAGCCTGCCGTGGGCGACATCGCCTTGAGGGTCTGCCCCAGGGCGAGCAGGTCACACACGAAGGCAAGCAGCAACAGCGTGATGCGCTGGCCTGAAGCCCTGAAGGGGGACGTCCTCGATGCAGGAGGCCCCGCACTCCCTGCATGCCCATCTTGGCCGCGAGACCTCTATCCTTGCCTCTCCATCCCGAGAGGGAGATGCCAAAGTGCGATGGGGGCCTTCCCGTTTTTCTCCATTGCCTTTCCGCAGCAGGGGCACGAGGGTGCATCCTTCGATATCAGCCTGCCGGGGACAGTGAGGATCTGTACCACCTTCCTGCATCTCCTGCCCGATGTGCCGAGCTCCTCCGTGCAGACGCTCTCCTTAGAATCTCCTGCCTGCACGAAGCCCACGAGATGGGAGGGGATCCGGAAGAAGACAGAGTCTTCTCCAGCATGGGAAATAGCGGGCAGCTGGGCTGATGGCGATGCTACACTTGTCATTGCGCTCCATCCTTGTTCGGGATCTTCTTGTTGCGATGCAAGATTCTAGAGGATGACCGCTTTTCTGTCCCTTTGAGCATCAAGCCATGGGCATCTGCCCACAGGTTTCAGGACTGAACCGGCAGATTGTCAAGCTGAGTGTAACATCTCCCTAAAGACCTCGTTGGCTGTCCTGTATTTCAGGACCTTCCTCGCCCTGTTGTTGATCAGGGTCACCGCATGCTGCACCTCTTCGTTCGTGACCTTTCCGAAGTCGGTGCCCTTAGGGGAAGAACTTTCGCAGGAGCCCGTTGGTGTTCTTAACTGTTAGCTTCTGCCATAGATGGTGAGGGTCGCAGAAGTAGAACTGTACACCTCAAAGGGCATCTGTGAGCCCTGTATGCCCTGCGAGCTGCTTGCCCCTATCCGGAAGTGAGCGTCTCGAGCGGGCGTCCCTGTAGCAGCCCGACCTCGGCCTTGAAGACGCTCCCGCTGACGTGCTGGCTCTCTTCGCGGCAAGCAGCCTCACTGCCCTGTCGGCAAGCACAAGCAGGCACATGGGTCCCGCTGCCACGAGCGTGTCGTCTGCCCAGTCTCCGAGGTAAGACCTCGCATCGGCCTGCTTGGGCCTCTCCTTTACGCTATGCGAGATCCTGATCTTACCCCTGATCTTAGGCCCCTTGCTGCGATCCTCTTCCCCTTCCTGCGCAGGTGGTGCCGTACCTGGCCTTCGGGGCCGGTTTCCGGCAGCTCGAGGGCGGCGGCTAAGGACCTCACGGTAGAATAGTCGGCAGGCTCAACGACGCCGCTGCCGCCACCCTCGAGCCTGAGATGTCGTCTATCTCCTCCAGGGACCAGTGTCTGTCCATGATGAGTAAGCGCACCTTCTGTGCGAGCGCAGGGTCTGAAAGCCGCCTTTTCGCCCTGCATCTCCTGCGGCGCTCATCCGCCCTCCTTTGGGCAGTACATGCCCTAAAGTGTCCGTGGTGGCCGTTCCTCTTGAGCTTGTGGCAGACGCTGGAGCTGTCCCTGCCGATCTCTGCCGCGATATAGGCAATTGACCTTCCCTCTGCATGCAGCGTGGCTATGCAGTCCCTCTCCTGAGGGCTAAGATGTGTGTAGTGGCACATTCCTTCTAGCTTTCGACGCTGACTAGCCAACCAACATCGTAGCCTTCCGGAGTGTGCCACGCTTGCATTCAGCGGGCTATCCTGTTGCACTCAGAATGCTAATCCGCCACCTAAAAAACTAGGGCAGGACCGCTTTCGCAACCCCGCCCCGCAAAACCCGAAGGTTTTTTGTCTGGCTTCATTATGAGCGATCAAATCCAGCTGTCAAATATCCTCGAAAGAAATCTGTAGGCGGAGGCCACACTGTCGGCGTTTGAATACCAATCTGCATGCTCGGTGGTGCGGTGCTCCAAGGCTTTGATCAGGCTCCTGCACATCTCCCCTGTGTGGGAGCCCACAACCAGCTCCCTGTAGGCAAAAGCCATCATCGTTATCTGCTGAATTCGCAGATTGGACATCTTCGCACGCCTCGCACGCTTGTTGACGCCGATCTCGGCGAGGGCCAGTGCAACCGCCTTCGGGGTGCGGATGGTGCTCACCTCGCTTGGTGCGAAACCGCTGATGATGTCCGTGGAGTGGGCGCAGGCGTTTCTCAGGGCTTGGGCTTGCCTGAGCAGGTAGTGCTCGCTTCTCATCTGCCGGTCCTTCCACCTATCTGCGCAATAGAGATAGAAGTTGATGAAGCCCCCGAAGGAGAGCAATTCGACGAGAACCCACACAGGCTTGTCCTCGTCGTACTTACGGGCCATCCCGCCGCTGAAGCCGTCTCTCTTCAGCCGCTCCATCTCGTTCTCTCGGATCGAGCGGTTTCTCTCGCTCAAGCTTGCCAGATAGTCGTCGACGATCGAGTACCCGTCCTCGTCCGCCCGCTCGGTTGCCTCGCGTATGAGCTTGACCTTCGCGAAGTACTCGACGTCCAGTGTCATCGGGAGCAACGTGTACCTGAGCATGTGGTCGATGGCCGCGAGGTCCTTGAGATGCCCGAAGTCGAGGCCTACGTACTCGCCGTTGTGTTTCCCGCCAACGCGCTTGTCGAAGAGGATGCGGTAGGCTGCGAGCTTGAAATAGGGCTCTTCGTCACTTCTGGTGGGTAGCACACCTGCATCCTCTTGAGGGCGTGGCCTTTAAACGGCAGTATTTTCCCCGACAGGAGGCTGCGTTCCTAAGGTGCGATATGGATATTCAGGTAGGCATGCTAGCAAGGCTCTTTAAGAGGTCCCAGGGGGCTTAGGGACGAGTGGGAGGTCACGGGCGTCTGGTTTAAGGAGCGCGAGGGAGCGCAGGACGAGCTCCATGTGAGGGTCGCCCACAGGAAAGGGCCAGGCAGTCGAGTGCCCCGTATGCCACAGGATGTGCAGCACCTGTGACACACGCGAGAGGACCTTGTAGCATCTCGACATCTGGCAATACGAGACCATCGTGCACTGCGCCGTGCCCAGGGCCGACTGCCCCAAAGACGGCGTGCATGCCACAAGGATGCCCTGAAAGGTGCGGCCGAAGACGCACTTCACAGCGCTCTTTAAGGCGCAGGCGATAAGTGATGGCGCTCTTTGGCATGAGCGTGACGCCGGTCGCGCAGCAGCTGCACGAGACAGCCCACGCGCATATGGCACCTGCTGGGCAAGGCCGTAGCCGAGGCAAGGGATACCGCCGACTACTCGGATGTCGTGCGCGCAGGGATAGACGACACCGCCAAAAGGCGCAACCAAAGCTACATCAGCATCATGGCCAACCTCGACTGTCAGCGTGCCGTGGCCGTCACGCAAGGCAGGGACAAGGGGGCCTTAGGCAGGCTCTGAGACGAGCTTAAGGAGCACGGGAGGGGACTGCACGAAGGTCTTAGAGGTCACGCGCGACATGGCTTAAGGCATACTCGCTGGGGGGGCGGCGCCAAGATGCCCCAGGCCACACAGAGCGTGGGACAGCTTCCATGTGGTGCAGCTCCTGATGAGGGCGACAGACCCTGTGAGGTGCCAAGAGAGGCGCGAGTCCGCCGAGAAGCACAAGGCAGCTTGCCCAGACGAAATACATATGGCTGAAGAAGAAGGAGTCGCTCACAAAGCTCCAGCTCGCGAAGAGAGAGGAGCTCGACCCTGCGAAGACCCATCTCAGAACTGCAAGGGCCTGCCAGATGGGAGAGGCGCTGCAGGACGTCTATTCATGCGCAGACAGGGAATCGGCGGCAGCAGCCCCAGAGCGCCTCTGCTCGTGGATGGCGCACTCCAACGTGGCCGAGATAAAGAGCGTGGCGAGGACGCTCAGGAAGGAGCGAGAGGGGATCTTGAACTGGTGGAAGAGGGGATCCACCAACGCGATCCTGGAAGGCCTCAACTCGGTCGTCCAGTCGGTCCGCAGCATCGCCTACTTCAGGACGATGATCTTCCTCAGGCTAGGCCGTCTGGACTTCACGGCCCAGAAGAAGCTGGCATGCGCTACCCACTAGAAACAGCGAAGAGCCGGAATTTCGCAAGTGTCGTAGCATCTGGCACCTGCGCTTGCATGAGGTCTGCGTGCACAGAAGCGCTGCCAGGAGTGGCAATCCAGGATAGCATCTTTAAGTTCCCTCGTCTTAAGAGCCCAAACATGACCTAAAGCAGGCTACATCCTAAAGCATCGTCTTTGCAGCGCGCACATGCCTGCCACGCGCCTGTCAATGGTAGCTGGGTTCTACCAGTGCAATCCAGCTATCCCATGGCACGATCGCATCCATCCGCTCCAGGAATGCCTCTCGCCGGGTCTTTCTCCTCTGGCCCTGGGATTTAAGGTCTTAAAAGCTCATCTGGCTGCCCATATCTTCCTTTTGGATATGCTGGATTACGTTGCTGTAATTATAACATATCCGCAGGCAGATAGGCATCTATGTGGGTATGGGCACCCGTCTTTAGCGTTTAGCACCACGATTCTTCAGGGCCCGGAACATGGTCCGGGACCCGGAAAACCAGCCCTGAGCTGGCTTTTTTCATGCCCCGATGTTTGATCTGCGGGGAATTTCCTGGCGTCATCTATATACGGTGCTATGGTGCTTTCGTCTGACAGGGAGTGGCAGATGGCCTACTTCCTCAAGCAGACGCGCAACAAAGAAAGGGCTCTATCTCCAGATATACGAGAGCCACTGGGACCCCAAGCGAAGGCATACCACGAACAGGTCGGTGAAGGCCCTGGGCTACGAGGACGAGCTGAAGGAGAAGGGCATCGCCGACCCCGTCTCGCATTTCAGGGCAGAGGTGGCCCGCATGAATGCCGAGCGGAAGGCCGGCATGGAGAGGGAGAGGGCGCGCGAGATATCTGACGTGCCTGCCACGAGACACCTCGGCCACTTCGCCCTGAAGGCGGAGGACACGGCGCTTGTAGCTGCAGGCGACATGGCCCTGCTGCAGGCGCCCTCAGGCTTGCGCTTCTCCCTGCATGGCCTGCTCTCCTCGCTCGTCTATGCGAGGGCCGTCGCCCCCTGCTCGAAGCTCAGGACCTTCAAGGACGTACTGCCCCAGATGGAGGGCATCGATGCGCAGTTCACGCTGGACCAGCTCTGAGACGGGCTCGCCTATCTGGGCGATGAGTACGACAAGGTCGTCGAGATCTACAATGCGCACGTGGATGCCCTCTTCGGCCACGACATGTCCTTGGCCTACTTCGATTGCACGAACTTCTACTTCGAGATAGACCACAAGGACTCCTTCTGAAGGAAGGGGCCCTCCAAGGAGCACAGGCCGGAGCCGACAGTCGCGATGGGGCTTCTCCTCGACGCCAACTGCATCCCGGTGGCCATGAGCCTGTTTCCCGGCAACGAGAGCGAGAAGCCGCAGCTGGGGAGATGCATCGCCCAGATGAAGGAGAGGGGCTCCATGTCCGGCAGGACCGCGCGGGTCGCCGACAAGGGGCTCAGCTGTGCGGCCAACATCTCCGAGGCCGTGCTTGCAGGGGACGGCTACATCTTCTCGAAGTCGGTGAAGACGCTTTCCGCCAAGGAGCGCACATGGGCGCTCTCGGGAGATGGCTGGACGGACGTCCCCGACGGGAGGGACGGAACATCGTTTCGCTACAAGGTGGCCGACGGCGACTTTAGGTACACGTTCGTGGACGAAGGCGCAAGGTCGAGCTCCTAGAGAGACGCGTCGTCACGTACAGCCCCTCTCTTGCCAGGAAACAGACCTGCGAGATAAGCCAGCAGGTGGAGAAGGCAAGGGCGCTTAAGGCGGCAGCCGCGAAGAGGTCCGACTACGGCGACAGCGCGAAGTACGTCACATACTCCCCCGTCGACGCCGAGGGCGAGCTCAGGAAGGACGCGAAGGTCGCGGCCACCTTAAACCACGAGGCCATCAGGAAGGCGAGGGCCCTTGCCGGCTACAACATGATCGTGACCTCGAAGACCACGATGGAACCCCTGGCCATATATGGCACCTACCACAGGCTCTGGAGGATCGAGGAGAGCTTCAGGGTGATGAAGTCCAAGCTCGATGCGAGGCCCGTCTATCTTCAGAGGCAGAGCACAATCACGGGCCACTTCCTCGTCTGCTACATCGCGGTGCTGCTCATGAGGCTCCTGCAGGTGAAGGTGCTGGGAGATAGCTTCTCCTCCAAGGACATCATGGGGCTCTGTCGCGGCCTCGATGTGTGCCGCACCTCGGAGAGGAGGTATGCCAACATATCCAGGAGAAGCCCCATCATCGAGGAGCTGGCGTCAAGGACGGGGCTGCCGCTGCTTCACTTCAACCTCACCGAGGGCGACGTGAAGGCGATCTCCTCCTGCACGCTCGCCCATGCTGCGCGGCGAAGGGAAGGGCCCTTCTGCCGGCAGGAAGCGCGGCTGAAGGGACCCATAGCACCATATCGGGGATCGAAAAACCAAAGCCCGGAATTATAACATATCCGCAGGCAGATAGGCATCTATGTGGGTATGGGCACTGCATGGTTCGAGACATTTTGAGCCGGCGGCATACAGCGTGTGGCTCCACTGGCCTCATCGAGCCGAATTAATCATCGTTTCCCTAGGAGGCCATTCTCTCACCGTACCTAGAAATGGTCAATATTGAGAATTATATTCCCAATTTCACCCATTCCCACTCTATCGTTGCATGGCTCGTTTTCATGTAGTCAGCGAGGCTGATGAACTGGGATTCCCTCTACTCTCCTATCGCGAATACCGCGTAGTCGCCTTGTAGTCAGCACTGACTACCTGCTCTGTAGTCACTTGGGAAGAGTATTTTCACCCGACCGAAGAGTGACATGCCTGAACTGCGGAAACGCAGTTCGGTTGCGCAAAACTGACTACATGAGCGGGAACGGCGTCGGCGGAGTGGAGCGCATGCTGACCCAAGAGTGACGATTCACGAGTGAAGAGTGACAGCGTTGAGCTGGGGAAATGCGAATCTGATCCCAACAGATGACTACGTACCTATTGTTCAGAATCGGATTTTTGCAGCAACGAATGGATGGGTCTCAAATTCGTACACCCCGTCGCAATAAACCCTCGCCAATCGCATATGCTCCTCAGAGACCGACCTTTCTCCCAATCGTGCGGACAGCGTTCATGGCGTCCGCTACCGAGACGTCGGCAGTATACGGGTTCAATCGCGTATACGCGCTCCATATGCGAGCTATCTCGTCAGAGTCTTCTATCTCCCGACTTACAAGCTCATAGTGCCTCATTAAATCAGAGGAGCCGCGATGCTCCGATGTCCGCCGAACTGCCTCTCGCAATGTCTTCCAGTCAATTGACCTCCCATATAATTTCATGAGCGTAGCGAGGTCATATAAATCTCGGGCACGCGTGGTAGCAGTGCCGCGCTTCACTACCGCCTCAAACTTCTCTGCCATGCACGTTTCGAGCGGATAGGACAGCAAGTGAATTGATCCCTCCCCGAACAGAGTGGGAAAATCGTACTCAACCTCGCCAGGAGTGATAGCATCGCCCGTCGTGACGTCAACTTTCAATGGCGTCTTCATGCGGCCGAACTGGGTAACCAGATGCACACGCAGTCCGCCGTAGTCATCATCCTCACGAATCGGCTCTACGCGCCCGAATGTAAAAATAATCCCATCCTCCAGATTGACTGAGCAAATCTCCTGCATAGCAGCCGAAATTGTCTCTTCGCTCACCGTCAAAACTCTTACCGTTGCATCTAGGTCCATGGTGGTACGCTGCGCCGCTCCCATCATCGAGGAGAGAAGCAGCCCTCTCTTGATGACGAAGCGCTCGCGGTACTGCGTCCTCTCTAGCCTCATAAGAAGATGCTCGAAAAAGTAGCGTTGCATGACCTCCTGAGCAGAGAGGCCGTGCTCCTTTGCCAGCGCCTTCGCCTTTCCTCTCAGGCTTGCATCGTTGCTGATTGTCACGACAACACCTCCAAATACGTCTGAAGCTCTGCGGTTACGCCCGTCGCCTTCGCATAGCGCATCAGCCGAGGCAGGTCTTTCTCAGAAGAATCAAAGTACGCATTCATGGCCTGCCTGAGGAGCTGGATGTCTGCCTCACCGCGTTTGCGCGCTAGTATAAGGTCACAGATGCTGCGCTCGCGGTCGTGAAGCAACAGCGACGTGCCTGTGGGGGATGTGCCTTGCACTACTCCCAGGCCGTAGAGCTCCTTACTCTCATGCATGACGAGGCAATCGGGGAACTCCCCCACTATGCCACCCTCTTTGTAGCCGCGAGGGAGCGAGACCTCGTACACACTGGGCACGATATCGGTCATGTCGTGAAGGTAAAGCGAGCTACTACTACGAAAGACTGCTTTTGGCCACCGCAGAGAAATGACGGCGAAATCGTCCAACGGCGTGTCCGCGAGCGCGAAGACCCCGCGGCTTTCCTTGACCGCTATGCCCTGGGAGACGAGCAGCTGCAACATGCTCGATGAGAATCCCGCGTGCCGTGCCTGTTTTGTAGTGATGCGACCGGCGTTTCTGTGCATGAGTTCTATAAGGTCGTTCTTCTTCGTATCCCCTCCGTTGGTAAGACATACATTTATATTAACTGAAATTACGTATATATTACCATATCCTCACGATGACTTAATCCAGAAAAGGGTACTAGTTGTAAGACGGCGCAACTCGATGGTAGCGTGAGACTAGACGATATAGGCTAATTCCCTATCAAGCCCAATTTGCATAGCTGTGCTGCCCGCATACCCTGCTAGCTGGTCTTTTTCGCATAGAAGTCCCTGTATCTGAGCGCTTTTCGGCAGCGCATGGCGCGGTCCAGCACCCATGCCACCTTCTCGTCCATGTTATCGCCGATGTTGCGGGAGACCCACCAAAGGTCGAGCCATCCCTAAATGTCTGCGGCCCTAAATCCGCTGTGGGACCTCAGGAGACTCTTTAGCAGGTTGCATTCCTGGTTGACCATGTCCAGGCAATTGTCCCTGTCAGGGAGCGTGTAGCACTTCTTCGCGTCGTATGCCTTACTCTCGAGATTCAGGCGCTTTGCGAGGACGGCGTGCGACTTCTCCTTGTCGAGCATGTGCTCGGATCTCCGCTCAATATGGCCTTTGAAGGCATCCCCATGTCCTCTTTCGGCCCGTCTTGCCGAGCCCTTCGTCCAGGCAGAGCGATGTCTCGTGGACGTCCACGGCGACGCCGATGCAGACCTTGTTCCTTGAGAGGCCCCACATCGTACTGCCATCAGCATTGCGCATGTGGTCTTCTGGGTCGAGCGGCCACTACGTCTCGTCGAGCCATATCCTCTCGAAGAGAGAGTGGCGCCCTCCTGGCAGGGCGCGATTACGCCGAAGAGCTTCGCCGTCCACTACGCAGGGGTCTCAAAGGAGCGCTGGTGGCCCCAGGCTCATGCCGCCTCGCTCTTACTGCTTAAGGATCTTCGACAGGAACATGGCCCATTTCAAGACGGGGAAGATGCCTCGAGTCGAAGAGCGTGCCGGTCGCAGACGTGAATGTCCTTCTGCAGTTGAGGTAGCGCTATCTCTGGACGCCGTTGCGGTCGTGCCCGTCGCGCTTGAAGCGCGCCGATCCTCACCATAGGCAGGCCTTTGGCGTATATGCATCGAAGAGGCCGGCCTCGCCGTCCCGGGACAGGGAAGGATGGAGCTCGGCATATGCCGCCCTGCGCGTCTTTTCTGCGAGCCTCGAGGCGCTAGCCTTGGAGCTGTCGGCGTATGTCATGTGGTAGTCCCCCATCGTCGCGGTAGGCCGTGCCGCCAAGGGACTACCACATCGTAAGGGCGCAACGCCCCGCCGGGAAGATCTTGCGGGTGTGTTTCGCCGTCAACTATATCCCAACAGGCACCCTGCAAAGAGCCTGTCGAGCACAGCTATGCAAATTGGGCTTGATTCCCTATTTCCACTCGCAAGTCAATCCGATACCTTGCTAGCACGGTGTTCACTTATTGATTCCAAGCTTCTAACGTTGCTCATACCGTCATGAAACATCGTGCTAACTGCGCATCATCTCGACTTTACAGAAGCAGGAAAGGAAATTCGGGAAAGCGAAGAAGCTCTACCTTGGCTGCCAGGTTACCCAAATAACTCATCCTTCCATCCTCATTGTCAAACTCGCTGTTAGACCATGATTGACCTGACGCCCCTGTCCTTCCAATAGCTCCAGAAGGGTTGCTCTATGTCTATGAGCGCACGCCTGGTATGGACATACCTGCCTCCTGCAAGCTTGCCTGAGAGCATATCCTTCTTCTCCCGCTCAGAATGCCTTACCTGCTCTATCCACAGAAAGCAGGCAAGACAAGTGCCCCAGCCACTTCGTAGAAGACCCCATGGAAGAAAAGCAGGAACTCGCGCAGCCTTCGCTGCATCGCATTGACGAGGCTAAGCTCGCCGTGTGCTTGAAGACCCCAAGCGAGGAGAGCCACGCGCATATCCTGTATGGTCGTCGCTGGCGACCCATAAGCTGTCGACGATACCTGAAAGGGCATCTGTGAGCTTCCCGTCCTCGGGCCTGTCCCTGCCGCAGAGGATGGCATATTCGTCTCTTAAGTCACTCGCGCAGCACTCCATGCAGACCTTCTTGTTCTATATGCCACAGCAATGCACAACATGGCCGTGCGTGTGCACCTTTCTCAGCATCTGGATGTTGGGCCTTGCCCTGTTGCCTGTAAGCGACTCGCCGATGTAGATCCCAATCTTTTGGCAGGAGACGGTGGGTCCATACCTGAAGGCGCCAAGAGCGGCCTGCAGCAGCTCGAAGAGCCTCATGCGCATGGAACCACAATGTCCTTAAGGCTCACAGGGCAGCTTTCCGTAAGCTCCCTTAAGGGACATGCCTGCAAGCGTGCCCTTTGCATATGCGGCCCATGTGGCGGCCGTGGGCTTGGACATAACCAGGACAGATCTTGTCTTTACAAAGAAGGTCTTGCCTCACGAGCAACACTTCCATCTCTTAAGGCCACACGCGTCGTGGCCCTTGCAATAGAAACTGAGCGATTTGCACCTCGGGCACCTCTTGGGTGCTCCCGCAAGGGCAGAGCCTGCCATCTTCTTGGCTATGAGCGCCTTCAGCCTCTCTAAGAGCTCGCGTTTCTCGGCGATCCCCATCTTTTTGATCTGCTGCAGTATCATTGGATCCATCCGGGCCCTTTGACCCTCGATGTTTTTGTCTGACGACATACATTGTAGGCAAAGACCCGGACACTTTTGGGCCCTTCTTAGGTCAATTATGGTCTAACAGCGAGTTGTCAAAAACGGATGGCCGCACGGCAATTATCGGACATAAGCGGACAGACATCGTTTGTACGTTTTTTTGGCTGGGCAGATTGTCAAGCTGAGTGCAACATCTCCCTAAAGACCTCGTTGGCTGTCCTGTATTTCAGGACCTTCCTCGCCCTGTTGTTGATCAGCTCCACCGCATGCTGCACCTCCTCGTTTGTGACCTTGCTGAAGTCTGTGCCCTTAGGGGAAGAACTTGCGCAGGAGCCCGTTGGTGTTCTTAACTGTTAGCTTCTGCCATAGATGGTGGGGGTCGCAAAAGTAGAACTGCACGCCTCAAAGGGCATCTGTGACATCTGTATGCCCTGTGAGCTGCTTGCCCCTATCCGGAAGTGAGTGTCTTAAGGGGACGTCCCTGCAGCAGCCCGAAGGCGGCCTTAGAGACGCTTCCGCTGTCGTGCTGGCTCTCTTCGCGGCAAGCAGCCTCACTGCCCTGTCGGCAAGCACGAGCAGGCATACGGGTCCTGCTCCGACGACCGTGTCGTTTCCCCACTCTCCGAGACGAGACCTCTCATCGGCCTGCTTGAGCCTCTCCTTTACGGTATGTAAGATCTCGATCTTGCCTTTGGTCTTAGGCCTCTTGCTGCGGATTCTCTTCCCCTTCCTGCGCAGGTGGCGCCGCATCTTGCCTAACGCGTCCGGATCCGGCGTACCTGCAGTTCGACCTGGAGGCGCTCGTGGCCCGCAAGAAGCGCAGCAGGAAGCTTCCGGTGAAGCTCATGTGGGGCGAATACTGCGATGCGGCTGCGGCAGCCGGCAAGCGCTCGTACCAGGCCTTCTGAGGCCGAAAGGCAGGGGGCGGTGCAGCACTTCAGGCACGAGCCGGGCGCCAAATGCTACATCGACTGGGCGGGAGACACCGCATCCATCACCGACAGGCTCACAGGCAAGCCGTCCAAGGTCTACCTGATCGTGGCGGCGCTCCCCTTCTCGGGGAGGTTCTGAGCCGAAGGCTTCCTGGACATGAAGCAGGGTTCCTGGCAGGATGGACAGGCACATGCCTTCTGCGACTTCAAGGGCGTGCCACGCATGCTCGTCCCCGACAGCGGCGGGACCGCGACCGAGCGCTCTCCCATCCCATATATGTGACCCTGATCAACAAGGAATACGAGCGCTTCGCCGAGCACTATGGAGCGGCGATAGTGCCGGCAAGGGTGAGGAAGCCGCGCGACAAGAGCACCTGCGAGACTGCAGTCGGGATTGCGGAGCAGTGGATCGTGGTCCCTGCGCAGGAGATGCAGTTCCATTCACTCGAGGAGTTCAACGAATGGTGCCTGGAGAGGGTGCGCTGGCTCAATTCCCGCAGCTTCTCGGCCAAGGAGGGGTCGAGGGACTCCGTCTACGAGGACGAGGAGCGCGGCTGCATGCTGCCGCTTCCCGTCCAGCCGTACGAGCGCTGTGAGTGGCGCAGCGCGAAGGTCGGCCCCGACTACCATATCGTGGTCGACTATGGCCACTATTCGGTCCCGCACAGGCTGATCGGGATGCAGGTGGACATTAGTTTCACAGCCACGAGGCTCTGGTCATGAGCGGCGGCGCCGTGGTTGCGACCCATCCCAGGCTCAGGGGCAGGCGGGCAGTGGCCGACCTGGAGCTGCCAGATACGTTCCTTTGGCAGCGCGGCACCAAGCCGACGCTGGTGCAGTTTTCCGAGAGACAGCTCGACGGCAGGCGCGTCATAGTCTAGCGGGACCTGCTCGAGCAGCTCGAGACCCAGACCAACTATCGGCGCCATATGCAGCGCGGGGACAAGGGCTACACATCCGCCAAGCTCGAAGAGCTCTCCGCGCTCATGGGCGTCTATGTCCTCGAGACCTCGCTGCCCCAAGAGGATTGCGACGCTGAGTCGGTGTTCGTCCTGTACAAGAGGTGCTGGTCGATCGAGACCTACTTCGACTACTTCAAGAACGGCCAAGACGGCCACGCGCTATGCCAGCAAGACTACTGCCGCCAGCAGGGCCTCGCCTTCGTGATGCTGGTGGCAGGGCTTATAGAGTGCGAGGTTAAGACCAGCATCCAGGCATCAGGGCTTGGCATGTCGGTCAGCGATGTCTTCCTGGAGGCCCGTGCCGCGAAGGCTGACAGGTATAAGGGCGGCTGGGCCATCAACAACTGCCTCGAGAAGCGCGCCGAGCACTTCAAGAAGCTCGGGGTTGCCATGGAGGTAGTACCCGGTCACAAGGGCTGATGGTGCTACCTAGGGAAATGATGATTAATGTCTATGCCGGCTGCAAAAGGCCACGTGGCTGGTCCTTTCTGGCACATCATTGGGAATTAATCATCGTTTCCCTAGAAACCCCAGAAGTTGTGTCTAGACGGAAAGGGACAAAACCTTATTCCCACTCGAAAATGAAATATAGATTCTAACCTATTTGAGTTTTGTCTCTTGATATGATCTGATTCAGTTTGATTTCAGTTATCCTATTTCTACAGGGTATACGAACTGCTGTTATCAAATTGTTATCACGGAATGTTATCAAGCCAGGATCATACCTTCTCCAACGCATCATTCTTGGAGAGTAGATAAACACAATACTGGTTCATGCTGACTCCTTCTTCTTTGGAATGCTCGGCCAGCTTCCTGTGAAGACTCTTTGGAATACGGAGTTTGAACTGTCCTGAATACCCCTCCATATTCACCGGTTCCGCGATAGTAACACCATCCTCTACAGCCGC
The DNA here is from genome assembly GCF_018128285.1 of Atopobium sp. oral taxon 416. NCBI lineage: Bacteria > Bacillati > Actinomycetota > Coriobacteriia > Coriobacteriales > Atopobiaceae > Atopobium > Atopobium sp. oral taxon 416. The sequence continues at coordinate 2,635,890 of NZ_CP072380.1, forward strand.
AGCAATCCATTCTCTTTTTGCATCTTCTGCATTTTCAGCAACACTCTCCACGGAATCTCCTACTGTAATACAGCCTGGGAGATCCGGATAACGTGCCACATAGCCACCTTCATCCAGATCCGGAAGGATTTCCAGCCGATAAGGAAGGCTCATATAATATTCAATCGTTTTCATGTGCTGATTCCTCCACCACTTCTCGAACCATCTCGACGTATATCTTCTTGATCGGTTCATGCTTTGGAATTGTAATCGGATTCTTCCCAGGCTTACGGAACGTATAATGACTACTTCCACTCTTTGGCGCATTCATCTCATAGCCGTAGCTTTCAAAAACCTTCTTCAATTCATCAAATCGCATATCCTTTGACAGAGAAAGGATCCTGTTCAGTAACTTATCCCATCTGGACATTTATGTCTCCTGTTTTCATTATAATTGGTGTCGTATTTGGTGTCAATTCTGATCTGCTGATTTCTGATACATCTTCATGAGTTTAGCAACACAATCTGTTGCCGTGTCTAATTTGATGCAACATAACGGAGCGGAATTTCTACTCCTTAACGATGCACCCACACAGGTGCATTTGTGCACACCCCTACAAATGTGTCCACATGCACCGTTACGGAGTAAGAGATTCGGTTTTAACGCTGCCTGTGCGTACATCTCGTTCTCCTCGTGGAACTGAAAATTATCTCTTCTCCAACCATTCTTCTTTCGTCAAACAGGTTACATGTTCTGTTCGCAGAATGCCCTCCAATGCGCAAGGAACATTCTCCGAAGTGTGATGATAATGAAATCCACATTTTTCTTGCACACGCTTCGATTTCTCATTCCCATCAAAATATCCGCACCACATCTTTTCGAGATTCAGTTCTTCAAAACCATATCGCATTATCTCACGAACTGCCTCCGGGATGAGTCCTTGTCCCCAATATGGAACGCCAATCCAGTATCCGATTTCACCCTCCGTATCAGGAATACCGATATTACTTGCCTTGCCAATCATCAATCCTATACTGCCAACAGGGTGTCCTGTTTCCTTCAAAACCGCTGCGTATGTCTCTGGTTCGGAAAGCACACCTTTTATGATCTCTCTGCTGTTTTCTACACTCGAATGAACAGCCCATCCAGCAATCGGTCCCACATCGGGATTGCTGGCGTATTTGTATAAATCCTCCGCATCGCTCTCTTCCCAGCGGCGCAGAATTAGTCTTTCTGTTTCAAGCGTCATACTTCATCCTCACTTCTTCTTTTTCGGAGCAGGAAGCTCTGTATACATACATCCAGAAGTTCCAGAACAAGCGCCGTATCTTCAAATCTATCAAAATGACTGAGTACCTCCAGCATAGTTAGGCTCCCTGAACTGTAAGCGGCTTAAGGCAAGATCGAAGGTATCTTCGGCTGGACCGTCGCGGTGGCTGCGATGCCGAAGAGCAGGACATGGATGAAGCACATCTCGTGCAGCAGCTCCATGCAGCCATCCCTTACATCCCTGTGGCTGTATCTTTAGCTGAACGAGTCCGCATAAGGAGTGCATGTGGGCCTTGGAAAGGCCATGGAAGGCGCCCTCAACGTAGGCCTTGAAGTTGGATATCACCCTGTGGACCATGGGAAGGGATGCATCCCCGTCCGCTCTGTCGTACTTTCTTTAGACGAGCCCGCAAAACGAAGAGAGGCCGGCAAGCTTTGCCGCTCCAGCCATCCGCCCTTATCTTCGATGTATGGCAGAGCTGGTCATGCCCCACCTGGCGCCAGCAATCTTTCGAGCACCCCTTTGCGCAGCGCAGGGGGGCAGCAGCCCTGCCTGCCGCTGTTAAGCATCGGCTGCTGCTTTGTGCCGCGCCCACTTTTGCCTGGTGCCTTGGCGCCGATATAGAAGTCGTCCACCTCGTGTGTGTCAGCTGCAAGGACACTGAACGCACTGCGATCTGACCCAGGCGAGCATATCCTTAAAAGGACCCGCCCTGCCGTCTTTAAGCTGCAGCCTATCTGCCTTCTGCAGGGGGCAGGCGCTGATCCTTGCCTTCTGGGCAGACATGAGCCATATCGCCTACGAACCACTTCCTGAGCTCGAGGTGGGTCCCCTCCATCAATAGTCCCTGCGCTCACGCTCACCTGGTGCGAGCACTTCGTGCACTGCCACTTGTGCGCGCGGCCTCAGACCTTCGAGCAGGACGTATTGGCGCACACCGGGCAGACAAAGCCGCCGGAGACCTTCTCCTCGAGCAGCCTCCCCTCGCACGACTCCTCGTCTGAGAACCTCTCCAGAAGGCCCATCAATGTCTCTTTGCTCTCGCATTCGCGCCTACTCAGAGCGCCTGCATGCCCCTTTACCATCTCTTTCTTTGCCCTCTCGGATGCATCAACCTTGCATCCTCATTGTACGGTTTGGAGGCGACAGGAATTTCTGCGGTTATGCTGGAGGTACTCAGTCATTTTCTATAAAACGTGGCTTACCGTGGCCTGCCGCCCCGCGATGCTTTGCGCCCCTTCCCGAGCAGGCGTAAACATCACGTAGGCATGCAAGGGATGCCGCTCTCCCGCACCAAACGGCACGCGATGGCAACAGATGCCAGACAAGGGGCAGGCGATGAGAGACGACATCTTCCAGATGAGGCGCGATGCGTCCCCCGTCGGGGTTATCGGCGATAATGCAGCCGAGGGCCGCGGGGATGCTGGGGCTAGCAACCGGGGACTGCCTTGCCACTCACGCTCGCTAGCCAGCGACGGACTTCACCCACTCTACAAGCTGCTCGTAGGAGACGGACCCATCGGCGATCCCGAGCATGGTGCGGAGGAACTCGTCATGGGGAGGCTCGAACGTATGGCCCGTGAGCCGCAGGCAGGTGCCGAGCAGGGCCGCGCCCGTGCGCTTGTTTCCATCCGCGAACGGGTGGTCGGCTACAACGCCGAAGCAAAGGCGGCACGCCTTCGCGATGTCACCCTCGTAGAGGTCGGAACCCCCGAAAGTCTGATAGGGCTGGGCGAGGGCAGAGTCGAGCATGCCCTCGTCGCGCACGCCCGCAATGCCGCCGAACCTATCGATGGCGGCATCGTGTATGACAATCGCCTGTTCTTTGGTGATGACGGCGGAGTTTCTCACTTGGCCAGCTCGGCAAAAACGTCGGCGTACTCATCCATGAAATCAATCGCGACGTCGACGGCGTCGTCCTTGGCAGCCGCGCTCGCCGGTTGGATGACGACCCAGGGCTTGTTGTTTTTTAGCACCGTGACCGGGCGTCCGGTGCGGTTCACCTCCGCAGTAACCTTCGAGAAGTTGTTCTTCGCCTCCGCGAGGCCCATCGTGATGGCAGCCATGGCCGCTCCCTTCGAACTCGTAATAGTATAGCCATAATTATAGACATACAACTGGCTGATATCTATGGTTTACGGGTTGCGTTGGAGTGAGAGAAATCTAGATTCGCAAGACCTCCTATACAACTCAAAAGGCCCTTCCCGCCATTTGCGGGAAGGGCCCTGGTGGCGTTAATGGGGTTGTGCACGCGAAAATGCTATTCGAACTCGCAAATGAAATATAGATTTTAAGAGCCTTCGGTAGTTTGTGTGGCCCGGAGCTCGGCTAGGCAGCCTTCGCCTTGCCTGCCTTCTCCTCCTTCCGGTCCTCCCAGGGCAGCGCAGCATGATCAGCGCTCAGAGGTTGTCGGTGTTGCAAAATCCGTATCCGCTGGCTATGGTGACCTTGATCTTGTTGTTGATGCTCTCGACGCGCCCGTTGCCGGTTTCGAGCTCGACGGCGGCTATCACGTCGGCACGCCTGCGCCTGACCTTCTTCTCGACTGCGACGACGGGCGCGATCCTGCAGTATGCGGTGGCCTTCAGCCAGGCATCGAGCAGCCCTTGTGCCTCCTGCGCATCCTTTGCGCGGAAGATGGCCCTCTGCGCGCTTCAGCTCTAAGAGCCGCTCCCTCTGCCGCGCGCTCAGGTCCTTGGGGGTTCTTCGCGAGCGCATAGCTGCTCCCCTTGATGCGAAAGGCCTCCGCCGAGAGGCTGCGCGCCCTGGGCCTTTGCGGCCCTCGCCTGCCTGTCTGCCTGGCAGGTGGCCATGAGCGCTGCCTGCCATTCGTCGCGCCTTACCCGCTCGAGCGCATCGTTTATCCATTCGACCACATGGAAGGGGTCCATGACCCATCTTGCATTGGGGCAGCGACGCCGGAGTAGCTCTTCTATCCACTTCGCTGCGTCTGCTGTGACGACCTCGATCGAGCTTTTCTGCTCGCGCCCGAACCCGTCCAGGAAAAGCGACAGCACCTCCTTGCCGTATCCCTCCTGTGCCCAGACGAGGCATCCCAGATCATGGTCGACAACGAGCGTGAGGTATCTGTGGCCCTTCTTGTAGCTCGTCTTATGCCTTTGCGCCTCAGGCCGTCGATGTGGCCCTGTCCGCGTGCAGCCTCGATCTCCTCCTACACCCGTCTGTAGATGCCGCCCACGCTCTTCCACTCGATCCTGGCCAGCCTTGCAGTCCATGAGAGCGGGCTGTGAGCAGCAAGGCACGCCACCTAGTCCTTAAAGTCACGGGTGAACCTCGATCCCGCCCTTGCCCATGGCACGCACTCGACGAGCACTGCGTGCTCGGGGCAACTCACGCGTGCGGGGCGCTACTTAAGGTAGCACCTCGAGGAGGCGAGGCCTATCGCCCTCCACCGCCTCGCCGGCACGTGGTCGTGGCAGCTGCAGCGGCGCCCGCACACCGGGCACCTCAGCTGCTCGCGCCTGTGCGGCCTCACCCGCACGACTATCGAGTCCGGCTCCCACCACGACAGTCTTCACAAGCGACAGGACGTAGTGCAGAATCGTTCCCATGCGCCTACCTCCCTTTGTATCGGATGCATTTGACGAAGTGAAATCCTTCAGGAAAACAGCGCCGAACGGCCCCTTACAGGGCCGTTCGTCTTGAGACTGCGTGTTTTCTGCATGCGAGCTGCGCAAAGCTATGGCGGGCTACCCACACAAACTACCGAAGACTCAGATTTTTTTTCCCACTTCCTGTAGCTTGCTCCCGGTCTGCTTGAGGGTGGCGAAGATAGAGGAGTCGGTGTTCTTTGCCTCTTTTCCCAGGTTTTTCAGTTCCTGCTCCGTCTCAATGATCTCCCTCCGCCAGGCATCGTATTGCTGCTGGGTGACCGAGCCGTTTTTTAAGCCCGCGTCCATCTGGTCCTGCACGGACTTCAGCTGGGTGAGCTTGTTCTTTGTCTCACCTACCGCGGACTTTAAAAGTTCCTGTTTCTGGGCAAGAAGCGTGGTGTTCGTCGGATCGAGCTTTAAGAGCTTGTTCACATCTTTTAGCTGGGACTGCGTATTTCGGATTTCCTTGTTGACGCCGGAGAGCGCTTTCGAGAGGCCGGTCGTATCGCCGCCGATCTCAACGGTTATTCCTCGAAAATGACTGAGGACCTCCAGCATAACCGCAGGAGTTCCTGTCGCCTCCAAACCGTACAATGAGGATGCAAGGTTGATGCATCCGAGAGAGCAAAGAAAGAGATGGTAAAGGGGCATGCAGGTGCTCTGAGTAGGCGCGAATGCGAGAGCAAAGAGACATTGATGGGCCTTTTGGAGAGGTTCTCAGACAAGGAGTCGTGCGAGGGGAGGCTGCTCGAGGAGAAGGTCTCCGGCGGCTTTGTCTGCCCGGTGTGCGCCAATACGTCCTGCTCGAAGGTCTGAGGCCGCGCGCACAAGTGGCAGTGCACGAAGTGCACACACCAGGTGAGCGTGAGCGCAGGGACTATTGATGGAGGGCACGCATCTCGAGCTCAGGAAGTGGTTCGTAGGCGATATGGCTCATGTCCGCCCAGAAGGCAAGGATCAGCGCCTGCGCCCTGCAAAGGCAGATAGGCTGCAGCTTAAAGACGGCAGGGCGGGTCCTTTTAAGGATATGCTCGCCTGGGCCAGATCGCAGTGCGTTCAGCGTCCTTGCAGCTGACACACACGAGGTGGACGACTTCTATATCGGCGCCAAGGCACCAGGCAAAAGTGGGCGCGGCACAAAGCAGCAGCCGATGCTTAACAGCGGCAGGCAGGGCTGCTGCCCCCCTGCGCTGCGCAAAGGGGTGCTCGAAAGATTGCTGGCGCCAGGTGGGGCATGACCAGCTCTGCCATACATCGAAGATAAGGGCGGATGGCTGGAGCGGCAAAGCTTGCCGGCCTCTCTTCGTTTTGCGGGCTCGTCTAAAGAAAGTACGACAGAGCGGACGGGGATGCATCCCTTCCCATGGTCCACAGGGTGATATCCAACTTCAAGGCCTACGTTGAGGGCGCCTTCCATGGCCTTTCCAAGGCCCACATGCACTCCTTGCGGACTCACTCAGCTAAAGATACAGCCACAGGGATGTAAGGGATGGCTGCATGGAGCTGCTGCACGAGATGTGCTTCATCCATGTCCTGCTCTTCGGCATCGCAGCCACCGCGACGGTCCAGCCGAAGATACCTTCGATCTTGCCTTAAGCCGCTTACAGTTCAGGGAGCCTAACTATGCTGGAGGTACTCAGCAATTTCCTCGAATTCTGTCAGCCATACGGTTCCTCCTTCCAGACACAGACTATTTCATTTAATGATTGCTTTTAGATTGCTTTAAGCAATCATTTGTAATATACTGACTTCAGAAATATGGAGGAGGTGCTTTTCATGGCAAGAACGATATCCAAAACAGCAAACGTGTACACGCGTGTTGATCCCGCGACAAAGGAGCAGGCTGAGATAATCCTTGGCCAGCTGGGAATCCCGATGTCTAATGCAATTGGTATGTTCTTAAAGCAGGTTGTCATTCAGCGGGGCATGCCGTTTGAAATGAGACTGCCTGCCGCAAAGCCAGTCTCCATCGGTAAACTGACGAAGGAACAGTTCGATGCGGAAATGCAGCTGGGGATGGATGATATTGCAGCAGGCCGCGTCATTTCCGCAGACGATGTGGAAACCGAGATGAGGAGACTGTACGGCGAATGAAGATTGTCTATACGTTTCGGGCGCGACAGGATCTGAGGGATATCTATGAGTACATCGCATTTACTTTGCTCGTCCCTGAGACAGCAAGCAAAATAACGGATAAGATCATGGAAATGATCCGGACACTTGATTCCATGCCAGAGAGAAATCCTTTGTATAAAGAGGAACCCTGGCACAGCAGAGGTGTCCGTTTTCTACCCGTCAATAACTATCTGATTTTTTATATCATGGATCACTCTGCTGATATGGTTTCCATTGCACGCATCATGTACGGCGGCAGAGACATCCAGCATCAGCTGAACGAAACCAACGAGTGGTAACCTGAAAGTCCTTGTCTGCAAAGGCAGGGGCTCATGCGTTCAGAACCGGTCCATCATTTCCTGTGTAGCGATTTCCGGGTAATCATAGTCGTCATTGCTCATCTCGGCATACATGTCGGTGACCGTGCCGATCGTCAGAAGGTTAAGCTCGCTGATCGAAAGACCGATCTGTACGCACCGCAAAAGAAAGAGCGGGGTGATCATTTCCTGCTCTGTCGTCTGCTGTTTTTTTAGGCTCTTCGCTGTTTCTAGTGGGTAGCGTATGCCAGCTTCTTCTGGGCCGTGAAGTCCAGACGGCCCAGCCGGAGGAAGATCATCGTCCTGAAGTAGTCGATGCTCCTGAAGCCCCTGGCGATGCTGCGGGCGGGCTGGACGACCGAGTTGAGGCCTTCGAGGAACGAGTTGGTGGATCCTCTCTTCCACCAGTTCAAGATCCCCTCCCGCTCCTTGCGGAGCGTTCTTGCCACGGCCTTCATCTCGGCCACGGCAGAGTGCATCATCCACGAGCAGAGACACTCTGGGCCCCTGCCTGCCGATTTTCTGTCAGCACATGAATAGACGTCCTGCATCGCCTTTGCCATCTGGCAGGCGCGTGCCTCCCTGAGATGGGTCCTGACGGGATCGAGCGCCTCCCTCTTCTTGAGCCATATGTATTTCGTCTGGGCAAGCTGCCTTGTGCTTCTCGGCGGACTCGCGCCTCTCTGCGCACCTCACGTTCAGGAGCTGCACCACATGGAAGCCGTCCACGCTCTGTGCGGCCTGGGGCATCTTGGCGCCGCCCCCCAGCGAGTACGCCCCGGCCATATCGCGCGTGACCTCTAAGACCTTCGTGCGGTCCCCTGCGTGCTCCTTAAGCTCGTCTCAGAGCCTGCCTAAGGCCCCCTTGTCCCTGTCCTGCGTGACGGCCACGGTACGCTGGTGGTCGAGGTTGGCCATGATGCTGATGTAGCTTTGGTTGCGCCTTTTGGCGGTGTCGGCTATGCGCACGCGCACAACATCCGAGTAGTCGGCGGCATCCCTCGCCTCGGTCACGGCCTTGCCCAGCAGGCACCATATGCGCGTGGGCTGTCTCGTGTATCAGCCCGGCTATCGCCGTCACGGTCATTCCCGAGAGCGCCATCACTTATCACCTGCGCCTCAAAGAGCGCTGTGAAGTGCGTCTTCGGCCGCACCTTTCAGGGTATCCTTGTGGCATGCACGCCGTCTTTGGGGCAGTCGGCCCTGGGCAGCGCGCAGTGCACGATCGTATCGCACTGCCAGATGCTAAGATGCCACAAGGTCCTCTCGCGCGTGTCGTAGGTGCCGCACTTCCTGTGGCATACGGGGCACTCGACTGCCTGGCCCCTCCTGTGCGCGACCCTCACATGGAGCTCGTCTTGCGCTCCCTCGCGCTTCTTAAACCAGATATCGGAGACCTCCCACTCGTCGCTGAGTCCCATCGGCCTCTCGAAGAGCCTTGCTAGCATCCCTGCCTGAACATCCATATCGCACCTTAAGAACGCAGCCTCCTGTCGGGGAAAATCCTACCGTTTAAAGGCCACACCCTCAAGGGGATGCAGAAGTGCTACCCACCAGAAGTGACGAAGAGCCTTTTTTTAGAAGCCACCTGCTGCTCTATATTGATGCCCCACAGATCAATGATCTGCGGGAGGATCTCATAGATGGAGAAGGTGGAAAACTCATCCAGCCATTCCTCCGGGCTGCCCGGCACCGCCTTGTCCGCGTGTTTTGCCATGAGCCACGCGATGTTCTCAAAGAGTTCCAGAGAAAAGATATCAAGTCTGGAGCTTTCCGCATTGTTCTCATCGATCCCTTTCTGCAGATCGTTTGAGTCCCGGTAAATGTCCCGGTGAAACTGGTTACGGTAGAGTCTCGGTATGGCGGCGGAGGCACGGAACGTGACCTCCCTGCCGTCAATCGCAACAGTTTTTTGTTACTGCCATCTGCTGTATCCTCCTTTACTCTCCCTCGCCAGTCTCACTGCTGGAACTGCCGGGGCGCTCGGGGTATAGACTGCGTTATACCAAGCGTTATAGACGGACTCACTTGTATTCGTCCCGGTCTTGACCTTGACAAGGCCGTCTGGTATCGGGGATACGGTAAGGGACAGGGTCTCCGTCTGTACCTCGGTCGAATCCTCCTTGGTGCTGCCCGATACGGAAGGACGGGTCGCACTGCAGTAATACATGCAGTGGCGGATCTTCCGCTGGTCGCCGGAAAACTCAAAGAGCAGGGCGAAATGCTCCGGCTCCACATCCTTGTTCTCGGTAATGACGCCGTTGGCGGCCTCCTCTGCATGCGAGCTGCGCAAAGCCATGGCGGGCTACCCACACAAACTACCGAAGAGCCAAATATTCTCGTGTTACTACTGCGATTTTCGAGCGTCCCATAAACGTCAGAAATCGGGTTTTGGGAACAGTGCGAAGAATATTTTCGGTGCGCCGACAACACTTGAAATCGTCTCGAAAACCCTCCCTTCCTGGTTTTGGGAAGAAAAAATATTCTTCATTCCTACCTGCGGAAACGCGAAAGCGACCTCTCGAAAACAGGGGTGACTACACGGTGACTACATGGTCGCCGGGAAATCGGCTGTCCGGCTAAAAAACGCGATAGAAACGCCCCAAAACGTTTGGCACGTTTTTGGAACGATTGGCATGTTTTGGCGTCTCGTATCATCTATTACCGTCATGAACGGCCAGTGGAGAGTATTTGCCCAGGTTAACAAGCGAAAAGAGCGCCCCGAAATCCGGCGATTCCGGGGCGCTCCCAACGAAAATATTCAGCAAAAGTCCGGGTGGCTTTGTCCTATTCCTACCACTAGATGCTAACCACTGCCAATACATGGGCGGCTTACTACTAGATGGAAAAGACGCCCAGGCTATTCCCACTCGATCGTTACATGGCCCGATTCTGTGTAGTCGGCGCTATCGCTGACCTGCGACAACCATAACTCTTCAATCGCTAATTCAGCGTAGTCACCATGTAGTCAGTGGTGACTACATGCGCTGTAGTCACCTGGAGAGAGTATTTTCCTCAGACCGAAGAGTGACATGTTTGACCTCCGGAAACGCACTTCGCTTGCACACAATTGACTACATGGGTTGATGACGTTCCGACGGAGTGTGGCACACAACGACCCAAAAGTGACATGTTCCGAGTGAGGAGTGACGGCTCTGAACAGGTGAAATGCACCTTCTGACGAAAGAGGTGACTACATGCTGATTCTTCTCACGCCCTGCTTACGCCAGAGAGCATTCGTTTCTGATGCAAGCGATAAAATTTAACCACCATTGCAACGTACTACAGGAGACAACAATGGATGATCTTTCGATTGAGGTTAGCCTCACATGCCCAACTTGTGGCTGCACGGAATTCGAATCTGAGCAGCCCGGAGAAGACGAAGATTACACCGATAACTGGCTATTCACCTGTGCGCACTGTGGCAGGACCCTCTCTCGCAAGGAACTCATAGAGGCAAATGCCGGGTCTATCGATGCTGCCATTGACGATATGCAGGGCGAAATCGTCGAAGCGGCCGCAGAAGAGCTGAAGAGGGCATTCAAAGGGCGGAAGATCTGATGAGTGCTGAGCTTTCACTTGTCACCACATGGGCGCCTATCGTTACCTCTGTTGCGAGCCTTGTCCTTACTGGCTTTTTCTCCATCAGAAACTACCGCCTCGATAAAAGCGACAAAAAGCAAAATGCAGAACTTCGCCGAATCCAGAAACAACTAAGCGAGTTGCAGCTGCAAAAAGCTCAGGAGGATGCAGCTGCAAAAACATCCTCAAAAGTCGAAGCGCGCCATGTATTGGTCGGGCTCAAGAAGCATTATATTCGCATTGCAAATGTCGGAGGCACGGTTGTGACCGACGTGACTACCACGTGCGACGATGACCCCTATTTCTATAGTCGGGACAAGGAACCATTCGAGCGTCTGGAACCCCGGGAAAGCTTCGATCAGGCCGTATTCTTCGCTGCTGGATCACCTTCTAAATTCACAATCACCACTCGCTGGCGTGATGCCGACGGCAAGGATAGTAGCCGAGACAACATCATCACATGGTAGATGACCGCAGCCGACAGGCAGGCCGCCGGCAACTCGTAACCTAGCGCGGCTTAACGTTCCACGTGGCTTAGCGCACGCGCCTCCCAACAGGCATCTCCCTGTTTGCCTCAACAACAGGACGAGATTCTTTGGACTTCGTTGCGACTCAAGCTCACCAGATGCAAGGCGAGAGGATGGAAGGCCGTCCCGTTAAAGACGACATCCTCCAGATGCAATGCGACGCGTTCCCGTGAAATACGGGAATATCGGATAGTGGTTCCAAAGGCTGCGAGAATGCCGGGGCGAAGATACGGGAACCTGCTGCCGTCCCGTCATTCGAAGCGGATGACCTGCCCGAAGGCCTCATGAACGTGCCGCAAGCCGCGGACCACCTGCGCATATCTAAGACGTCCGCCCGCAAGCTCGTCGAGCGGCAGGCAATCCCCGCCGTAAGGACCTGGAGACTTCGGCGTGTCAGGGATGACGAGCCAGGCGAAACGCTCCGCGCCATGGGCAACAACACCTGATCGGGAGTCCCATGGCCGCGCATCCCTTGCGACAGGAACTCGCTGCATCGCCGCAACCGAAGGGAGACTGATGCTGGGGCCCAGTCGAATCAAGACTCGGCTGCCAAGGTCTAGGGACGCGAGAAGGGTGCGCACCGGGAAACCCCAGTGCGCACCTGCCTTTGTCTGAGCCCTGTCAATATAATGGACAGAGAAATCTCAGATTCTATGCGGTCTGCATCGCCTTTGGATCGTATGCAAGGCCTCTCTCGAAGCGCTCGAAGAACTCCTGCATCACCTCTTCCGGTACGCGATCTCCTATGGACTTATGCGGGCGGAAGCGGTTGTAGTATGACTCGATTAAACTCGTGTGCCTTGTGCTTGGTCGTGGATGCATCTAAGAGGCGCTTGTGGTAGTACCATCCGTTCTTGAGCGTGGCGAAGAGCGATTCGGCGACCGTATTGTCGTGGCAGCTTCCGGTTCTCCCCACGGAGAGCCTCACGTCGTGCGCGGCTGAGCAGGCGGCTAGCTTTGAGCTTATGTACTGGCTGCCTGGGCTGCTTAGAATATGGCCCCTTTGGCCACGTATCCGCGCGAATATGCCATCTTCAGGGCAAAGACGACAAGCCCTGCCCTCATGTTGTCCTGTATGCTTCAGCCCACCACCATGTGTGTGCACAGATCGTGTGCGACGGCGAGATATATAAAGCCTGCCGTGGTCCTGCGATAGGTTGTATCTCCCACGAGCTTGGCTGTCGGGACAGGGCACGAGAAGTCGCGCCGGGTGAGGGCGCTCGGGGGTATCAGGTGCGGGCAGTATCGTTCTCTTGGAGGCATTGGATCAGATGCCGCAGATGCCCAAGCTTAGCCATGCACCTGCGCACGCGGTAGCGGGTCGTGCCTGTAAATTTTGCGTAACTTCGGATCTCCTGTGAGCTTGGTCCATACCTTGCGAAAGCTAAAGCGCCTGTCGCTTTCCTCCCATATCGCGCAGATGGCTTCCTTGATAGGACCCCATAGGTCCTCACCGCCTTTGGCCTTGAGCCATCTGTAGAAGTGAGCCCTGCTCACCTCCAGTACGCGCTCCATCATCGAGACGCTGTAGGTTGCCCTCTTCTCCAGCATGAGCTAAAACCTGTCCTTCGTCAGAGGCTTCCGGCGAAGAAGGCTGCCACTTTTCTTGGGAACTTATTTTCGCTTTCGAGCTCGTGTATGCGCCTGTTGGCCCTGTCGAGCTGCTTGTGCACCTCGGTCCTTTCCTGGGTCACCCTTTTGGTCTTTGAGTGCTTGATGATCCAGTCGTTTAAGGTCTTGTCGTTGATCCTTAAGCTTCGCGGCGTATCCTCTGATGCTCTTCTTCGGGTTGGCCTTACGTGCCTTCCTGTAGTACTCGATAGCCTCGAGGCAATACTTCTTCAGTGTAGTGCCTGGGTGTTTCCGGCTTCGTGCGGGACTTTGCCTTCTCTATCTCGCTTGCGCTTAGCGACATCTCATCTCTCCAATCTGCTGGTGTTGGTAGGTGGGTATCTGGACAGAGCATATCTGTTGCCAGTCCCTGAATCCCACTGTCCACCAAAAGATTACAGCTCAGTCCCTATAAAAAACTAGAGCGGGGCCCGGTGGGTCCCGCCCTTACAAAACCTGTAGGTTTTCCATGCACACCGTTCTAACCGAACGCAAGCGCGCCGTCAAGCCGGCCATCCGGGCGCACGGCGCCTACTCCCACTCGCGCGCTTCCGGATTCCAGTGCCTGCCGCCCGCCTCTCCCCGGATCGCGGGGTCGAGGAGCCTGCCGGCGAGCTCGGATGCGGCTTCCATGTTCCTCAACGCCTCCGGAAGGCCCGTCCTCTGGCAGAGCTTCGCGTACTGGCGCGCCTGGGGAGCGCCCCAGGCCTTCGGCAATCCGAAGGAGTCGCCCAGAAAGATGCGCCGCGCGGAGGCTTCGCGGCGCAGTCGGGACTGGAACCCCGAACCGTCCACCGTGGCCGTAGTGGCATAGACGGCGATGTCTACGAGGTCCTTTACCCTGAAGGACGCTCTCCCTCCGTGAACTTCGACTATGCCGCAGAGCTTGTCCGCGAGGGCGGCCTCGACGGGATAGACGAGGTAGTCGCAGGTCTCAAGCCCGTCCACCTCTATCTTGTCCGCCGGGGAGATGCGCTCGGCTCCCTCGAGCGGCACCTCGTCGACGACGAGGTCGACGGAGACGGGCTGCATGCGCTTCGCGCCGAGCATGGGGACGAACCCGACAGACAGCCCGCTCCTGTACTCGTCCTCGGCCTTTATCGGGCGCGACCCCGCGAACTCGAACGTCACGAAGTCGCCCAGGTCGGTCCCGGCGAGCCGGACGAGCTCCTCGAGCGCATCCTCCAGGCTCCCTTCCGTGGAGAGCAGGTCGATGTCGCGCGTCGCGCGGGCGTCGACGGTGCGGGCGAACATCGCCCGACCGCCCTTGAGCACGAACGAGCCGTTGCCGCCGGCGAACACGCGGCACAGCAGTCGGTGGAAGTAGAATGCCGACACGGCGCGCCCGGTATCCATCGGCGACGCCGACGCCGCGGATTTGACCGCCATCTCGAGTGCGGCCGCGCTCTTGTACCTCATTCCCGCGTCCCCCTCCCGAGAAGCCCGGCATCATCCATCAGGCTCCGGAAAATCTCACATCCCCGCTTCTCGCCGTAACGGCCCTCGAGCAGTCCCCGAAGCTTCCCGTAGTCGAAATCCTGGTACTTCCTCGAGGCGTCCGCCAGGACATCCGCCACAAGCGAGAAGTCCTCGTCATCCGCGACGAGGTCGAAGACGGTGCGCTCGGAGCGCGTCACGGGGAGCCCCGACTCGAACGTAACTTCGTCGCGACCCACCGCGCGCCTAGCGAAGCTCGCCGACGGGTTCCTCGTGTTGATTCTCCTTGGGGCATAGAGCCGGTAGGGCGAGAGCTGCAGGTCTCCGATCCCGAGGAGGGCGGAGGCGGTGGACCCTCCGACGGCTATGCCGTCCCAATCGGAAACCCGCATCCTCTCGTGGGAGAACGTCGCCGGGGCGGTGAGCTTCCATATCGCCGCCAGCTCGTCCGTGAAGGAAGAGCCGGACCCCATCATGCGGTAGGCACCTCGCACGACGCGCACGAGGCGACCGGACTCGACCGCGTCGTGTAGGGCGTCGCGCGGGATGCCCATACGGTCCGCCTGTGCAGTGGTAAAAACGCCCTCAGACTCGGAGAGCTCTGCGATCTTATCTATGTGGTTCGAATGCTTCATGTAGCAATTGTAGGCTATTTCCCTACAATTGCAACACATTATCCCAAACTCAAGTACTACTGATGCTGCGAAAGCATACGGAACGGCATTCGATGCCAGCAACTGCCAGCCAATGCCAAATGAGTTTTATTCCCACTCAATGGAAACATACCCCAAATTCGTGTAGTCAACATGGTGCCTGACCTGCGGTTGTTGTCATTCTTCGCTCACGGAAAACGTGTAGTCACCGTGTAGCCGGGGGTGACTACAGGCCATGTAGTCACTTTCGAAGAGTATTTTCCACCGACCGAAGAGTGACACGTAGGACCTGCGGAAACGCAGTTAGATTGCGCGCAGCTGGCTACATGGGCTGAAACGGTGCCGACGGGTGCGGCGCCTCCCGATCCAAGAGTGACGATTTTCGAGTGAAGAGCGACAGCTTTGAGCTGGTCAAATGTTTATTTGAGCTCAACAGGTGACTACATCAAACAGAGCAAGCGAAGCAACCCTATCTCCGGATTGAATCTTGAGTGCAAGAGGTTCGTTCGCTCTAAAGATTCTTTCTTCCGGACGAAATAATGGGAGCTGAAAGCTTTTTAAACACGGCCATCTCGATTTTGTTTTTCATAGTGCGCATGTTGTCATATTTTGCAGCGTGCTCGATGAACCAATCCCGAATATTACTTTGCTCAACTGCGGCTTTATCTTCTTCATCAAGTTTTGAAAGAACGAAATCAATGTGCTCGTTGATTATCGCAGTCTTTTCATCTACGCCGAGATTGCAGAAATGCACGCTCGCACCGATACGCGAGAACATGGCAGGACCCATTGCTCGACGAGCAGATGCTTCGGAATTGAAGTTAGACGTTAAGAGAAAAAGGGCGTTTCTCATGTCGACATCGTAATTAGTATCAACATATCTACCCTCATCAAAGAGCTGATAGAACATGTTATATAGGCGGGGGTCGACCTTATCGAACTCGTCTATTAGAACGACATTAGACTCTCTCGCCAAGAGGTCACGCGCAAAGCTTGCTTTCGAGTGTTCTGCGCCAAACAGATACTCGTAGGCCTCCTGCGTTTGCATCATCGAAAACTGCACTCGCGTAAGCTCTCCGCCAACCGCCTCGCTTATGCATCTCGCTGTTTCTGTCTTGCCGACGCCAGACGGCCCATAGAACATGATTACAGAGGGACGCTCCTCATTCATGGCAGCGAGCCGATACAAGGACGCAATCAGCGACTCTTTCCCCTCGTCTTGCCCGAGGACATCTGTTTGCAGTTTGTCGTATATGCCGCCCAGCTTCTCTTTCTCGATGAGCGGGTATTCGTAGTGTTTGACTTCCAGAGTTCCCTGTGGCTGAGATGCCTTAAGGGAGTCGAAAGCACGCTTTGGAGGGTTCTGTATGTACAACTTTCCGACATCAAACGTCTGCTCGAGTATGGTGGCAAAGCTTGGCAGGACATGGCTCAAGACGGAGCCGAAGTCGTCGGCGTGGACCACACAGCTATCAACTCGCTCAGGAACTTTGAGCGTGAGATCCGTGGTGATAAGATCGCTCGACTTTATCCGGGCATTATAGACGCGGATGGATTCGAGGTAGGTAACACTCCGCTCATCTTCAGCGGTTTCTCTTTCTACCAGCTCGTCAAATACTTTTCTGGGCCCAAAGAAGACCACTACGCTATCAGCCATTTGAAACAACCCCCGCAAGGATCACGTCATACATGTCGAGGCTTTCGTCGTCGCCAACAGTGGTTTCTACTACCTCGGAGCCCTCAACATAATCCGGATTAGTGGCAGATGAAAACCCCTCAAGGCTTAGCTCCTTGTCTGCAGCAAGCTCAGCAATCCGCGTCTTGCCAACGTTCACTGCATAGAGCCTCAAATTCATATTGAGGAGATTCCCCTGCTTGTAGTTGTTCTTGAAACCCAAGCCATTAAATCGAAGAACGATTCTTGAATCATCGTCTTTAATGCCGAAGAATTCGAAGTATCCCTTCGCCTTCGTCAACGTGGAATCGAGCTTATCCAAGGAGATGTTGAATTCTCCGGCCTCTATACCCTAGCCACTCCGAAGCATCGACAAATAGGGAGTGAGCAGGGTGAGGCTAGAGATGGATCCTGGTATTTGCACAATCTTGCAGTTATCGAACTTTTCAATTCGCTCGTCGCCTTCCTCTCCATCCACAGCAGCAAGGAAGTCTGTAAGCACGGTGTTGGTAACGATGCTTTTGACTACAGTGTCATCTTTAAAGGAGGCCGAGAGCGACCCCTCGGCAGATACTGAGCCCTTTACCAGGTTGGCGAACCAAGCACGTACGCCAACGGAACCTTTGACTTCGGCTTCACCTTCGGTAGATTTGTCATCAGTCGTGGCAATCTCCGACATGAACGACCCGCCTGTTTTCAGCTGAACATAGTCAGTTGCTGAACCTTCATCAAAATAAACGATTTTTACAATGTCATCAGCTTTACTCATGCACGACACGCCCCCTTCGCATTATTGATAACAATTTTATCGCCAGTGATAGGATCCGACATTCGGGCGCTGTAATCATTTCTGATTTCGCGGACCAACGGATCTAAGACAAACTATGACCTAGCGTGGTTTAGCGTGGCCTACCGCCCTGTGTGGCTTTGCGCATACGCCTCCCATCAGGTATCTCTCTGCTTGTCCCGTCGAATAGACGCGACTCCTTGGGCCTCGTTGCTACCCGAGGGCACCAGATGCAAGACGAAAGGACGGTAGGCCACCCCATGAAAGACGACATCCTCCAGATGCCACGAGACGCGTTCCCGACGCCCATCGGAATATCGGATAATGATGCCGAAAGCCGCGAGAATGCCGGGGCGGAGATACGGGGATCTGCTGCCTCCTCGACATCCGAAACGTACGACCTGCCCGACGGTCTCATGGACGTGCCGCAGGTCGCGGAATACCTGCGCGTATCGAAGACGTCGGTCTACAAACTCATCGAACGGCAGAAGATCCCCGCCATAAGGATCGGGAGACTCCTGCGTGTCAGGAAAGACGAGCTAGACGAGATGCTGCACGCCATGGGCAACGACATCTAATCGGTGATCCCATGGCCGCGCGCCCCTTTGCGAGAGAAACTCGCCACATCGCCACAACTGAGGGGGAGACTGATGCCGAGACCTAGTCGGCATCTAAACTCGGTTCTAAGGTCTGTAAACGCGAAAAGAGCGCACACTGGGAAACCCCGGTGCGCGCTCGTCTTTGCCTCTATAAAAAATAGAGCGAGGCCCGGCGGGTCCCGCCCTTACAAAACCCGAAGGTTTTACATGTGACTGCATTCTGAGCCGTTGGGGAACCAGATGTCAACCAGCCTCCGCACGAAGTCGAAGTACGAAACGATTCCGCTGGAGAACGCGGACAAAATGGGCCACTTCGGCAATCTAGAAATGAGTCCGCGCCTTCCAAATGCGAGGTCATGCCTTCCGGAACTGGCGATTCCTCGTTGAGCCCTCTCCGAACAATTTGCCCGCTTCTATGAGTGCAGATATGTGAGCACTGGTGCTGCGTTTCGAGACTCCGGCGGCCTCAGCTGCCTCCGCAAGCGTGAAGCTGCGTCGCGATGTCGCGAGCTCCAGTATGGCCTGGTCAATGTCCCCCAGTCGCTCGACAACTGTCGCTTCGGTGAACAAAGCTCCATCTACGTCTGGAACTGTCGCGCGGAAGACGTTTCCGTCCACGAGGGTCGGGTCCCCACCCATGAAGCTTCGTGCATACTTGAATAGATTCCGCGTGCCGCTGCCCAACTCCTCTGCAAGCCCAATCTGGGTAAAGACATTGGCAATTGAGGGGTTCTTCGGCATCGGACTAAAGTCGTTGAGCGTAATGTTTCCCTCGAAGAACGTCCTGCTAGCATTCTGGGTATGCAGCCCTGCGCGGTCGATCTCCAGCTTTGCGGGATAGGGGCTCGTGAACTCCCGATGGATGAGCATGTTCGAGATGAGCTCACGGCACACGATGCCCCGTACGCTTATCCTAGTGTCGCCCTCAAGAACAAACGGGTCAGGGAGATTACGCTCGCTAAAGCCCATAAGGGCATCGTACGCATCGATGAGGTTGGTCTTCACCGTTAGGCGGTCGTCGTAGCGATCCTCGTCGCGCAACCTGACCACGGCATCGGTCTTGTAGGTGGGGCAGAGTGAACCGATCGTCCCATCGCTACCGAACAGTAGGCCGGCGGCAAGGGTAAGGCCTTCCTGTCCCGTTGAGTAGTCCTTGACCAGGAGCTGGGCACTGCGCAAGAGCAGCTCGTCATCCAACCCCGCCCAGGGATGCCCCGGCCGCCGCACCGTGGCCATCTGCCTTGCACGGTCTATAAGATCTGCACGCAAATCGCTCAGCGTCAAATATGGAAAGATTCGCCGCTCAGTCTCGAGATTGCTCTTGCGAATATACATGGCCGAAATCTGACTACCAGCGCTAACCTTTACATCGGCATCAGCAATGCGGTCGTACACGACGCCTTTATAGCGGTGAACATCCGGACTCATGGGAACCCAGATGCGGACGACGGTCTTGCCATTCACGGCAACTATTTCAGTCTCGAGCATCACAGCGGGATCGAACAACTTGGGGTTGCGAGCAACATTAGCGATATTGCGCTGTATGTCTATTGCCGCGCCTTCTGCAATGCCGTTAACAGTCCCGTTATCCCCCACGCCAAGGTAGACGCTGCCACCCATGTGGTTGGCGAATGCGCAGATGGTCTCAAAGGTGTCCTGCTCGGGTTGTGCTCCGCACCTCTTAAACTCGACTGATGCAGATTCACCCTGGGCGATCGTCTCTAACAACAGTTCGGCTTCCATGCGGGTTACTCATTCCAATTTAGGGTTCTTATTCTGTTGAAATTTTACCATGATTCAGGACGCATTCACACATTCAGGAAGCGATTTAGGAAGAGATTCGCGAATAGCTTCCTGAATGTTTGAAAATAATCCTGCCGCTTAAATAGTGGGTATAGATTTACGGCTCGCACATTCATGGTTTGTATCCGTAGAAGTTCAGCACGAATGTACAAGCACAATGTAGAGCCGCAACGATTGCTGAGGAATCGTCACTCTCGCATCACTATTGCCGGTTCTCGGGGCCGAAAGAGAGCCCAAAATCGCCTACTGCACGCAGTGCTCAGAGTGACAAACGGCTCTCCGGAGGGCCTGAAAACGGCCCAGAATCGCCGGAAACCGCGGATTTTCGCGATTTGTCACTCTTCACTCCTACCTGTGGTTTTGCGAAATGGCGGGCTGAAAAATCGGGATGACTACAAAGTGACTGCATGGCTCGGGTCAAAAGGGGCTTGCGGCTAAAAACGCGATGAAAATACTCTTCTCGCTTTGGCATGTCTTGGTATCCAGTCGCTTCTCTTGGCAACGAGTCGCAACGCGTCGCCCCCGCGTGGTGGAGTGAAGAGTATTTCCGCAGGTTAACAAGCATAAAATAAGCCCCGAAATCAGAAGATTCCGGGGCTTTCTGGCGTTTGTCACTCCCTAAAAATCCCGGTGGCTTTGTCCAAGAGAGGGCACTAGTTGCTAGCCACCGCGACTAGACGTGCAGGACGAGACTAGATGAAATGGGCTAAAACCCTATTCCCACTCAATTGTTACATGACCCGATTCCGCATAGTCGGCACCGCGCCTGACCTGCAATTCCTGTCACTCTACACTCTCGAAAGCCGTATAGTCACCATGTAGTCAGGGGTGACTACATACCGTGTAGTCACTTCGCGAGAATATTTCCGACCGACCGAAAAGTGACATGCTTGACCTTCGAAAACGTTGCAAGAGTGCATGCAGCTGACTACACGCGGCGAAACACCTTAATCGTCAAGACGTGCATTCCGACCCAAGAGCGACATTCCCAAGCTGAAGGATGACAGCTTTGAACTGCGGAAACGTATCAAGACCGTCCGCAGCTGACTACGCGCCCACGCATGCCACGACCTTGGAGCTTATTGATTTGTCGGCCATTCTCCAATTTGGCGATGAGTACAAAACTTCCATCTCGGCCTCATCTCCGCAGTGATCATGAGGTCGATATCGCGGTAGGGATTATCTATTTCAGCACCACGACTAGCCTCAGCCTGACAAACCTGATCGCGTTTATCGCTCTCACACTGCACCAGTAGCAGCAATGGAAACAGCCGTTGCCGAAGTGTTTTCTATCCGCTGAGCGATCTCCGAGTAGAGATCTGCCTCTACGCAAGGTGTCTCGATGCTCACAATCAACGAGTATCGCGCCTCAGAATCAATCTTCCCAAGATACCTGCGAGACCTCCACCATCCAATCACCGGATATACGGCAATAAACTCGATGTCGCTCAGCTCGATCGCGGATGCATATTTGTAGCCGGAATGAATCGAGCCTACGTTTCGGTTGTTGACGCCGAGAAACCAGCCGCCAGAGCCGCTAGACGCTTTTCCCTCATCCTCATCTCGAACGCTTACGTTGATACGCTTCTCGAACTCTTCCAGGCTCTCGCCCGGCTTGTTCACATCGAAACAAAGGCCGTGAGAAGATTACCGATATCTGTCCTTCCACCCAATCTGCCCCGGCCCCGGTTCGATGAAATAGGAAAGGGTCACATGGAGCGTTGCATCGGCATCGGCAAGCGAAGCAAGCACATCTTTTGGCCAAGGCAGCGTATGGAGGTGCATTTCCCTCATCGTCTCACGCCCTTCCTTCACCTCATACGGATGTAGGGCCCCTTGGATGATGAGGTTGACGCTATTCTCCTTGCATTCGACTGCACGGCTCAAGTCCGGTATGCCGTAGCCGCAAGCCCGAAGCAGCCTCCTGCGCCCCTTTGTGGGCGTATCCTCGGGCGACCCCTCGGGCGAGTACCTGGCTATCATTGCTCGTGACCAGCGGGCAGAATGCACAAGCAGCCCTCTGATTGTCTCGGGCCATAGGTCTGGATAGGCGTTCTCCAGCTCGGCCGCAATATAGGCGGCCTCGGCAACTGCCGCACTCGTCGCGTTGATGGTGTCCAGCGGGCGTGACGCTATGTCAGCGCCAGTGGTGAGCAGCGACAAATCCTGACAGTCTGAATAGTCGGTACCCATCCCGACTATGTTTCCGCCGGGGCAGATGACCTCGGGCTTCACCGGCGCAATCGAATGCCTCCACTGCAGAGACGTCGTGCTGAATGGGCACAGCTCTCCCGGCACCGCGACGGGCTGATAGCCCGTGGCCAGTATGTCGTCTTCTTCAACCAGGGCGTTTTCGCTGTACGCCCCGACCGTCAGAGCATTCCACGATTGTCCCGGGCTGCGGACGGAGCGGATCTCGTTCGCTTCGGGATAGACCGTTCCGTTCAGCATGGACAACGGGATGTTCCCGCCGGAAACAAGCACTAGCTCATGCTCGCTCGAGGGGTCGTCTGCATGAGAAATAGCCTCGTCTAGCGCAGCGGACCAGGACGTGGGCAAGCCATCGGTGACTTCGCGCTCATCAGCAGTGACTCCGGAGCAGAAGACCCTGTTCCTCTTCGGCTTTGCCACGTAAGCCCTGTCCATCGCCTGCTTGACGATTTCACCATACAGGTCAGGACTGTTCTGCCTGCTCAGGTCAAGAATCCTCACGGACTCAAGGGAGTGAGTCACCTCTACCGGACCCGCCGACAGCAGGCATTCTTTCAAATCTCCATATAAAGCCAGCCCTGCGAGCTTGGTGCCATGGCCGTCTCGATCTCCTGTCCCGAGCGCATCGTCATAAGCCAGAACGGCGTTTTCGTCGACTGCCGGGGACAAGAGCGGATGCCCGCCGTTGATGCCCGTGTCGAGTATGCAGACGCTTGCCTCGCCGGGCTCAAAAGACGTTCTGCTCAATAGGTCGTCAATCCACTCGCGCTGCTCGGGCCCCTCAAGGTTGGCGAAGAACGATGACGCAAGGGGCGCCTCCTTTATCTCGGCAAGACCATCATAGCTGTCCAGGAGGCCCGCAAGATCGGACATATCTGCATACGCCAGCGTAACCATGCGCTCGGGGAACAAGATGAAGGCACTCTTGTGCTCGATATGGAGCTTATCAAGCAAAGCAGAATACGCTTCGAACGAGCTGCCGTCCTCATCTTTGCCCGTTCGCAGCCAAACCTCGAGCCACTGCTTCAAATCCGCTGGGCGCTTGTCATCACTACCCGTCCAAAGAGAATCGACGATAGCCAGACGGATGTCCTCGATGCTGGACACCAGCTTCTCGTGGCGAGGCTTGCCCTTCTTGGTGACCTGGTGCGGATCGCCATATGTCTCCACCCTATCAAGAAAAAAGCGCTCTTTCCCAGATGGGATAAACACTGTCGCCCGTGTGGCGTCACTCACTTGGCGGACATTGAGAAGGCGCACGCCTTGCCGCACATCCTCCAAGCTCCCCGTAGTCAAGTCGCCGTCTTGAGGACCAATAAACTCAAGATAGATTCCATGCCTGTCAGCAACAGCGAGCGCTCTTCTATCGTCGTTCGCAGCAAAGGCACCCTCCAACTCCTTGCAGAGCTTCGCTGTATGCGATGAGGGGTCACGATCGATTGACGGCTTGCCCCTGCCGCCCTGAGGGGCAGAATAAGGCTCTTGGTGGCACGTGTTCGTGAGAACGAGGTTCGGTCTCTCCATCCCGCTTAGCCGACCTTATCCTCGCAGTCGTATATGGACAACCTATCCTCGCAGAGTCGTTGGAAAAGCTCGTCGCACAGCGGGGAGTCAGTCAATAAGGATTCTTTTAACGCATCTTCACAAAGACGCGTGATGTCTGCCTGGCAAAGCTGCGAGAGGTTGGCGGCAGTCTCGTCGGTAAGGGAAAGGCCGGGTCATAGGCACCTGTACGGTTCGCCACGATGCGCTTAACCTCTCTGGTTGTCGGAAGTTCGTAATGCATAACGTCGTCGAACCGTCGAAAGAGCGCCTGGTCGAGCATTTTCCTGTTGTTCGTAGCGGCGATGATTATGCTTTCAGAGGTATCCGCCTCGATGAACTGAAGAAACGAGTTCAATATGCGGCGCATCTCGCCAACCTCGTTGTCTCTGCTGCGATCGGCCCCGATGGCGTCGAACTCGTCGAACAGGTAGACGGCGCGGTTGCTAGCGATGGCTTCGAAAATCTGGCGAAGCCGGGAGCTGGTCTCGCCAAGGTACTTCGTAATGAGCTTGTCTGTCTGTACGATGAACAGGGGCATGCCGAGCTCGGCGGCGATCACCGAAGCCGTCATAGTCTTGCCCGTGCCCGGGTCCCCTCGAGCAGGAGCTTGCGACGGCAGCTTAGGCCGAACGAGGCGAGCCTCTTCCTTTGGCGATACTCGTCTAGTATACGGTCGATCTTCTCGGCGATTTCCGGAGAGACAACCAAGTCGTCCAGTCGAACCTCCGGGAATGAGACAAGGAACAGATTGCCCTTATTCGCAAGATTAATGACATTGCCCTTTGCACGAGTGGATGCATCGACCATGGCAGTTATTTCTCTACCCAAAGTAGTGTGGCCAACGCGTGTTTCTGATGCGGCCATGCGCAATGCCGCAGTCTTGAAACGTTCGTTATCTTGGTCGTAATGCGCTTGGATAAGGGCTTTTATCTGGTCGCCGGTTGCCATGGGACACCTCCTCTCGAATCTTAAAAATTCTACCGACCATCATAGCAACGCGGAAGTGACTTCTCTGCCGAATTTGATAATTGACCGCAAACAACTTGTTTGTTTTTCCATTCGGTTATGACGTAACAGGGCTTAGCGTGATCCAGCATCCAGTCAGGCTTTGCACGCACGCCTCCAACAAGCACATCCCTGCTTGTCTGTCCAAGAGGCACGACTCCTTGAGAATAGATGAAACCCTAGGGCGCCATGAGCCCCACCAATCGAGCCGGCTCAAGGCGCCCATGGGAGAATGCTCGAAATTAAAATCGTGGAAGGCCGCACATTTCGGGCGGCATTCACGTTGTAGTGGGTAGAGGAGGTGATTTGGCTTGCCTAGACGGGAAACCGGGGGCCTGGATACGGACCGGGCGCGCGAGATTGCCGAGGAGTGCTACGACGACGTGCTGGCGTACTGCAGGCGCCACGCGCCTGCCGGGCACGAGGCGGCCGACCTCGCGCAGGAGACGTTCCTGCGCTTCGTTCGCGCCAGGGGGTACCGCGAGCGCGGCAAGCCCATCGCCTACCTCATGCGGATAGCGAGAAGCGTGTGCGTCGACGCCTGCCGCGAGAGGCGTCTGAAGACGGTGAGCCTCGAATTCGAGGTCGCCGCCGGCGAGCGCGACGGGCGCGAGGCCGATCTCGACCTCGCGTTGGAGCGGTTGCCGGGTGAGCTGCGCGAGATTGTGGAGCTGCGGTTTGGCTTGGGCCTCGGGGTAAGCGAAGTCGCCCAGGCCCTCGGGATAAGCCGTTTCGCAGCGCGCAGGCGGATAAAGGCGGCGCTGAAGGTGCTTGAAGAGGACTTGAAGGTGATGGGTAAGGCGGAGCGATCGAGGCTCAAAATCGAGCTCTCCCAGCACTATTCCGCCCAACGGGAGAAGGCGGGGCCGAACACTATCGATTCGCTCGCGCGGGCCATGGCCGCCGAGGACGCGCGGATAAGCAGGGCCCGGGGCCGCAGGATGGGGTTCGCCCCGTTCGTCGCGTCCCAGGTGCGCTACGTACCTCCATGGACCTGGGTCGCACAGCTGGGAATCGTCGCGCTCATGCTCGCCGCGGCGAACAGCACCGCGGACGCGAGCTTCGCGAAGCTCGTCGTCGGCGTCCTCTCCGCCGCGACCGTGCTCGTCGGCGTGCCCAGCGTGCATGCGAGCAAGCTGCACGATGTGGCCGAGCTTGAGTACTCGTGCCCCAGCAACGCGGCGAGCGTGATGGTGGCGCGCCTGATCGTTCTGGGCTGCTCGTCGTCGCTGGTGGTCGCCCTCATGGTTGGCGCGGTCGCGTCCTCTCTGGACGCCGACGCGCTCTCGGTCGCGCTTTGCGCCTGCCCGCCGTTCTTCTGCTCCTGCGCCGGCTCGCTAGCGCTGATCAGGAGGGCGGCACCCTCTTCTGCCGCAGTGCTCTGCTGGGCATGGGCGGCAGCGTGCTGCGCCGTGCTCATTGCCCTTGCGAGCATGTGGCCGGACATGTACGGGACGGCTTCTCTCGCCTCGTGGATCGCCGCGGCCGCCGCGGCGCTCGCGTGGCTCGTGCGCGAGGTCGCGGTGCTCGTGCGTGCGGCCTCTGCGGGGCTGGACGCGTTCTCGCCGCAAATGGCGAAAACCTACCACTAGAGATAAGGATTGCAGTATGGAACTCACATTGGATCGGCTGACCAAGCAGTTCGGGGCGAGGATAGCCGTGGACCGCGTGTCGGCCATGCTTTCCCCGGGCGTGACGGGGCTTTTGGGCGCGAACGGCGCGGGCAAGACCACGCTCATGCGCATGGTCTGCGACGTGCTGCGCCCCACCAGCGGACAGGTTCTGCTCGGCGGGCGCGACGCCCTATCGATGGGCGACGAGTATCGGGCGCTGCTCGGCTACCTCCCACAGGATTTCGGCTACTACCCCGACTTCTCGGCGCTCGAGTTCATGCGCTATATGGCCACGCTCAAGGGCTTCTCCAGCCGGGACGGCCGCGCCCGCAGCGTGCAGCTGCTCGATGAGGTCGGGCTTGCCGACGACGCGCGGCGCAAGGTGAAGACCTTCTCCGGCGGCATGAAGCAGCGCCTCGGAATCGCCCAGGCCATGCTCAACGACCCCGCCATCCTGGTGCTCGACGAGCCCACGGCCGGCCTCGACCCCAAGGAGCGCGTGCGCTTCCGCAACCTCATCGCCGGCTTCGCCCAAAACAAGATCGTGATACTTTCCACCCACATCGTCAGCGACGTGGAGTTCATCGCCAGCCGCATCCTCGTGATGCGCGAGGGCGGCTTCATCATGGACGGCACGCCCGAGCAGGTGATTTCGCAGGCCGCGGGCAAGGTGTGGGAATGCCATGTGGAGGCGCATCTCGCCGAGGAGATGTCGGCGCGCATGCCCGTGGCCAACGTGCGCTATGCCGCAGATGGGCATGCGGTGGTGCGCGTGGTGGCGGACGCCTCGCCCATGGAGGGGGCGCAGGCGGTCGAACCCACGTTGGAAGACCTGTACCTGCTCGCGTTCCGCGACGCGGGCATCCGTTAGGAGAACACAATGGGAGAGCTCATCAAGTTCGAACTCAGAAAGATACTCGGCAACCGTGCGGGCATGGCGGCGTGCCTGGTCGCGCTCGCCCTGCTGGCAGGCATGGCCTTCATGAACCTGGCGACCACGACCACACGCGACCATGCAACGGGCGCCGTCGTGGAGGGGCTCGCCGGCCAGCAGGCATGCCGCAACAACGAGGAGTCGCATGCCGGCGTGCTCGACGACGCCCGAATCGCGAAAGACGCAGCTGTCCTCGATCGCGCCAACGAGCTCGCGGAGGGGACCCCCGGCTATTACGACCTGTCGAGCGACGCTATAATCGTCCAGTACGGTCTCGAGTTCTGGCAGCAGACGAGGGCCGTCGCCTCCGACGACTACTACAACGAGATCGTGGGCACGCTCGATAGCGCAAGCCCGCGCGCGACGAGCCTGCGAGAGGGCTCGCTTGCGAGGATAGACACCACGCTGTCCGACGGCTTCGAACACTATTTCCCCTAACAGCGATGCCGAGGCGTCCTATTGGCACGGCATGTTCGACCAGATTCAGTGGCCGGTTGAATTTGGCTACGCCGGCGCATGGAAGAACGCCTTGGATTGGGCGAGCTTCCTTGCTCTCGCGATCGTGGCGCTTTGCATCGCCCTCTCGGGCGTGTACGCGGGAGAGTACCAGAACCGCACCGCCGCCGTGGCGCTGCCGACGAGACGCGGGAAGAGGGCTCTTCCCGCCGCCAAGGCCGTCGCGGCGCTCGCGTTCGCCACGGCATACTGGTGGCTTTGCTCGGCGGTCGTCGTGGGGATTAACGTAGCCGCGTGCGGCGCCGGAGGGTGGGCTCTGCCGGTGCAGGTGGTCTTCGGATTCGACAACCCATACCCGCTCACAGTCGGGCAGGCCATGCTCGCCGTCTACGGCCTCGGCTATCTTGTCACAATCGACATGGCGACGCTCACGCTGCTCCTGTCTTCGAAGATGCGCTCCACGATGCCGGTGTCCGTGATTCCGATGGCGGCGGTCTTCCTCGGGATGTTCGCCCTCTTCATCCCTCCGCTCGCGAAGCTTGGAGCCCTCACGCCCATGGCGGGACTGAACTTCACATTCAGCCGCATGGTCAGCTACGCGGCGGGGACGGCGGTAATCGACCTTCCCACTGCGCTGGCGATTCTCTACGCAGTCCTCCTAATGACTTGCACACCGCTTGCGATGCGCGTTTTCGCGAGACATCAGGTAGCCTAGAGAAAAGAGGAAGGGCGGGTGCCCGCGTGCCCGACTGCTGCGCATACGCATCCGAGAACCGGTGAAGCAGCGGTTCTCGGATGCGGATCGTTTTGCCGAGCGGCAAAGAGAATCCGGACCCGGTTGCGCGATTCCGGCCCTTTGCCACCCTGAGTGCCTAAGGGCAGTGCCGCAGCCAAGCCCATCCTCTCGTTGAGAATTCGCTATCGCGAAAGGAAGAGAGGCGCCGCGAGCGAACCCGAGGCCGCGTAGGGCACTGCGGCTGGAAACGAGTCGGTTCGGCTACATCTCCCGCGCCTCGTAGAGCCTTGCCGCGATTGCGGCAGAAGCCGCGTAGAGGGCGACGGAGGCCGCAGCGCTGGCGACGGCGAGCATAGCCGGCCCGTTGGGGTCCGCAAAGATGCCGTCGAGGAATTCGGCGACGAACAGAGCATCGTTCGAGCCAATCGCCGCAGACATGAGTATCACGACCAATACGATGATCATAGGGATAAAGCGCACGGCCTTCGTCATGCCGGACCGCATCGCGAGCGGCAAGGTAACCGCGAGTGCCACGGTTATGAAGAGCAGACCCATCGAGGCGGACAGCGTGTAGGTCCCCGGATCGATTCCTTCGCCGAGCGCGCGCACGCCGTCAACGTCGTAACCCATCGCCATGAAGGCGCTTGCGAGCGCCATGGCGGCGAGCGACGCGACCAGCCCCACGACGAGGCCGGCAGCCACTGCTATGGCGAGACTCGCGTAGCGCCCGGACACCACGTTTGCTCGGGAGATCGGCAGCGCGAGGCGGTAGCGTTCCCAGCCGTTGCGCTCATCGAGCGCGAGGACGGTGAATGCGCAGTTCCCGCTCACCGTTACGCTGATGAGCGGCGAAACGACATAGGGGTTTTCCATCACGAACGCGAGCAAGATGCCGAGCGCGAGGCCGATGACTGACTGCTGAGCCAGGTACTTGCGCATGATGATGAGGTCGGAGAGAATCATCGCCTTCATCGGATTTCCCCCCTCAACACGAGGTTCAGGTAGCCGTCTATGTCGGCACGGTCAAGCGCGATTCTGGGGAACCGTTCCCCGAACGCGAACCGATCGGGCACGAGAATCGCCGTACCGTACGGCTGCCTGATGAAGCGCATCTCGCCAGGGGCGAAGAATGAGCTTTCCGCGACGGAATCGAACTCCGCCGCATTGCATTGCGCGACGCCCGCCACGTCGGTAATGGCATCCTTTTCGACAGAAAACGCGATACGGCCCGCTTCGATGCAGACTACGTAGTCGGCAATCTTCTCGAGGTCGCTCGTGATGTGGCTCGACATGAGGATGCCACGCCCCTCGTCGGCCATGAATTCTCGCAGCATCCCGAGCACTTCTTCTCGAGCGATGGGGTCGAGGCCCGCCGTCGCCTCATCGAGGACGAGCAGCTCTGCCCCATGCGAGAGCGCGCATGCCAGCGATAGCTTCATGCTCATACCGCGCGAGAGGTCAGAGACCTTCTTGTCCTCCGGCAGGCCGAACTCGCCCAGGCACCGCTTGAAGGCCGCCTGGTCCCATCGTCCATAAACCGACCGCATGAGCGAGCCGGCAGCAGCCACAGTTATCTCTTCGGGCAGCGCGCAAGTGTCGAACACCACGCCGATGCGCTGCTTGGTCGCCGCGTCGCGCGGGGCGGCGGTGCCGAAGAGCCTCACCTTCCCTCCGTCTGCTCGGATGAGACCGAGAGCGGCCTTTATGACCGTCGTCTTCCCGGCGCCGTTGGCGCCCACGAGCCCGACGACACTGCCTGCGAAAACGGAGAGCGACACGTCGCGTAACGCGAAGCCGTCGTAGCGTTTCGAGAGGTCGGTTATTGTCAAAAGTTCGTTCATGGTGCCTCCTGCCTGCTTCATTCCGCCAGCGCGTCTATCATGTCGTGAAGCTCGGATGTCCCGATGCCCGCAGCCGAACCCTCCTCGATTGCCTGGGAGAGCAGCTCCTCAATGTGACGGAGCCTCTCCTCCCGCAGGATCTCTAGGTTGCCGCCGGCGACAAAGGTTCCCTTGCCCTGTATCGTTTCGACGAGGCCCTGGACCTCGAGGTCGGCGTAGGCCCTTTTCGTCGTTATGACGCTCACCCGCAGGTCGTTCGCGAGCGCACGGATCGAGGGCAGGCGTTCTCCTTCGGCCAAAGCCCCGCTCGCGATGAGCCCCCGCAGCTGCGAGGCTATCTGGTCGTAGATCGGCTTGCCGCTCGCGTTCGAGATGATGATGTCCATGGGTCGTTCCTCGTCATTTAGGCTCTCCGCACGCCGTCCCGTGAGAGTTCTAGTGTAGTCCGCTCAGTCGCTGAATAATATATCGTATATACACACTATCTACAGTATACACAGCGGTACACACTACGCAAGGGGCAATGGTCGAATCCGCATGGCGGCTATCAACTGCCGGGCAAGTACGCCATAGAGGTCGGGCGCTGGCGAGCAAGGGCGCCTTGCGGTGGCCTAGCGCCTCAGGCCGCATTGCCTGTCGCCAACGGATCCCGAACATCGCTCGACATCGTCCGAGGAACTGGGCCTCTTGGCATCAAAGAGCATCCAGTGCGAAGAGATGCCGGACGAGAGGTAGCGCATGGCTCACGAAGCTGGCGCACGGAGAGCCATCGCCCCCTGACCAGCCGTCACCCCATGACGACATGTCACCCCGAGAGACGCTCAACCCTGACGGCTCGTCTGGGGCGCCGGTGTCGGTTCGTCATCCGAAAGGAAATGGGAAAGCATAGCTCATGAGAGAAAACGGCTTCCTCGCCCCTCGGGAGGCGCGTGAGAGGGGGCTCGAGTTCGAGGAGCCCGACCCCATCACATGCCGGTGGTGCGGCATACCGCTCACTCCCGCTCGGCGTCGAGCTGCCGGGGCGGGTGCACTGGCTGGCGAGCGAGCTGCTGATACTCGACGACCTGGACAAGGACGATGGCAGCGGCTGGGCGCGCGCGACGATTCAGATTCAGAGCATCCTGACGTCCGGGGCTCCCGGGCGATTACGAGGGCTGCGCCCGCGCCGCCCAGCACGGGGCACAAGCTCGTCAACGAGTAACGCATCAGGCAGTCGGCACCGGAAGCGACGATGCCTGCTAGCGCGCCCAGCGCCTCGCGACCGCGGACGGCCCGGTCGCGCTCGGATATCAGCGCGATCCGGTGCCCCTCGAAACGCCGGCCGCCGTCGACCGCATTGAGACCCGAAGCGCACAGCGCCGCCAATCCCCGTCCGGCGCCGTCATCCCGGCCACGGGCCGGCGATGCCTTGCAGTGGCTTGGAGCGCCTTGGCGGCCCGCGCCGCGTTGCGCGCGCAAGCGAACCGGGATACACCTCTCGACATCGTCCAAGGAGACGGGCTCCTTGGCATCAAAGGGCACCCGAACGGATCGGATGCCAGACGAGAGGTGACACATGGAAGACGACATCTTCAGCATGGAGCGCGAGCCCGGGCACGATGCCGCTGGGCTCGGCGGCGCCACGTCGGATAATGGGGCTGAGAACCGCGAGGGTGCCGAGGCGGGGAAACGGGGATTCGCTGCCACCCCGAGCTCAGACATCCACGGCCAAGACGACGCGCTGCTCGACGTCCCGGAAGTCGCCGAGTACCTTCGCATCTCGCGATCGTCGGTCTACAAGCTCATCGAGAGGCAGCAGATTCCCGCGATAAGGATCGGGAGGCTGCTGCGTGTCAGAAGGAAAGAGCTCGATGAGACGCTTCGCGCAATGGGCGACAACAGCTGAGCCGACCCTCGATGATAATGCGCCTGCTCGCGCGGGGCACACGCCCCATCGGAAAGCCGATAGACCCTGATTCGCCGGCGTACCCGCTGAATCCCAGCCGCTTCGACCCCGCTCGCGGGCGCATGCGCTGCGGGCGATCGAAGGGGTGACCCGGCTATGGCAGTAGACGAACAGGGCAAGCAGACCAGGCAGGCCAGGCCTCACGTTCCCCTCAAGGACTTCTATTCGGTCGAGGACGTCTCGGCGCTTCTGGGCATCGGGGAGAACCTCGTGAGGGCGCTCGCCAGCAGGAAAGAGGACCCCCTGCCGTTCAGGCGACTGCACGGAAAGGTCCGAGGGATGTTCATACCGCGCGCGGAGCTCGGTGCCTGGGTCATGAGGAACTCGTTCCTCGTGGCCGCCAAAGACGGGGAACGGGGCAAGCATGGCGAGCCGTGAGACGCCCGCCCCGGAACGCTTCCTCGTCGTCTACCGGTTCATGTGGGACGAGCTCGGGCTCGACGGCAGCGGTCTCGTAGTAGCGATAGCCGTAGTAGAGCCCCTCGGCGTACTCGACGAAGTACGCGTTACCCGTGGACTTCTGGGGATAGTAGCCCTCGATGTCGGTGTAGCGCTTGCCGCCGAAGTTCTTGAAGGTGGGGTCGGCGGTGAAATCGGCAGCCCAGATGTCGGTGGTCTTGCCGGAGGGGTTCACCGTGCCGGCGAGGACCTGACCAAGGCCAGCCGCACCCGTGGCACCGATGGAGCCAACCTCGAGGATGGCGTCGACCGCGTAGTCGCCGGAGACGAGCGGGCCAAGCTCCATGGTCGTAGAGAGATTGAGCACCGCGATGACCTTGGTGCACGCCGCCTTGGCAGCCGCGATGACGCTCTTCTCCTCGACGGTGAGCTCCAGCTCGTGCTGGCCGTCCTCGTAGTTGGCCGTCTCGCTGTTGGCGGTGAAGTTCTCGGAGACGCCGGACTCGACGTCTGCCTTCAGGTTGCGGGAGAGGTCGCCGCCCTCGCCGCCGCCACGGCCAATAAAGACCAGGCCAACGGTGCCCTTGATGGATGCCTGGGCGTCGGAGCTGTAGTCGGACCAGGGGATCTCGCCAATGTAGTAGGACGCCGTGGACGGGTTGTCCATGGTGATGGCGGCCTTGGCGTAGTTGGAGTAGTTGTCGTTGATCCAGTTGTAGGCGGTGTCGTTGATGGTGAAGCCCGCCTGGCTGATGCCCTGGTAGAAGTTGATGCAGGAGCTTGCATCAACGGTACCGGAGCCGGCGCCGCCGTAGACAGGGTCTGCCGCATAGCGGCCGAGCATACTCACGGTCTCGGAGGTGGAGAGCGGCAGCGCGTTCTTGTCGTTCTTCAAGAGGACGATGCCCTCGGCCTCGATCTCGGTGACCAACTCGTTTGCGGCCTCGGTCGCCTGCTTGCGGCCACGGTAGTCCGAGGTGTAGTACTCCGCGTCCCAGTCCTCGGAGCCCTGGACCTTCTCGACCGTTGCGGGACGTCCGCCCACGTAGTGGTCGAGAAGCGAGCTGAACTTGTTCGCCGCGACGTTTGCGGCGGCAGTGACGCCCAGCAGGCCAACCGACGCGATGGTCGAGCCGATGAACTTCTTTCTCGTTGTGCTCTTAGCCATTCCCACTCCCCTTACGTTCCCTCCGGCCCCGAGGGCCGCTTGTTCGACGATAAGGGTAGGCAGCAAGCAGGGGGAAGGCCAAAGAGGGTCGCATCCGGTTAGTTAGCCGTCGCAGATTGCAGGTGTCAACCAGCAGCGGCAACGGTCACCGGGGCCTCGGCCGAGGGCGATGCCGCTACGGGCAGCGCTACGACATCTGGAGCACCTCGTCGCACGCCGCCAGGAGCTCGGGGTCATGCGAGACGGTAATCACGATGCGCGAGCGCTTGAGATCGTCCAGAACGGCAAGCAACCTTTCCCTCGAACCCTCGTCCAAGGCGGACGTCGGCTCGTCCAGGAAGACCACGCCAGGATCTTTGAGAATCACCCGTGCGATGGCAACCTTCTGACCCTCTCCTCCCGAGAGCTGCCGACCGCCTTCCCCAAGCTGCATGCCAAGGGCGTCAGGCACCTTGGCGATTGCGTCAAGCCCCACCTCGCGCATCACGTCGAGAAGCCGCTCGTCGCTCACCGGGCCATCGCACAGCAGAGTCAGGTTGTCCCTCAGCGTGCCGCGTATCATCACGGAATCCTGCTCGACATAGCCGATCTCATGCGTTCGCAGATCGTACTGGTCGATGTCGTCGATTGGCGTCCCGTCAAGCGTCACTTCGCCCGTCCAGCATCCCCGAAGGTCTCCAGACAGCAGCGTCATGAGCGTGCTCTTCCCGCTGCCGTTTGGCCCCACGATGCCATAGAGCCTCCCTTTGGCAAACGTTGCGGAGACTCCGTCAAAGGTGATCCTGCCCGCCTCCAACTCGCAGGTCACATCGCGCATGCGCACGGTCTTGATGCCACGGACGCACGCCTCTCCGACGTCCTCGACCTTCCTCTCCCATAGCTCCGTGAGGCGGCCGAGGTTGACTTTCGCCTGCTGGTATTCCCGTCCCACCTTGAGAAAGTACTCCATGGACGTCACCAGCGTCGCAAAGTACCCGTACACCGTGGCAACGAAGCCCGCCTCTATGTGTCCCGAGGCAACCTCCACCGCCGCGACTATGAG
This sequence comes from Atopobium sp. oral taxon 416, assembly GCF_018128285.1. Lineage (NCBI taxonomy): Bacteria > Bacillati > Actinomycetota > Coriobacteriia > Coriobacteriales > Atopobiaceae > Atopobium > Atopobium sp. oral taxon 416. The sequence continues at coordinate 2,670,755 of NZ_CP072380.1, forward strand.
GACGATGGCAAGCGAGAGGCTCCGCGTGACATCTGCAAACAGGGTCATCCGCGCAGCGATGCAGTTGGTCTTGTACATGGCCGGACGGACGGCCGAGTAGGAGCGCCTCATCTCATCGGCGCTTCGCTCAAACAGGACGTTCCGGCGAATGAAGGGGATTTTCGCCAGCTGCCAGAGCGCGATGGCGGAGTAGCGCGCCATCTCCTCAACAAAGGCCTGCTGGGACTTGGCGAACTTCTCGCTAAAGATGCGATAGGAGAGGTTCGACGCCGCGGTTGACACAAGGCAGAGGATGCACACGAGCGGGCTCACCATGAACAGCGACACCGCCGCAATGGCAACAGCGATGACATTTTCCCCGACGCCCGTGAGCGCCTGGAGGAAGAAGAGCGAGAGGCCGTTGGTGTCATCGTCGAGCCTCTTGCGCCAGTACGAGGGATCGAAGTCATTAAAGAACCTGTGCGGGAGGTGCTGAATGTGTCCGGTCGCACGCAGGTCAAGCTCGAACGACGAGTCCGCCTGAAGGTAGGTGTAGAGCAGCACTGCCTTGTACGAGCAGAGATTCGAGACACAACACAACGCCGCCAGGACGGCTCCCGCAAGCGCTATGCTGCGCACAACGTCACCGGACGCCAGCGTCATGTTGATCATAAGCCCGGCAAGCAGGGGCGTGAGGTTTCCCAGCAACGCGGCAAAAAGGCTCAGGAGGAGATATCTCACGAACCCGCCATGATCATCGATGCTGGACCAGCACGCGGCGATAAGCGCCCTCATGGGCACCCTCCTGCGGACGTCTCCCGCGAATGTGCGCTCTGAAGAGCCAGGAGGTCAATCTTGTCATCAAGGTTGTATTTGATTGGGCCGCACATGTCTTTTCGACCTTCCAGTGCCTCGCGGGGACATCCTCCCCAGCAGAGCGGAAAGTAGACACAGTGGTGACATTTTCCTTCCTGGCCAGGGACGTACCTCAACCAGCGTGAACTGTTCAAAGATGAGAACCGCGGCGCATCAACAGTGCCATAACTCTTATCTGAACAGCCCATCTCGTCCCAACACTTACACAGACTTCCCTCTGGGTCTATCACCGCAGAGCCGAGAGCTATCGCCGAGCAAATCCCTGGTTCCGACCCCCTGAAAAGCCCAACATCAAACCCAAGCTCAATCGCGCTCCAGTAAAACAGGGATTCAACAGTAGAAAAAGCCTTCGCATCTAGGTAACGTGTACTACTATGGCCGTCGTCACCTAGTGCATCATCAACCATGGCTAGATATATGCCCACCTTCCCTGCGAGGGCCATCCTGTCGATATCTATCAGCAACCCATCAAGATCTGCAGAATTATCTGCATCCACATTCACGCGAATCGTTATTCCAATGTCATCGACAGCAGACTTGATATTATGCAGAATTCTCTCGTAGGTAGGCTCTCCATTGCTTGGTATTCTTCTCAGGTCATGCGGTCGCTCCGCGCCGTCAATGGTAACTTGGGCCTCCCGAACGCCACAATCGCACAACACCTTGACAGCTCTTTCTGTCAGATGATAGCCATTGGTAACTATGGATGCCTCGTACTTACATTCAGGTGGAAGAGCCCCTCTGATCAGTTCTGTCAATTGGGCGATACGGTCGAGACAGAGTAATGGCTCACCCCATACCAGTTCACCATCAGGACTTTGGCCTTCCCAAACTCTTCCGACACGAAGCGTGCCGCAGCAGCCGCACGCTCTCCGGACATCGTAAGAGCAGCCAGCCCGGCCTCGTAGCAATATGGGCAAGCGAAGTTGCATCCCGTCGTTGGCGCAATAGTAACCTGTGCCCTAGATTCGTTGTATCTAAGGCACAGGTTCTTGACGAGAAGCGCCTCAAATTCGTCGATATCATCATCGACTATAAATCCATTAGTGAATAGAGCGCCGGTGAAGTCATCCAAAGGATCAATGCGGCCCGTCTCCAATTCTCTATACTTAGCCGCAAACTCAGAGTCCAGCCGAAGCAGCCCTTTGTTGTTCGTATTGAAGAGGAGCACTCCATCTTTCTGTTCCCGAACATAATTATACTGAGATAACTTCATATCGGCCAATCACTCTGGTCCGCAATCAAAGGGGCGCAAAAAACACCCGTCAGTCCAGCCCCCTTTTGCACGGAGACATCACATGGCACCTACCCAAAACATCCTCATCTTCAACTGGCTTAATGATCCATTCCATACTCGAGCGCCTCCTTAGCTGATTGACGATCTAAATTTCTATCTATATGTTTAATGATACCACATACGGTTGAAAATAGATCGTCTTTTGTTGAGATTTGACGCCGGCTAGCTGTTGTGTGCCAACAGGTTGTTGACACATGACGTGACAAAAGGGGAGGACTCCTCCAAGCTGTGAATTGTCGAAGGTTGCAGCGAGAGGAGCCCTCCTTGTTCCAGCATTCTGACTCACGGCTCACGCCCCGCGGACGGCAGGGGCTCGTCGAGCGTGCACGCGCCGGCGAGAGCGTGTCCGCCGCCGCCCGGGAGGCGGGCGTGAGCAGGCAGACGGCCCACAAGTGGATCGCGAGGGCCGAGGCGGGCGAGCGGCTGTCGGACCGCCGCAGCCGCCCCTCGCGACTCGCGAGGCTGACGCCCCCCGACGTCGAGGCAAGGGTCGTGGAGGCCCGCCGCGCCCGCCTGCTCGCCCCGCTCGCCCTCGCCGCCGAGACCGGGGTGCCCGCCCGCACCTGCGCCAGGATCGTCGCGCGCAACGGCCTGCCGCGCCTTGCCGACGTCGACCGCGTGACCGGCGAGCCCAGGAGGCGCGGTCCCGCGACCCCGCGCCGCTACGAGGGGGAGAGGCCCGGCGAGCTCGTGCACGTCGACGTCAGGAGGGTCGCGCGCATACCGCCCGACGGCGGCTGGAGGGCGCGCGGCGCCGACGCCCCGCGCCATGCCGACTCGGGGGCGGGCACCGCCTGCCTGCACGTGGCGGTCGACGACAGGAGCAGGGTGGCCTACGCCGAGCTGCTCGGCGACGAGCGCAAGGAGGCCTGCGCCGCGTTCATGGGGCGCGCCCGGGACTTCTACCGGGGCCTTGGGGTCGAGGTCGAGCGCGTGATGACCGACAACGGGCCGGGATACCGCTCGCGGCTGTTCAACGAGTGGCTCGCGGCGTCCGGCACCTGCTCGGGCTTGACCTCCTCCCACGAGACCACCTCGCGCACGGGCATGTACCCGAGCTCGAGGTAGGCGCCGTCCCTGAGCCGCTTGCCGGCGGTGAAGGTGAGCTGGCGGTGCCCGCTTCCCTCGTCGTAGGCGTCGAGCGTGTACTCCCAGGCCTCCGCGCCGCCGCGGCCCGTGCTCTGCGCGGCTGCGTCGTCCACCCGGACGTACCACGTGGACGCGTTGTCCGTGTTCGTGAGGTAGAACACGCCCGCCATGGCCGCGAGCACCAGGGCGGTCATGACGATTGTCGTTATCCTTCGTGCCATCGTTGGGTCCTTTCCTTTCGCTTTGATAATTCGGTCCCGCACCTGACGGGCTCACGATGAGGGCGCCCCGGCATTCGCCACGACCCGGGCGCAGGCGCAGAGCGCCGCGCAGGTGAAGATGGCGGACATGGCGAGGAACGCGGGGAGGTCCGAGGCCGCGAGAGCGCCTCCTCCGCTGCTATTCGCCCCCATCTGCATAAGTGCCCAGGGCCACCACATGCCCCAGCCCTTTGCCGTGAGCACGAGGCCCGCGATGCCGCCCGCGAGAGCCACGCCCACCGGCGCGGCGAAGCTGCGCACAATTGCCGAGACGAGCAGCTGCACCGCCACTACGGACACGCCGCCGGCCCATGCGAGCAGCAGGCTGATGACGCAGCCCCCGGACGGGAGGCCCGGGAGGCCCACCGCCTTGCCGAGGGCCACGAACAGAGCCCCCGTCGCGGCGAGCGCGACGCCCAGCATGCCCGTGCCCACGACGAGCTTCGCGGCGACGACGCGCCACGGCGCGACGGGGCTCGCGAGCACCTGGTTCCAGTTGGTGCCCGCATGCTCGAGGCCCATGAGCCAGGAGCATCCCGCGCCGACGAGCGCCGGCAGGAAAAAGCAGAGCTCGAACAGGGTGTGCTGAGTCCAGAGGTTCTCCCACCCAGGGGTCAGCAGGCCCAGGTTCTGCTGGTAGTTGAAGGTGCCGATGACGGAGGCACTGAGGGGCAGCACCGCGTAGGCGATCCAGATGGGCGCGCGGCGCAGTTTGACGGCCTCCGCGCGCAGGGCTTGCGCTCTCATGCTAGAGCTCCTTTCTCGAGAACCACCACGCCGAGACGGCGACGAGCACGGCGCACATCGCGGCCAGCAGCGCCGCGTCGCCCCAGGGGAAGGGGACGCTGTAAAAGGACGTCGTCCTCGCGACCGGGTCCCAGTCCATGCGCACGCACGACAGCAGCCCGAAGTAGCCGCTGGGGACCAGGCGCTGGACGGCGGGAGGGAAGAACAGGCTGAACAGGCCGGTGAGCGAGAGGCCGAGGCCCACCGCCAGCGAGGCGAACTGGTTCTCCCAGCGGAGGGCGACCGCCTGCACGAGCGCGGCGACCGCGAACGCCGGCCCTATCTGGCAGGCGGCGAATGCCGCCAGCCCGACGGCCCCCGGCCGGTCTGCGAAGCCCTTGTACGATGCCAGTGCGTCGAGGCCTACGGTCTCCAGCGCCACCGCGGCCGCGATGAGGACGAGGCTGCAGGCGAGCTTGGCGGCGAACACCGTTCCCGCCCGCTGCAGGCACAGGAGCTCCTTCAGGGCCTGGGCCTCGTGGTCGACCTCGCACGCGCGCGACGAGACGACGGCGGCGAACAGGGTCATGACGATGGAGTTGACAATCGGGGCCATGTAGAGCAGGGCCGACGTCCCGTCCGCCGCCCCCTGGGCTGCGCGCGCGGCGTCGGACGCCATCCACGCGACGCACAGCGCGGCGGCGCCGAGGCAGAGGGACCACACGTTCCTGCGCCTGAGCTTCGCGAACTCGAGGGCGACCGCGACCATCACAGCCCCCTTCCCTCGGTGAGGGCGAGGAAGATGTCCTCGAGGCCCTCGCTGCGCTCCTCGATACGCACGACGCCGATGCCCTCCCGAGCGAGCGCGAGGGAGGAGCTCGCGACGGCCTCGTCGTCCGCGAAGGGCGCGAGCAGCCACCCGCCCTGGTCGGAGGCCCCCAGCAGCGCGGCCGCGCGGCGGTCGTCCGTCGTACGGAACGCGAGCTGGCGGCGCGCGCGGGCCCGTAGGGCCTCGAGCGTCCCCTGCCACGCCATCCGCCCCTGGCTGATAATGCCCACGTGGTCAGCCATCTGCTCGACCTCCGAGAGCAGGTGACTCGAGACCAGGACGGTGGTGCCGTGCGTCCGGGGCAGCCCGCGGATGAGCTCCCTCATCTCGTGGATGCCCTCGGGGTCGAGCCCGTTGGTGGGCTCGTCGAGCAGCACGAGGCGGGGGTTGCCGAGCAGCGCGGCGGCCAGCCCCAGGCGCTGCCTCATGCCGAGCGAGAACTGCCCGGCGAGCTTCCTGCTCGTGCCTGCCAGGCCCACCGTCTCGAGCGCCTCGTCGATCGACTCGTCGGGCAGCCCCTTGAGCCTGCGGACGATGTCGAGGTTCTCGCGCGCGGTCAGGTGCCTGTAGCAGCTGGGGCTCTCGATGAGTGAGCCCACGTGCGCGAGGACAGCGAGCCGGTTCCGCCGGTCCATCCTCTCTCCCAGCACCTCCACCTCGCCGGCCGTGGGCCGCACCAGGCCGAGGACCATCTTCATCGTGGTGGACTTGCCCGCCCCGTTGGGGCCGAGGAAGCCGTACACCGCGCCCTCGGGCACCTCGAGCTCGATGCCGTCCACGGCGCGCGCCCCGCCATATGACTTGGTGAGCTCGCTCGTGGCGATAGCCAGAGTTGCCATGCTCGCTCCTTTCGTTCGTCTGCTTCAGCGACAGCTCGGATTCTGGGGGATGCGCCTTTCTCTCGCCTGTCCCCAACCTTTCGCGAGCCTTTCGTTTCGGGTGGGGCGAGGGCGCTCCGGGCCTGGGAAACCCCGCCCCGGGATACAATGGGGGCCGGAGTTGGGAGGCGGCATGAGAGACATACACGAGGCGCGGGTGCTGGTGGTCGAGGACGACCCGACCCTGCTCGGGCAGCTGACCGAGCTGCTCGAGCGCGAGGGCTACCGGTCCGTCCGCGGCGCTGGGACCGTGGCCGACGCCCTGCTCACGGTCGCGACCTGGCAGCCCCAGCTGCTCCTGCTCGACGTGATGCTGCCCGACGGCAACGGCTTCGACCTGCTGCGCCGGGTGCGCGAGACGAGCGACGCCCCGGCTCGCGTCCTCTCCGCGCGCGACGAGGACGCGAGCCGCCTGCGGGGCCTGGGCCTGGGGGCGGACGACTACGTGGCCAAGCCATTCCTGCCCGCCGAGCTGCTGCTGCGCCTGGCGGCCGTCCTGCGCCGCAGCTACAACCTGCCAGACGCGCTGCCCGCCATCGCGCTCGGAGAGGCGGAGGTGGACCTGGCCACGGGCGAGGTGAGGCGCCTCGGCGCCGTCGAGTCGACGCTAACCGCGAAGGAGCACGCGCTCGTCAAGAGGCTGAACGAGAGCCGCGGCTCCATCGTGACGACGGACGAGCTCTGCTGCAGCGTCTACGGGGACGAGTTCGGCCACGCCAACGCGCTCGCGATCCTCGTGCGGCGCCTGCGCGAGAAGGTCGAGGACGACCCCTCCCACCCGCGCTGGGTCGTCACGGTGCGAGGGCTGGGCTACCGCCTCATGCGCGAGGAGGCGCGATGAGGGGGCCGCTGCGCGCACGGCTGAGGAGAGTCGCGGGCTTGGCCGCATCCTGCGTCCTCGGTGCCGTTGCCATCCTCGCGGTCAACATGGCCGTCGTGGGGGCCGCCATGTACGCCGAGGGCCTCGCGGGCGGCGGCACCGCCCCGGAGGCCTCGAAGGTGTCCGAGTCGATCGTCGAGCGGGACGGGGCGTATGCCGTCCCGCCGGACATGGAGCAGGCGCTTCGCGACAATGACAGCTGGGCCCTGCTCATCGACGAGGGAGGAAACGTGGTCTGGGGCCTCGGCGTGCCAGACGACGTGCCCACGCGCTACACCCCGGCGGACGTGGCTTCCTTCGCGCGCTGGTACCTCAACGACTACCCCGTGTCCTGCTGGCGGCGCGATGGGAAGCTCGTCGTGGTGGGGTCCCCCAGGGGCTCTGCCTGGAAGTACAGCTTCTCGCAGGGCTTCGACGAGTTCAGCGGCGGCGTGCTGCTCCTGATCGCGCTCTTCTGCGTGAACCTGGTCTCGCTCGTCGTATTCGTGAGCGCGCTCTCCCGGCGCTCGTGGAAGCGGCGCGACGACGCGCGCAACGAGTGGGTCGCCGCCGTGTCCCACGACGTGCGGACGCCGCTCTCCGCGGTCGTTGCCGACGCCGCGCGCCTGATGGAGGATCCCGGGCTCGATGCCGGCGCGCGCGAACGGGCTGCCCGCATCGTGGCGAAGTCGAGGGAGGCGGCAGGCCTGCTCGCCGACCTCAACGCGGTGAACCGGCTGCGCTACGCCATGGAGCCCATCGACGCCGGGGACGTGCGCCTGGCGGCGGTGCTGCGGTCGGTGGTGGCGGGCTTCCTGGACGAGGGGACGGGCGCCTGCGAGCTGGAGCTTGACGTGGCGCCTGCCGCCGAGGGCGTCTGCGTGCGCGGGAGCGAGTCGCTGCTGCGTCGCATGGCGGTAAACCTCGTGGGGAACAGCTTCCGGCACAACCTGCAGGGCTGCCGCGTGACGGTTTCCCTTGATGTCCGAGGCGGGCTTCTCGGCACCCCGTTCGGCCGGCGGCTAGTGCTCGTCGTGAGCGACGACGGCCGGGGCCTTGGGGCCGATGCGCTCGCGGCGCTCGGGAGGAGGCCGGGCTCCGACCTTCCCGAGCATGGTCTTGGCCTCGTGATTGTGCGGCGCATCGCCGCGGCGCACGGCGGGAATGCGCGCTTCTCGAACAACGCGGGAGGGGGGTGCCGCTGCGCCGTGACCCTGCCCGCCGGAGGCCGCCATATGAAACGCAATCTCAAAGCGAGTCCCTCCCGGTGAAGCGCGCCCCGGCTCTTCGATACGGGAACCGGGAGGCGGTTTTCGGAAGCGGCAGGGGCTCTAGCGGCGCCTCATCCCCAGGATATCGAGACGCTCGGTGTTGACGGTAGATGCGCCGGTCCCTCCGCGCAGGTCGACGAACTCGCGAGTGAGCCGCTCGATCTCCTCGTGCAGGCGCTCATCGACGGTGCCGCCCGCGCCGATCCGCCTCAGCTCCCGGAGCAGTTCCACCATGTGCTCCCGCAGCGCCCGGTACACCCGGACGTTTGGCACGACGGCGATCGCCTCGTCGCGCAGCCGCGCCATGATGAAGTCCTGCTTGGACATCCCGCTCTCCTCGGCGACGCGGTCGAGCCAGCGCTTCTGCTCCGGCGTCATCCTGAAGCCGACGGTGACGCTGCGCTCCCTGCGGTCGTTGGGGCATGGCATCAGAACCCCTCCTTCGAGGCGTTGAGGGCGCGCGCCATCTCGCCCTGCTTGTCGGGGAAGAGGTGGGCGTAGCGGAATGTGATGTCGGCGCTCTCGTGCCCGAGCCTCTCGGCGATCGCCACGGCGGAGAAGCCCATCTCTATCAGCAGCGAGACGTGGCTGTGGCGCAGGTCGTGTATGCGGATGCGCTTGACGTGGGACTTAGCGCACCCGCGGTCGAGCTCGTGGTGTAGCTTCGCCTTCGTGAACGTGAAGATCCTCGAGTCGGGACCTATGCCGAGCGAGTCGATCCACGGCCTGAGCTCCTCGGCCAGGAACTCCGGCATGACCACGTCCCGGACCGACTTGGGGGTCTTGGGAGGCGTGACGACGTCGCGGCCGGAGAGCCGCTGGTAGGACCTAGTCACCTTGACCTCGGCGCGCGTCCAGTCGAAGTCGGCGGGCGTGAGCGCCAGTAGCTCCCCGACGCGCAGCCCGCACCAGTACAGGACCTCGAAGGAGTAGTAGCTCTCCGGCTTGTCCGCCACCGCGTCGGAGAACCTCAGGTACTCGTCCCGCGTCCAGAAGAGCATCTCCCCGCCCTTCGACGAGCCCATCCTCGTGGTGCGCGCGCACGGGTTGGAGGCGAGGCCGTAGTAGCGCACGGCGTGGTTGAAGATTGCGGAGAGCTGGTTGTTTATCGTCCTGAGGTAGGTCTGGGAGTAGGGTTCGCCCTTAGCGTTGCGGTACGACATGAGCTTGTTCTGCCAGCGCACGACGTCGAGGGGCTCTATCTCGTCGACGCGCATGTTCCCGAAGTACGGCAGTATCTTGCCCTCGATCATGTACTTCTTGGTGTGCCAGGTGTGCTCCCTCAGGCGCGGCCTCATGTCGGCCGCGTAGACCTCGTAGAAGGCGGCGAAGGTCGAGCCGACCGCGCCGTCTGCGCCGCTGGCGAACTCCGCCTCCCACGCCGCGGCGTCGTCTTCGGAGGCAAAGCCTCGCTTCGTCTTGTGGCGCCTCGCGCCGCTGTAGTCGCGGTACCAGACCTGCGCGGTCCAAGTGCCGTTCGCCTCGATCCTTACCGACATCCCATGCGCCTCGCAATCATTCCGGAGGAGTGAGCAGCACGATAATGTGCTGCATATTCTCGGACTATATCAGCACGTTTTCGTGCTGTCAAATGTTTGCGCACGGTTGCGTGCTGTAATATGCTTTCCCCATCCGAGGAGCTAGGAGGACCCGTGAGCATTGGCGAGCGCATACGAAGGTACCGCAACGACGTCGACATGACCCAGAGGGAGCTCGCCGAGGAGGTGGGTCTCACCGAGTCCGCCATCCGCAACTACGAGCGCGACATCAGGACGCCGGGCGACGAGCAGATCGAGAGGATAGCCGAGGCGCTCGACGTGTCGCCGGACGCCATCCGCGACATCGGCGTGGAGGGCGCGAGGGGCGCCCTCGAGGTGCTGTTCCGCTGCGAGCGGGAGCTGGGGCTTTCGCCTGTGGTCACCGAGGACGGCGTCGCCGTCGCCCCCGACCCGTCGAGGCCTGGCTCCCAGAAGGCCGCCCAGGCCCTGAAGGCCTGGAAGCGCATGCGCGACCGGCTTTCCGCCGGGGAGATCTCCGAGGAGGACTACGGGGCCTGGAAGGCGCGCTTCAGGGGCTGAGGGCGCGCAGATAAAGCTGTGTCGGGGGCGCGCGGGCGGCCCCCCTTCTCTTTCCGCCGGGATTGTCACTCTTCGGCAACTACTGCGATTCGAAAGCGTCCCATAAACGTTCGGAGCAGGGTTCTGGGACGCGTGGCGAGAGTGACTCCAGGGTCTTCGGATGCCGTCAGAACCCGCCGGAAACGCGTCCGAACCCGGTCTTCGGGCGGTTTGTCACTCTTCGCTCCTACCTGCGCAAACGTGAAATCGGAGCGCCGAGAGGCGGGGTGACTACACGGTGACTACACGCAGGGCCCCAAGATGGCGCCGCGACCGAAAAACGCGATGGAATCATTCCGTTGGTATTGGCACCTTTTTGGAACGAGTCCCAACTGGTACCAACTAATCTCATCCTGTGTGGGCGTTGAACAGGTGTGAAGAGTATTTCCGCAGGTCATACCACATAAAACAAGCCCCGAAATCGCTTGATTTCGGGGCTGCTCGGCGAATTCCACTCATCGAAAGTTCCGACGGCTTTGTCCTATTCCCACCACTAGATGCTAACCACCGCCACTAGACGGGAGGCTTGCAACTAGACGGAATGAGGGCAAAGTTCACTCCCACTCGATGGTCGCAGGCGGTTTCGGCGTCACGTCGTAGACCACACGGTTGATACCATCCACCTCATCAACGATACGGCTGGAGATACGGCCGACAATGTCAAAGGGTAACTTCGCCCAGTCTGCAGTCATAGCGTCAGAGGACTCAACCGCACGCACGATGATCGGGCGCTGGTAGGTCCGCTCATCACCCATCACGCCGACGCTCTTGATGTCTGGCAGCACTGCAAAGTATTGCCAACAGCTGTGCTCGGAGTTGCGCTCACCGGTCTCTTCAAAGAGCTTCTCGTTATAGGCATCAAGCTCCTCGCGCACGATTGCGTCGGCTTCCTTCAAAATTGCCAGCTTCTCCTGCGTGACTTCGCCGATGATACGGATCGCCAGTCCCGGTCCTGGGAACGGCTGCCTCCACACCATGCCCGCCGGAAGGCCTAAGGCGATGCCGAGCTGCCGCACTTCGTCCTTGAAGAAGTGATCCAAGGGCTCCACTAGATCGAAGTGGGTCCCCTTGGGGAATGGGATCAGGTTGTGGTGGCTCTTGATGGTTGAGGCCTTGCCGCCAGTCTTACGGGCTCCAGATTCGATAATGTCTGGGTAGATGGTACCCTGTGCCAGGTACTCAACCCCATCGAGCTTCTGCGCGACCGCAAAGAACTCTTTCCAGAACTGAGTGCCAATCAGACGGCGCTTCTGCTCCGGATCGGTTACGCCTTTCAATAGCTCCGCGTAGCGCTCCTCTGCATGCACGTGGATAAGCGGCATCTTGAACTGCTTGCGGAAGACCTCCTCCACCATCTCAGGCTCACCCTTGCGCAGCATTCCGTGGTTGATAAAGACACAGGTGAGCTGGTCCCCTACTGCACGGTGTACTAACGCGGCAGTGACGGCGGAGTCAACGCCGCCGGAGAGAGCTAGAATGACTTTGGAATTCCCGACCTGTGACTTGATCTCCTGGACCTTTTCGTCGATCAGGTTTGTCATCGTCCAGGAAGCTTGCAGGTGGCAGATATCGAAGAGGAAGTGCTTGAGCATCACCATACCATATTGGGTATGGCGGACCTCTGGATGAAACTGGGTCGCATAGAAGCCCCGCTCGCGGTTCTCCATTGAGGCTACCGGGCAGCTCACTGTCGTCGAGGTGATCGTAAAGCCCTCCGGGACTTCCTCTACCACATCGCGGTGGCTCATCCACACGGTCTGCTCACCTGGGGTATCCGCCAGAAGACGGCTGTTCCCGTCAGTCCGGTGCAGCGTTGCCGGCCCATATTCACCTTTGTCAGTATAGCCGACCTTGCCGCCCAGCTTCTTAGCCATGATCTGCTGCCCATAGCAGAGACCCAGGATCGGAAGGCCGAGGTTAAAGATATCCGCATCCATATCAGGTGCATCCTCCGCACAGGTCGAGGCAGGTCCACCGGAGAGGATAATGGCCGAAGGGTACATCGCACGCAACTCTTCAGCGCTGATGTCACAAGGCACAATCTCCGAATAGACATGTAAGTCGCGCACGCGCCGGGCGATCAGCTGCCCGTACTGTGCACCGAAATCAAGCACTGCGACTAACTGATGGGGTCTTGTGCTTTGCATACGTTCCTCCTGAATATATCGTACTACCTGCAGCGACAACTATAGCCGCTACAAGTGTAAAGAGTATATACATAATAGACGAATATCTATACAGGCGTTCACTCATTGGGAACACCGCAGGATACCTATATGTACCTGCACTGATTCTAGCACCTCACATTTCCGCTGTTCGGGGTATTTAATGGACTTCGGCTATAATTTAGGTAGGTAAATAGCAATACGTTTATTATGGATAGGTAAATTTATATCTATTCGATCGTAACCGCTCTTTCGAGGAGTTCACTTTTGCTGCATAGAAACAGAGGGCGCCAAGAACCGGCGACAAATGCCCTTTCCCGGGATAACGGGCTTTCGCACTACCAGGGAAAGCGTGAGCGCCGTAAAAAATCCCACATAATCTGGACTGTTGTTATCGTGATCCTTGCGGTGATCGCAGTGGGAGCGATCGCGTTTGCGGCTTTCTATTTCGATATCGACCACCGACTCACCTCACGGATCTCCCCTGATCTGGCAGCTGAGCTCTCCAATACCTCAGAGCCCTCTGGCCCCTTCTACATGCTGTTGCTCGGCGTCGACAAAGACGAAGCGCGCGCAGAGGATTGGGGCGACGATAACAGTAACTTCAGGACTGATACGATCATCCTGGCGCGCGTTGACCCCAAGAACCTGAAGGTCACCCTCGTCTCAATCACCCGCGACACCCTCGTCGACCTGGGTGAGTATGGACAGGATAAGATCAATGCCGCCTATTCCTACGGTGGCCCTGCGCTCACGGTCAAAACCGTCGAGAACTACGCCGGTGTCGATATCAACCACTATGCGGAAGTGGACTTTGAAACCTTAACAAAGATCGTCGACACAATTGGCGGCATCGACGTCAATGTCCCGGTCGACGTGGAAGACCCCTACTCCAATGCGGATATCAAAGCCGGAGAACAGACACTCAACGGAGAGCAGGCGTTGGCACTCTGCCGTTCGCGGCACGCCTATGATGCCTACGGCGCCGGTGACTTCTATCGCGCAGCCAACCAGCGTATGGTTATCGCTGCAATCGTCAAGAAAGTCCTGGCATCCAACCCGTTGACGATCACCTCCACCATTGAGAACTTGGCGGACGGCGTCACGACCGATATGGATGTGGGGCAGATCATATCTCTTGCGATGCAGATGAAGGACCTCGACGTCGATAACGATGTGTATTCCGGTATGAACCCCACGATCGGCGAAGACATCAACGGCGTCTCCTATCAGATCACCGACCAACAGGCCTGGAGAGCTATGATGCACAGAGTCGATAGTGGAGAGACTCCCTACGAGCGTGCAGACGATGACCCGACCTACGGTGTTGCCGGCTCAACCGGAAACGCAGGTTACGACGAGAATGGTATCAGCACCACGAACGGGGATGCAAGCTCCTCAGATGAGGATTACTCCGGCACCGTGGAGGTCCTCAATGCCACGGGTATACCGGGGGCTGCAACCGATGCCGCGAACCAGCTGAACGATGCAGGGTTCAACGCCACCGCCGACACCGCGCAGGACATCTCCAAGGGCATCACGATCGTCTACCATGGGGCTGACAATCGGGCAAAAGCCAATGCGGCAGGTAAGGTGCTTTCCTCGCTGGGCAAGTCAATCACGTGCTTCGATGACAGCAACGGTGTCTATGCCTACACGAGCGATATCCTCGTTATTCTCGGTACCTAATTCACCAATGACTCTTTCATTGACGAATCCGTACGTAGGGAAGCGTGTGGATAAAGATGGGTCCGTCAGTTGCGGAAATGTGCGACAGTCGCAAATGGCGAAGCACCCTTGCAGCTTTGGGCTACCTCTTCTCGCCCTGACAGACACCGAACAGCGACACGAACCTACTCAGGCAAGACTGGAAGCTGGATTTCTTCGTGTCTGGGAACCTGAATAGGTAGAGCAGCACAGCTTGTTTGCAAGCCCCATGGCCTTGTGCAGGTATGCTTTGTCGGTGATGTCTGCCCTATAGGCCTCGTCAGTGCATTTGGTTGCCTTCACGAGTGAGAGATGAGACCTATCTCCATAGTGTGCACAACTATTGAACCTTCTGCTCTATGCGAAAGCAGTGTGTCTTCGATTCACTTGGAAAAGGGCTTTCCATGCCCTAAGATCACGCCGACGCTCTTGAGTGCGTCGATGCCTGCCACAGTGCAGATCTTGTTCTTGGAGGGCCCGCTCTTCTGCACGATGTCGGAGTCGGTGAGGTAGGGCTTGTCTGTCCAGATGTGGCCGCACAACACGAGCCGGTTCTAGTAGCCATCGGCGGTGGCAGCGCCGCTGTGGTGCCACACGAAGGCACTCGTGTGGGTGAGGTCACACATCTCAAAGATGAGGTCGAAGGATGTGGTGTAGCACATGCAGGTGATGGGGCACTTCCAGCTCAAAAGTTCCTTCTTAGCGTATTTCAGCGCTAAGAGCTAGGCTGTGTACCTTTGACGCCCCGGTGGTGTCTGCTTGTCTTTCCAGCTTTTGGCAAACCTGCAAATGTGGCAAACAGGATGGAACCATCACAGCTCGGTCGCCTCTTTGAGCGTTTCTGCGCCTATCTGTCTTGCGACATCTGCGTTCTACAACCGCAGTGCCAAGGGACGACACCGTGTCCTTGTAGGGGGTTGATTGCGACCATGGTGGATTTCCTATCCACGCAGGCGGCCATCCGCTCAGGAATATCGTCAAACATAGGGCCAGATAGCCACTTGGGCAAATCTATGCTTGGCAACGCCAATGGTAGCGCCACAGGATTACAGGTGAGAGATCCTATCCACACGCTTCCCTACTCTCGGAGTTTTTGAAAGCAACCGCTCCGCTTCTTCGAATCCAACCGCGTTGTCAACCATAGGAATACCTCTCAGCGTTTGCTTGTTTTCTCTTGAGACTACTGTCTGGTCAGCCCCCCATAACACGCAGTTGGAACAATCAACCTCTGTTGGCTGTTTGTTTGATTATGCCTCTGCCCTGATCAATATAATTCAGAAAGAGAAATAATGTCTAGAAATGAAGCCCGATACTCGAGAGAATCCCCAGTGCCTGGTCTGTTTCTATACCTGCTCTGTCCGTCTTTCAGTTACACGTTGAAGCGGAAGTGCATTACGTCGCCGTCCTGCACGACGTAGTCTTTGCCTTCCATGCGCAGCCGTCCTGCCTCACGGGCACCAGCTTCACCTTTGTACTTGATGTAGTCGTCGTAGCTGATGGTCTCGGCCTTGATGAAGCCCTTCTCGAAGTCGGAGTGGATGACGCCAGCGGCCTCCGGAGCCTTCGCACCTATACGGACCGTCCAGGCCTTGACTTCCATCTCACCTGCGGTAAAGAAGCTCTGCAGGCCCAAGATATGGTAAGCCTCCTGTGCCAAGGTCTCCAAGCCGCTCTTCTTGAGGCCCAGGGACTCCAGATACTCATGTGCCTCTCTGTCATCCAACTCAGAGAGCTCTGCTTCCACCTCTGCGCAGATGGGGATCGGCTTCTGCCCCTCGAGCGGCTCAAAGTCATCGTGCAGTTGATCCTCATCGCAGTTCGCAACATACAGGATCGGCTTCATGGTCAACAGGAAGAGATCGTGTGCCGCAGCCTTTTCATCGTCGGTCATATCCATATCCGTGGCACGGTGTCCCTCATTGAGCCAGCCCTGCAGGCGTTTGGCGACCTCGAGCTTCGGTCTGTTGTCCTTGTCCCGCTTTGCCTCTTTCTCCAGCTTGGGGATCGAACGCTCCAGGGTGCCCAGGTCTGCGAGCACGAGCTCCGTCTGGATCGTATCGACGTCAGAAGCCGGATCGACCTTGCCTTCGACGTGCACGACGTCCGGATCCTTGAAGTAGCGTACGACCTCACAGATTGCATCGGTCTCACGAATATTGGCTAAGAACTGGTTACCGAGACCCTCGCCGTTGTTAGCGCCCTTGACCAGGCCTGCGATATCGACAAACTCGACCGTTGCCGGCACAATGCGCCCAGGATGCACGATGTCCGCTAGCTTCTGCAGACGCTCATCCGGCACATTGACGATACCGATATTAGGATCGATTGTAGCGAACGGGTAGTTCGCTGCCAATCCTCCTTTTTTCGTCAGTGCTGTGAACAGCGTCGATTTTCCGACGTTTGGAAGTCCAACGATACCAATGGATAAGGCCACGGGAACATCTTCTCCTTTTCCTGAGCGCCTGCACGCTCTCCTTACGCTCTATGTTTCTTCGATGACTCTCCGGACTCTTCTTCGGCGGTTTTCTCGATCGCCTTGAGCCCGTTGTCGAGCATCCTTTTGCCCTGCGCCTTCAGCTGATACACCTTCTCACGCTCTTTCTCGGCCTCTTCCGCATTGGGATCGGGGACCGCAAGCGCGCTGCCGTCAGCCGGATGCATCGTCAATGCCCCCTCACGGCAGACAGCAGCGCATGCCCCGCAGCCGATGCAGTAAGCGGGCTCGATATTTACATGCCCGGTGTTATCGATCTCAAGCGCATGCAAGACGCAGACCTTGGTGCAGTCCTCGCACATCGTGCACTTGGAGTTATCGCACCTCGGGATCTGCTCCTTGATCTTAGTGGCAGGACCTGGCCACTTCTGCAGCGCCGCCATCACCAGCTCACGCCGCTGCGTCAGCATACGCCGGCGATGCTGGGAATTCTGCACGCCCACAGCTTTCTCCAGTGAGCGGGAGAGCTCATTGATCTGACGGGTATGGTTCTGGATGCGCTGGCCCAAAGCCTGTGCCCCACTGATTGTGCGGTCTGCTCCTAACATGCGTGAGCCGGAACGTGCCATCTGCCCGATGAACTGGGAGCGCTTGTACTCCCGGGTCTCCTCGTGGTTGAGCGCCTTCTCTTCAACCTCGAGCCCACAGTGAGCTCCGGTCAGCTCCTCTGACTCGCTGATCGCATTGACATAGGCTTCCTCACCGGTCGTAGTGCGGCAACGGTCGCACACGCCGAGCGGCAGGTATACCGAGATGTTGTCGAACTCCATAAAGAGTGCGAACCAGAGCTCTTTTGGTACCGCTCCCACACAAGGCAGGACGATCTCATTGGCCGCCGGGATCCGCCCCAGGGCACGGGTGCAGGTGATATAGACCTGCACGTGTGAAGCCGCCTGCCGGGCGATCCTGTTATAGAGCGTCTTGGGCATCAGCTTCTGCACGATGAAGGCCTCGGTGGGACAGGCTGCGGAGCAGAGCCCACACTTGCGGCAGTCCTCATTGATCGAAACCTTACTGTCGGTGACTGTAATCGCGTTGACCGGGCACACATCCGTGCAGGCATGGCACAGCATGGTGTCGTGTCCTGCCACGTCCATGCAGCGCACCGAATTGGCGCGCGGACGCTCCTTGTAGTCGGAGGGATTCCACTGAGGGGTCTTCTCAGGATCAAACGAAATATTGTTCACGACATGCTTCACAGGGTCGGAGACCGCGCTCCAGTTCTGCGAGATATCGATAATATCATCGAGCCAATCGTGCTTTTCAACCATAATTCCCTCCTTAGGTGTAGCTGATTAAGTGTAGTGCACTCCTGTATATCTTCTATAGTAAAGCGACACGAGGCACGAAAAAAGCTCCAGAAGCGAGACACTCCCGGAGCAATCGTTCAAACACTCAGACACTGTTCACGCCTGTGTACCTTTAGTAGGCGCCGCCTTGTCCGCCTTGGGCAGCCGCGTTGGAGATAGCTTCCTCAATCGTGGTATCCTTAGGAACATCGGTGACCGTAGCCTCAGTGATCAGGATCAGAGAAGCGATGGAGGCTGCGTTCTGCAGGGTAACACGGGTGACCTTCACAGGATCCAGAACACCCATCTCGATCATGTCGCCCCACTTGCCGGTTGCGGAGTCAAGGCCAGAGCCTGCAGGCATATCCTTGACCTTCTCAACGACGACGGAGCCCTCATAGCCGGCGTTCTGTGCGATAGTCTTGACCGGAGCCTCAAGTGCCTTACGGACAATTTCGACACCAATCTTCTCGTCCGCGTCGACGGTCTTAACGTCGTCCAAAGCCTTTGCGCTCTCGAGGAATGCGACGCCGCCGCCTGCGACGATGCCCTCATCGACAGCTGCACGTGTAGCTTGCAGTGCGTCCTCGATGCGGTGCTTAATCTCCTTCAGCTCAGCCTCGGTTGCTGCACCGACCTTGATGTCTGCGACACCGCCGGAGAGCTTAGCCAAACGCTCCTGCAGCTTCTCCTTATCGAAGTCAGAGGTCGTGTTCTCGATCTCATTCTTGATCTGGGCGATGCGCTCGTTGATAGCATCCTTGGAGCCTGCACCACCGACAATCGTGGTGTTGTCCTTGTCGATCTTGACGGTCTTAGCACGGCCGAGCATCTCAGCGGTGACATCGGAGAGGTTGACGCCGAGCTCCTTCATAGCCACCTGGCCACCGGTGACAACAGCGATATCCTCGAGCATACGCTTACGACGATCGCCGTAACCCGGAGCCTTGACAGCTGCGACATGCAGGGTGCCACGAAGTTTGTTCAGAATCAGGGTCGCTAGAGCCTCGCCGTCGACGTCCTCGGCAATGATGAGCAGCGATGCGCCCTGCTTGGAGACTGCCTCGAGCACCGGCATGATATCCTGGATGTTGGAGATCTTCTGGTCAGTGGCCAGGATATAGGGATCCTGCAGCTCAGTGGTCATGCTCTCCTGATCAGTTGCGAAGTACGGGGAGATGTAGCCCTTGTCGAACTGCATACCTTCGACGGTGTCGATATCAATCCCAAATGTCTGGGACTCGTCGACGGTGATAACGCCGTCCTTACCGACGATCTCCATTGCGTCAGCAATCTTCTCACCGATCTCAGGGCTCACTGCGGAAATGGTGCCGACAGCAGCCACCTGCTTTTTGGTGTTGACCGGCTGAGCGGACTTCTTCATCTCATCGACGACCGCGGCAACTGCCTTGTCCACACCACGACGGATTGCAATCGGGTTGGCACCTGCTGCGACGTTGCGCAGTCCCTCATTGACCATAACCTGTGCAAGCAGGGTTGCGGTGGTCGTACCATCACCGACGAGATCATTGGTCTTGGTAGCAACTTCCTTAACGAGCTGGGCGCCCATGTTCTCAATCGGGTCCTTGAGCTCGATCTCCTTAGCGACACTCACGCCGTCATTCGTAATGGTCGGAGCACCATAGGAACGCTGTAATGCCACGTAACGACCCTTCGGTCCTAAGGTGGTGGTTACCGTATCAGCGAGGGTGTTTACGCCCTTGGCAAGCTTAGCACGTGCGTCAGCGCCGAAATTAATATCTTTTGCTGCCATGTTATTTATCTCCTAGCTCTGTTGATATCTTCCGATATCAGCTCACATAACCTAACTTAGTCCTCAATGATTGCGTAGATATCGTCTGCGCGAAGCAGTAAGTAATCCTCGCCGTCAATCTTGACCTCATTGCCGCCGTACTTACCGAAGTACACTTCGTCGCCAGCCTTAACATCCGGAACAATGCGCTCGCCCTTGTCATTCATCTTGCCAGCGCCCACAGCCACAACCTTGCCGCGCTGCGGCTTCTCCTGTGCGCCTGAAGAGATATACAGACCGCTTGCGGTTTTCTCCTCTTTCGGTGCCGGCTTGACCAGTACACGATCACCCAAAGGCTTCAATGTCATAATTCCCGAACCTCCTTAACGTGCGCCTGAACCAGGCGCGTGGAATGGGCTTTTCTAACCCGTTGTCACGAACAGTATAGATATTACCCAATGCATGGAAGTTATACCTGCAAAGTAGAAAATATCTTTTGTGTATACGCTTAGATTTCCTACTGCTCAGATACTAACCCCCCCCACCGCAGTCAGCGGGGTGGGCAAGACTGAGAAAGCGAGGGGCCTCGGCATACACGCCAAGGTCCCCTCACCTTACAAATCTCAGAGTAGCTTATGCCTCATAGTCTTCAGGATCGATCTGATCGAGCTCCTCAAGCCACAGCTGAGCCATGGCATCCGAGGGCATCCTCAGATCCCCGCGCGGTGACACCGCCACGCTGCCCACTTTCGGGCCGTCCGGCAGGCAGCTGCGCTTGAACTGCTGCGCAAAGAACCGGCGGTAGAAGACCTTGAGCCACTTCAGGATCACCACCGGGCCAAACTCATCCCCGAGCGCATAGACCGCCAGGCGGAAGACCTTATGCGGCGCAAATCCCAAGCGCAGCATGTAGTAGAGGAAAAAGTCATGCAGCTCATAGGGACCGACCAGATCCTCGGTCTTCTGGGCGATCGTCCCGTTCGCCGTCGCAGGCAGAAGCTCCGGGGAAACCGGGGTGTCCAACACGTCCATCAGGATGCTTGCTTCCACCTCGTTGCCGCAGTTATCCGCGACATAGTGGACTAAGTGGCGTACGAGGGTCTTCGGCACGGAGGCGTTCACGCCGTACATCGACATGTGGTCCCCGTTGTAGGTCGCCCAGCCCAATGCCAGCTCAGAGAGGTCACCGGTGCCGACAACGAGGCCGCCTTCCTGGTTCGCGATGTCCATCAGGACCTGTGTCCGCTCACGAGCCTGCGCATTCTCGTAGGTCACGTCGTGCACGCTCTCATCGTGCCCGATATCCGCGAAGTGCTGCTGCACGGCCTTCGTGATGTCGACCTCACGCAGCGTGACGCCGAGCGACTTAGCGAGCTCCTCAGCATTGCTGCGTGTACGCTTCGTTGTGCCGAAGCCCGGCATTGTCACGGCGATGATGCGAGAGCGGTCAAGACCCACGGCGTCAAAAGCTTGGACGGTCACAAGCAGTGCCAGTGTGGAGTCAAGCCCACCGGAGACGCCGACCACCGCGCAGGTGGAGTGGGTGTGACGTAACCGCTTCGCTAAGCCCTGGCTCTGGATCATCAGGATATCTTCGCAGCGCTCGTCGCGGGTCTCCTCGTTATCCGGCACGAAGGGTGCGGGATCCACAGAGCGCGTCAGGTGCGTATGGGTAAGTTCGAGGTGGAACGGCGTCACCACATAGCCCGCCGTCTCAGGGGTGACCGCAGTGTGGAAGGTTGAGAGGCGCTGGCGCTCTTCAAGCAGGTAGGACACATCGAGCTCAGAGATCGTCTGCCCGGAACCGAAGGGCTCAGCCTCCGCGCGCATCGTGCCATTCTCCGCGATCATATTGTGCTGCGAGAAGACCAGATCCTGCGTTGACTCCCCCGGGCCAGCGCTGGCGTAGAGGTAGCCGCACACGAGCCGCGCGCTCTGTCCCAAAACGAGCATACGGCGATAGGACGCTTTCCCGACCAGGGCATTGGAGGCGGAGAGGTTGCAGACCACAGTCGCCCCTGCCACTGCGTGATGGATCGAAGGCGGATCAGGCGCCCACAGGTCCTCACAGAGCTCAACAGCAACGACGAGGTCGGGCATAGTGTCACAGGTAAAAAGCTGGTTTGCCCCGAAGGGGACCGATCCAAACCCCGCTACCTCAATCTGGCTTACCTGACTGGGACCTGGGGAGAAGTGCCGTCCCTCATAGAACTCGTTGTAGGTGGGAATCGTCTGCTTCGGTACGAGCCCCAAGAGCTTCCCCCCATCGAGCACTGCGGCGCAGTTGTAGAGCTTGCCGGCAACCCGCATCGGCACGCCGACGATGATGAGGGCATCGAGACCCACCGTTGCCTCAGCCACCTGCTTAAGGCCGTGTTGGGCTGCCTCGAGCAAGGAGGCCTGCAGGAACAGGTCCTCGCAGGTGTAGGCGGTGATACCGAGCTCGGGGGTCACGATCAGCTTGGCGCCTTTGTTGGCAGTGTTGGTGATTGCGTTAATGAGTGCGCCCACATTGTAGCCAACGTCCGCAACCTTAACGGGCGGGGTGATTGCGGCAACCGAAACAAACCCATCCTTCATGGAGATCTCCTTTTGACGGGATTTTGCCATCCTCTGTGTATCCCTTTCAGGATAAAACAAAGCTCCCCGCTCACACGAGGAGTTTTGAAAACCAGTAGGTTATGAGTTGCTTTTTTCGTCTTCCAGGTAGCGCTTCAAGAACTCACGCGTACGGGGCTTCTTCGGATGGGTGAACATATCGTGCGGGGAGCCGGATTCCACGATCACGCCGTCATCCATAAAGACGACCTTGTCGGAGACGTTCTTTGCGAAGTCCATCTCGTGGGTCACCACGACCATCGTCATCCCGCCCCGCGCCAGATCGCGCATAACGGAAAGGACTTCACCTACGATCTCTGGGTCCAGGGCGCTCGTCGGCTCGTCGAAGAGCATGAGCTCCGGTTCCATGCACAGGGCGCGCGCGATAGCCACACGCTGTTTCTGGCCGCCGGAGAGGGAGACGACGGAAGCCTGCGCATAGTCCTTAAGGCCTACAGCGTCGAGGTTTTTGAGCGCCACACCCTCCGCTTCCTCTCTTGTCATCTTCTTCAACGTGACCGGCGCCAGGGTACAGTTATCGAGCACATTGAGATTGTTGAAGAGGTTGAAGCCCTGAAAGACCATGCCGATACGCTCACGGAGCTTGTTGACGTTCACGGTCCGGGAGACGAGGTCCTCCCCCCTAAACCACACATGGCCCTCATCGGGAACCTCAAGCAGATTGATGCAGCGCAGCAGTGTGGACTTGCCCGAGCCGGAAGCCCCGATGATCGTGACGACCTCCTTAGGCATAACCTCGAAGTTGATGCCTTTGAGCACCACGTGGTCGCCGAAACTTTTCTTGAGCCCCTCGACTTTGACGACGGACTGCACGTTCGTATTTGTGTCACTCAACTTACTTCACCTGCTTCGTCTGGGGGACCGGCGCATTGGAGGTGCTCAGTACAACTCGAGCAGCCTTGGGATCAAAGTGCTTAGCGAACTTGTCCAGGAGCTTCGTCGCGACCATCGTCAAGATCAGGTACACGATTGCAGCGGCCACATAGGGTTCCATCTGCTTGTAGTAGACGCCTGCGATCGAGCGGACCGCGAAGGTGAGCTCAAGCACGCCGATAGCCATGAGAACTGAGGAATCCTTGATGTTGATAACGAGCTCGTTGGAGAGCGCCGGGATTGAGTTTCTGATGCCCTGCGGAAAGACGACCTTGCGCATCGCCTGCCACTGTGAGAGGCCTAAGGAACGAGCTGCCTCAGTCTGCCCCGGATCGACGGAGAGGATACCGGAGCGCAACACCTCCATCATGTAGGCGGTGGAGTTGAGCGAGACGGTGACCAGGCCGGCGTTGAACGGGGACCATACGTTTAGGATCTCCGTCGGCGTCATGCCTCGCGCGGTCAGCATACCGGTGCCCGCATAGTAGATAATGAGTCCCTGGATCATCATCGGCGTACCGCGCATGATCGTGGAGTAAACCTTCGCGAATCCTACGCCGACCTTTTTCCAGAATCTGACGAAGTCGTTGTCAGAGCGGTCAATCTGCTGCAGGCGCAGGAAGACCAGCACTAAAGCCAACACAAATGCGACGAGCGTGCCGACAACCGCGATAATGATCGTATTCAGGATGCCTTGTAGGAAGGTGCTGCGCATCTGATAGAGCATGTAGATCATGGAACCGAGGAAGTCTGAAGGATTCGAATCCTGTGTCACCGCGTATTGCACGATATCGACAATGCGCATGATGCCGCGGTCGATGACCATCACGATCGTGATGCCCCAGGCCACATAGGAGCTAAAGCGCTCAATCTTCTTCGCCCTCGGCGTCGCGAGGGGTGAGGTTGTCTGGTAGGCGTCACCGTGCCACTTCACGATCTTGTTCACGAGCGCCACGAGTGACACCACGACCCACACTACGAGCAGATAGAAGAGCACGCACTCAAGCGGGTACGAGTATCTCAAAAAACTCGAGGAGGTATGCGGCTGGCTTGAAAGCCACAAGCCAATCAACGCAATCACTGAGGTAGAAAGAAAGACGTAGCGATGGTCCTCGGTAACGAATCGCTTAAACCTGCCCTTTTTCTTTGCCATATCTGAAAAGCTCCTTTGTCAGATACGGCATCTCCCCTACTGTTGTGCTGCCGAAGAGATGCCTATCTGTAATCGCTTACTTCGATTTACTCCGGCAGACGCGCCTGCACGTCGTCCCACACCTGTTGGCGTTCATCCTGGGGGACGGAATTGACCACATCATTGATCTGCTGTAGCGTGTCGCCTTGCCCCTTCGCGATACCCGCGTTGATCGGAGCGTCCTCTTGGAATAGGGCCTGGGATCCATTGATCTCTACCGGTGTCAGATCCGGATTCGCTTTCAAGAGCCCTCTCTCATTTTCCACGTCGAAGGTAATCGCATCGCAGGCACCCTGATTGAGGTTTGAGAGCTGGGCGGGGACCGAATCGACCGGTGTCAGGTGGTTCACATTCGGGATCTCATCGATCACTGTATCGAGCAAGGTGTCGCGCTGGCCTAACACGGCTGCGCCGGCAAAATCATCCAGGCTCGTGGCGTTCACATAGGCAGAGCCTTTTCTCACGAGCAGACCATAGTGGCTGGTCCAGTACGGATCGGAGAAGTCGATTGACTCGCGACGCTCGTCGGTGGCGGTCATGCCACCACAGATGATATCGATCTGCCCGTTCTTCAGGGCCTCAACAAGGCCTGAGAATTCCATCTTCGAGGCAACAGGGTTGAGATTGAAGTGCTCAGCGATCTTCTTCGCGAAGTAGATGTCATAGCCATCCGCATAGGCATCGCTCTGTCCCTCAACCGGGATCGTGTCCTCAGTTTCCTCAGACACCTGCCAGTTGAAGGGAGGGTAGGCGACTTCCATACCGACACGCATCGTGCCGTTATCGCCGAACGTCCGCTGCTGGCTGCCCGATTCCTCTTCGCCGATCTCGACCGTTTCCGTTGAAGGACCGCAAGCAACCAAGAAATCTGCGGCGCCGACGCTGATAGCGGTCAGGCCGGAAGCCTTCAGGAAACTGCGGCGGGAAACATTCGCTCGCCCGTGATGGGCAGAGCCGGTATCACGTTGTTGCATGGATCTTCTTTCCTTGCTGACGGCACACCCAAGGGGCATGAAAAAAATGTCCCTTTGTAGTGCAAGATTACTCAATTTACGCAGCAATCCCAGAGTGAGTAATAGAGTTGTAATAACGGAATCAGGATGTATGCTTAAGCCAGGTCTGCTCGCCTTGCCACACCGTGGGTGCGTTCGAGGCGGTCCACGCCCCTAATTTTGAGTTAGGATGCGCATCGAGCGTCAGATCAGCGAACTTGTGAGCCTTATAGCTCCTCAGCGCCACGAGCGCGATCATCGCACCATTGTCGCCGCAGGCGGCAATCGGGGGCACTGTAACTCTCACGCCCATGCCTCTGAAGGTCTTCTTATACGCTTCACGCAGCTGTGGATTTGCAGCGACGCCTCCACCTACGCAGAAGTCACGCGATCCGGTCTCCTTGACTGCGTGGACCGCTTTGGCGACCTGCACATCGATCACCGCAGCTTCAAAGGAAGCGGCAAGATCAGGCAGATTGATCGGACGGCCCGCTTTGTTCTCTCCCTCGATATAGGTGATCACCGAGGTCTTCAGCCCTGAAAGACTGAAGGAGTAATCCCCTGAGTGCATCATGGCACGCGGGAAGTGGATTGCCTTGGGATTACCTTTTGCAGCGAGCTCCGAGATGATCGGACCACCCGGGTAGCCAAGCCCTAAGGCCTTCGCCACTTTGTCAAACGCTTCGCCGACCGCATCGTCGATCGTCTGGCCTAAGACCTCATAGTCTCCCCAGCCTTTAACATGCACAAGCATCGTGTTGCCGCCGGAGACCAAGCTTGCGATAAAGGGGGGCTCCAGATCAGGGGTCTCAAAGAGGTTCGCAAAGAGGTGCCCCTCGAGGTGGTTGGCCGCGATGAGCGGCAACCCCGCCGAGACAGAGAGCCCCTTTGCAAAGGCGACGCCGACCACCAAGGCACCTACAAGGCCCGGACCTACGGTCACGCCGACGGCTGCCAGATCAGCAGGGGTCAAGGTATCGCACCCGAAGTGCTTGCCGACCTGCTCCATCGCTTCCTCGTAGACTCCCACGATTGCCTCAATGTGCTTTCTCGAGGCGATCTCGGGAACCACGCCGCCAAAGCGGGCGTGGAAGTCAACGGAGGAGGCCACTACATTGGCTAAGATCTGCCCTTGTCCGTCGATCACAGCCATCGCCGTCTCGTCGCAAGAGGACTCAACTGAGAGGATCAGCGGCGCGGCTTTAGCAATCGCTTCCTGCGTCTCAGTTGTACGCTCCTGAGGCTTCTTAGGCCAATTCGTAAGCGAGGCGTGCGACACCGGCGCTTTCTTCATGTGCTCAGGGTCAGCCGCTAGCGGCAGGGAGACCTTGAGGATCAGGGCGTCTTTGCCCGGTGCATAGTAGTCAGGCCGTTTCCCCACTCGCTTGAAGCCGAGCTTGGCATAGGCCTTCTGAGCCGACGCATTGTCGGTCGCAACTTCGAGTGAAGCTGAGGTAGCTCCCAACATCTCCGCATCATAGACCACCCGTGCGATCAGCCGCTCAGCGATGCCCTCACCGCGGCGCTGCTCGATCACGGCAACATCGTCGATCTCAAAGTCGCTCCCCGCGAGTACACCGCCCGCATAGCCGATGATGGTGCCCTGATCGTGGGCTATCCACCAGCTACGCTGCGGTTGTGACACTTCCTCGTAGAACGCGTTTTCACTCCACGGAGCATGGACGGAGCCTTCGAAGATAGTCTCTTCTAGCTTCGCGACAGGTGCGCAGTCATTGACCGTCATTGGCCGCAACTGCGTATGCAGACTCGCGAGCATATCGTCGACCCCGGCGACATCGACCGAGGCAGGGATCTTGAGCCCCAACCGCTTCCGCTCGTTCTCCTCCGCATCCGAAAGTCTGGTATAGAGCGGCAGGACGAGCGCGGGATCCCCATTACCTAAGGAATCCGGATCTGAGGTGGCCGCCGCAGCAGCAAGCCCCTCACCGGAGGGGAACCACAGTTTCTCATCTACGATATTGGTAAAGCCCGCATCCTCAAATTGCTTGCGGTATTTGACGAGGCCGTTGCCGGTCAGGGCAATCGCGCCGCCGGTCTTCTGAGGCAGCTCAGCCCAGGCTTCGACGACCTTGCCGGCCTTCATCACGGTCTCACGCGCGAACTGTCGGTGAGCTCCAGTCTCATCCAACACATAGATTCCGGGGTAGATCTCTTTGCGCATCGCGTCATTGGCAACTGCCAATGGTCCTCTGATGCCGGCAAACCAGGCATGCCAGGCTGTCACATCGAGCGTAGAGACCCCATAGAGCTTCTTGCCAAGCCCCACTGCAATACCTTTGGCGGTAGCGATCCCAATACGGACACCGGTGAAGGAGCCGGGACCCCGTCCCGCGACAACTGAGCTGAGGTCGTCCCAGGTGATTCCTGCCTGTCTACAGGCATCAAAGGCGCTTCCCACTAACTCCACGTTCGCCTGTCTGCGGCACTTGTGGTCGCTGCAGCCGAGCAGCTTGACCTTCTTGACGCCTTCCTGCGTTGGATCATACGCAACAACCGCACAGGCCAACATATCGGTGGAGGTGTCCACCGCCAAAACATACCGCGTATTCAACTCGAGACTCACCGTCTTTAACTACCTAATCTTCTTTCCTGGCCGACACCGTGCGCGCGTGCAGTGCAAAAGCCAATTCGGTGCTTCTTGCGCCGTAGGGGACAAATTCAATGGAGCGGGCGGGTTCCTGTCCGGCCGGCGTATCCGCATCCAAGCGCTTGAAGATCACATCGACTCGCTCATCGCCCATTGCATCCTCAAACTGCTCGCCCCACTCAATCAGGCAGGGCCCATCGGTACCGAGCGCATCGAACAGGCCAGTATCCTCCAGCTCGTCCTCATCATTCAGCCGATAGAGGTCGAAGTGATAGAGCGGCATATCCGTCCCCTCATAGACCATCTCTATCGTGAAGGTGGGGCTTGTCACCTCATCCTTCACGCCCATCCCCTGGGCGACACCTTTAGTGAACTGCGTCTTACCGGCACCTAAATCGCCGGTGAGTACCAGCACATCCCCTGGCTTCAAAAGCGTGCCGACGATCTCCCCGAAGTTCTTGGTCTCCTTAGGAGATTGGGACACGTAGTGCGTGTCATCTATAACCTTTGGCAATCTCATCGCTGTGCACTCCCCCGTTTGTTGGGCTTACGGGATGCTCTTTAAGCCACTGTCCGAGGAAGGTGAAGTCCTCGTCGAGCAGCTGCTGCCACTCGTGGTGATAGAGGGCCGCGGCAGGATGGAACACCGGCAGCACCGCAAAGTGCCCGGTCTGGTGCATCCGTCCACGCAGACTTGAGATCCCTTGCTCAGTCCTCAGCACAAAGTGGGCTGCAAAATTACCGAGGCAGATGATTACGTCAGGCCAGACAGAGCGGATCTGTTCCCGCAGGAAGGGGGCGCAGGCTTCGATCTCCTCCGGCTTGGGGTTTCTGTTTGACGGTGGACGGCACTTCAGGACGTTGGCAATATAGACATCCTCACGCTTGAGACCTGCGAGCTTCAACAGGTTATCGAGGTTATGACCCGCAGCACCCACAAAGGGCTCCCCCTGCAGGTCCTCGCTTCTGCCCGGGGCTTCACCGATAAACATCACGCGTGCGTTGGGGTTCCCGACGCCGAACACGATGTTGGTCCGCGTCTGCCCGAGTGGGCAGCGCATGCAATCCCCGAGCACCGCTTGGACCTCTTCTAGGGTGACCTCCTGCGGCTTCTGGTTAGTATGCCCCGGTATCTGCATGATTGCCATATACATCTCCGCATCACTCATATACGTCCGCGGCTTGCGGCGGTACCCTCTATGGGGTACACCTCCGACAGGTTGTTCAGACATAGATCTTTTCTAGCCTGAGGCCAAAGTCACAGGCTACTTCATAGTTGATAGTACGACGGATGTGGGCCATATCATCCAAGGTGATAGCCTCATCGTCGTCTTGACCGATCAGCGTCACCACATCCCCATAGTCCACCCGCGTCGAAGGCGCAAAGGGATTCGCCGAGGCAGGCGGCACTGCAAACATCGTCTGGTCCATGCAGATGTTGCCGACCTGCGGGCAGCGTGTCCCGTTCACAATAACGTCCATACGGTTTGAGAGTTCCCGGGCCAGCCCATCCGCATAACCGAGTGGAATCGTCGCAATCTGGGTCCCCTTGTTCGCGATACGGTACGTCATCCCGTACCCGACGCCTTCACCGACCTCCGGCTCGATCGCACGGGTCACCCGCGCCTTAACCGCCATGACCGGCTTCAGGTCGATGTAGGAAGCCGTGATCGGAGCCGCATGTAGCCCGTAGAGGCCGATCCCCACACGGCACATATCGAACTGCATACCTTTGTGCAGAATGGTGCCTGGGGTATTGTCACAGTGGATAAGGCCCGTCTCATAGCCGGCACTCTTGAGCGCGTTCACCGTATCGATGAACCGCTTGCACTGCATCCGGAAATCCCAGTCGTCGGGGACCTCCGCGGTCGCAAAGTGCGTGAAGACCCCAGCGCAGGTGAGGCCGCGGTGGAAGTCGACTGCGTGACGGAAATCGAGGGCATCATCAGGGGTAACCCCGATCCGGTGCATCCCGGTATCGATCGCCATGTGGTACTTACCCACCGTGCC
Source organism: Atopobium sp. oral taxon 416 (assembly GCF_018128285.1). Classification (NCBI taxonomy): domain Bacteria; kingdom Bacillati; phylum Actinomycetota; class Coriobacteriia; order Coriobacteriales; family Atopobiaceae; genus Atopobium; species Atopobium sp. oral taxon 416. The sequence goes on from NZ_CP072380.1 coordinate 2,700,638, forward strand.
GGCATCTGCGGCCGCCTCACCGAAGGCGAGCGCAAACTCGGTAGTATAGACCGCCGGCTCCAGATCGTACTCGATAAGCATTGGGATCGCAGAGATTGGGGGCTCGCTCAAGACCACGATCGGCTCTTCGATACCGCTCTTCCTGAGCTCGACGCCCTCGCTCGGCGTCGCCACCGCAAAGGAGTAGGCCCCGGCCTTTGACATGACGTCCGCACAGCGCACCGCGCCGTGCCCATAGGCATCGGCCTTCACGACGCACATCATCCTGACGCCCGACTCAAGCTGTTTTTTGAATGCGCGCACATTGGAGCGCACCGCGCCGAGATCGATCTCCACCCAGGCCCAGCGGTCAGGCGGGCAATTGTTTTCTCTCATGAAAACAGTTACTCCTTTGTATCATCCGAGGAGAGCAGCTCTTCCACGTGCTGCTCCAGAGAGTCTGACGCTAACCCGATCTCGCTGATGATATCGGTTGCCATAGCTCCATGGGAGCCATAGCGCTTTGCGGCGCGCGATCCAGCCAACGCATGGATCTCGCAGCCCAGCGAGCACAGAAGCGACAGTTCTTCCTTGTCCTCCGGATCCTTTGCGAGCAAGGCTGAGATGATACCGCTCAGGACATCGCCGGACCCTGCCGTGGAGAGCACTGAGGTGCCCGGCTCCGGAAGCAAAGCGGCTTCCACGCCGACGCAGGCCGTAGCACTGCCCTTTGCGACAACGCAGATCTCACTGCCACCGTCGCTCCAGACGATGCGACGCGCCGCTTCAAGGCAGGCGGTGAGCGAATCAGGAGGTGTATCCTGCAATCCGACCAGACGGCCGAGTTCACGGCGGTGCGGGGTCAGGACTAGCGGCTTATCCCGCCGGGTGACCTCCGGGAACTGGTCGAGCGCATTGTTGGTCAGACGTGAGAGACAGTTCAATCCATCCGCATCGACAACGAGCGGCACCTCTGCGTTGAGGAGTGCTGAAACGACTGAGATGGTGCCTGCGGTGACGCGCATGCCCGGCCCGACCAAGGTCGAGGAGTTGCGCTCCGCAAGCTTGAGGATCGCAGGGATCGCCTGCTTGGCAAAGGTTCCGCCTTGGTCTGCGGCCATACCGACGACCGGAATCTCCGGTACCTGCTGCTGCAGGAGCGGAGCGATCGTAACCGGCACCGCAAGCGTAACGTAGCCTGCGCCAGCGCGTGCAGCAGCTTTCGCTGCCATGAGTGCAGCACCCGGAAAGCGGGAGGAGCCTGCAACTACAAGCACAGAGCCACGGGAATACTTATCCATATTGTTGATCGTGGGCTGCAGGACATCCGCATAGTCCTGAGACTCAACGCGCCAGGCTACCGGATCCGACTCCAGAACCACACGCTCGG